>JAJPJP010000146.1 GCA_021324175.1 Chitinophagia bacterium
AACTAATAATTATCGCAGCCCTAATACCAATTTTTTCCTTCGAAAAGGTTGAAGGCAAAATGTTTTCTCCCCTTGCTTATACGTTAGGATTCGCGCTGCTGGGCGCATTGATAACTACCCTTACGCTGGTCCCCGTCTTGATCCATCTTCTGCTTAATAAAAATGTTCGCGAAAAGGAAAATCCAATCGTAAAATTCCTTATCAAGTCGATGACGTCTGCCTTTTCATTTACCTATCGAAACAAAGTGACTACGGTACTTATTTCGTTTATAATAATTGTCGTCGGCTTGTTTTCTTTTAGGTTTCTTGGGTCCGAATTTCTACCAGAATTAGACGAGGGATCGATTTGGCTCCGCGTACAATTACCTTATAGCATTTCTTTGGATAAGTCAGTTGAAATTGCAAAACAAGTAAGGTCGATGCTCATGACATTTCCCCAGGTAAAAAATGTTATTTCTCAAACCGGCAGGCCGGATGACGGAACGGATGTTGCCGGATTTTATAATAACGAATTTGATGTGATGCTTTACCCAGAAGATGATTGGAAACCCCTCATAACTAAGGATGAACTGGTTGACCAGATGGATCACAAACTATCTGTTATTCCGGGGGCGGACCTCAATTTTTCCCAGCCAATCACTGATAATATTGAAGAGGCTGTTTCGGGAGTAAAAGGTTCTATCTGTGTTAAAATCTTCGGGGATTCACTTGACTACATGGAAGGGAAATCTAATCAGGTTTATGAAATTTTGAAAACAGTTCGGGGCATTGAAGACCTTGGTGTGATCAAAAATATCGGACAGCCGGAAATGGATATTGATCTGGAACAACAAAAAATGGCGTTATATGGCGTGGCGACGGCTGACGCAAATGCAGTCATAGAAATGGCGATCGGGGGCAAATCCGCCTCGACCTTATACGAGAATATCCGCAAATTCGATATTCGCCTGCGATTCCCTGAAGAGTTTCGGAAAACTGAAAGCGATATCGGCAATTTAATGGTGCCAACCGAAAGCGGCTCTAAGGTGCCGGTAAAGGAAATTGCGTCGATTGAAACAAAAACAGGGCCGTGCCTGATTTTTCGTGACGACAACGAACGATATTCCGCTGTTAAATTTTCAGTTCGCGGTCGAGACATGGGAAGTGCTATCGCAGAAGCTCAGGAAAAAGTTGAAAATCAGGTGTCTCTCAAAAAAGGCTATAGCATGGTTTGGCAAGGAGATTTTGAGAATCAGCAGCGTGCAACAAAAAGGCTCGCAGAGGTCGTTCCCATAAGTCTCCTTCTGATATTTATTTTGCTATTTACCATGTTCGGTAATTTGAAAGACGCAGGTTTGGTTTTTACAAACGTTCCTTTTGCCATTGTAGGAGGGATTGTTGCTCTTTTTGTAACCGGAACAAACTTCAGTATTTCAGCCGGGATCGGCTTTATAGCGCTTTTCGGTATTTGTATTCTTTTCGGGGTCCTGTTAATTACAGTTTTCAAAGAAAATTTGGAAAAAGTTAAAGGCCGAAAAAATATCCTGTATCGTGCAATCAGGGAAGGTGTTGAGGCCCGTGTAAGGCCAGTTATGATGACTGCATTCATGGCTGCAATTGGCCTGTTGCCCGCCGCGATGTCGCATGGTATTGGTTCGGAAAGTTCGCGTCCACTGGCAAGAGTTGTAATCGGCGGAATTCTTTGTGCTATGGTATTCTCGCTCCTAGTCTTTCCACTCATTTTTGCGAGAGCCTATCGAAAATTTGACGCGATTTACGGAGATCAGATGTCATGACGTACTATTGATCGATTGTGCTTTTCTCCTTGACTAGGGCGTTGCAATAAATTGTATTGCAAGTAGGTGATTCGGCCTATTTTTGCTTATTCAATAATGAATCATGTCCATCTCTCCTACTGAATTAATCTGGGCGCTGGTCATCGCCTTTTTGTTAGCCGGAGCGCTTGTCTTCGTTTTTATCAGGCAGCGCAAAGAAGCAAAGCTCGGAGCGCGTCAAAAATCAAATGTCGATGCCCGGCAGTTACAATTACAAGCCTATGAAAGATTGATTTTACTTACTGACCGGATTGCATTGCCAAACCTGATACCCAGGGTTAATCAGCCCGGAATGAGCGCCAAGGAAATGCAATTCTTTCTTAGCCAGAATATCCGGAATGAATTTGATCATAACGTAACCCAACGAATTTATGTTTCGGCGGAAACTTGGGATGCATTAAACAGGCTAAAAGACCAGAATCTCCTGATCATTAACCAGGTCGCGTCAATCCTGCCTGAAAATGCGACTGGTTTGGATCTGAACAAAACGATTTTAGAGATGATCTTAAATAATCCTAAGGCATCGCTGCACAACGTAGTAGCGGACGCACTGAGCTACGAGGCGAAGAGTCTAATGAGGTAGAAGATTATTCTTGGAATTAATATATATAAGAAGCAGGGCTCAGCGATAATGCATTGGTACTAATAAAACAGCTTGAGAATGGCCGAAAAAAAGGTTGAAACGGACTCTGGAATAGAAATCAAATCTTTATATACTGCTGCGGACTTGCCGAATTCCCTTAATGCGGAAGTTCCTGGGAAATTTCCATTCACTCGTGGGATACAGGGCAATATGTACAGGGGCAAACTCTGGACCATGAGGCAATACTCAGGCTTTAGCACGGCATCGGAAAGTAATCGGAGGTATCACTACTTGTTGAGCCAAGGAGTAACCGGTCTTAGTGTAGCGTTTGACCTGCCAACGCAGATTGGCTACGACAGTGATCACCTCCTCGCTGATGGTGAAGTAGGGAAGGTTGGTGTGGCGATTGATTCTATAGACGATATCGAGGAGCTCTTCGCAGGTATCTCATTGGAGAAGGTTTCAACCTCAATGACTATCAACGCAACTGCATTTATTCTGCTCGCGCTTTATGTGGCATTGGCAAAGAAACAGCGGGCTGATTTGAAATGCATTTCGGGGACCATTCAAAATGACATTCTTAAGGAATATGCTGCAAGAGGCACGTACATTTTTCCACCTAAGCCCTCGATGAAGATAATTACGGATATATTCGAATGGTGTGCCTCGGAGCTTCCAAAATGGAATACAATCTCCATTTCAGGATATCATATCCGCGAGGCAGGAAGTAATGCTGTGCAGGAAATCGCATTTACTTTGAGCAATGGAAAGGAATATGCAAGGGCAGCTATGGATCGGAAGCTTGACATCAATGTTTTTGGCAAACGGCTATCATTTTTTTTCAATTCCCATAACAATCTGTTTGAAGAAATCGCAAAATTCCGGGCCGCCAGGAGGATGTGGGCAAAAATAATGAAGCAGTTGGGGGCGACTGAGGAAAAGGCCATGATGATGAGATTCCACACGCAGACCGGGGGAAGCACACTCACGGCGCAGCAACCCCTCAATAATATTGTTCGGGTGACCACACAGACTTTGTCTGCCGTCCTTGGTGGAACGCAATCCCTGCATACCAATGGATACGACGAGGCACTCGGTCTTCCTACTGAAGAAGCCGCAAAAATTGCATTGCGAACGCAACAAATAATTGCCTATGAAAGCGGCATCGCTGCTGCCGCAGATCCCCTGGCCGGCAGTTACCTAATTGAATCACTGACCGACCAAATCGAATCTATGTCCTGGGAGCTGATGGGAAAAATAGACAAAATGGGTGGCAGCGTTGCGGCCATTGAATCGGGATTCATGCAAGATGAAATCGCAAGGAGCGCGTACGACTATCAGCATCAAATCGAGACGCAAGAAAAAATAATTGTAGGTTTAAATTCCTTCGAAGAAAAGGAATCTAACCAGGAAATTATCTTCAAAGTTGACGACTCCATCCGTAGACTCCAAATCGGGAAGCTACAAAAGTTGCGTTCATCGAGAGACAATCTTCAATGCAAGAAATTGCTCATCAGTCTTTCCGAAAAAGCAAGAGAGGGTGAAAATCTTATGCCATGTGTCATTGAAGCAGTTGAAGGATGTTGCACCTTGGGAGAAATATCTGATACCTTGAGGTCAGTATATGGCGAATACAAACAGTAAAATATTTGCAGAATTGCGAGGGTCATGTGAATGTTTCTGAATCTGCTAATTTTGGAAGAAGGCGACCGATCCAAGGCGCCTCAACCTCAAAAATCTTGATTTCACCGACCAATCCACCTTATATCCCGCTCGCGTAAAATTCATTTTTCTTTTTTTTACTTTGGCATCAATTTGGCCTTCTAATGAGAGAACTTTGTTTTGCTTTACAAAGTCATTCAAAACATAAAAAAATTACAATGAAAAAAATCATCGCAAGTATTGCAGTTTTAATTGCAATATTTTACGTTTCGTCACTTTATGCCCAGCAAGGTGGGGGTGGAAGGATGGATCCCGCTGCCATGAAACAAAAATTAAAGGATGACCTGAAGTTTACAGATGTCCAGGCGGACTCTGTTATTGCCATCGGCCAGGAATTCCGACCCAGAATGCGTGAAATCTTCATGGATCAAAACATGAAAGAGGATGACAAACGTGCTAAAATTCAAGATTTGAATGATCAAAGGAACAAGCGAATTCAGAGTGTCTTGGGACCGGATCTGTTCAAACAATACCAGGATTGGGAACAAAAGAACTTTCCGCGGCGAGGTGGAATGAGAAGTGGCAATCAATAGACATTTTTCTTGAAGCGCAAGGGCCGTTAATTGACGGCCTTTTTTATTGTTTTTTTGCCTCTTTCGCCCATGTATCTTTCAAAGTCACGGTTCTGTTAAATATCAGTTTTTCTTCGGAACTTGTTCGGTCCAAACAAAAATAACCTTTCCGGATAAATTGGTACCGTTCCCCAAATCTCGCGTTTCTTAACGATGGTTCGCAATAAGCCGCTTTAACCACGTGGAGCGACACGGGGTTAATATAGTCCTTGAAATCTCCTTCTTCATTTGAAGGATCTTCGACCCGGAAAAGTCTGTCGTAAAGGAAAACTTCTGCTGTGATAGCATGCTTTACACTTACCCAGTGCAGCGTCCCCTGCACCTTTAGACCCGAAATATCAGATCCACTTTTACTTTCGGCTAAATAACTGCATAGTAACTCAACTATCTTACCGTTTTCATCCTTTATAACCTTGTCGCATTGGATAATATACGCACTTTTCAATCGCACTTTTTGACCCAGTGAGAGGCGAAAGAATTTTTTCGGCGGGTTTTCGCTGAAATCTTCTCTTTCGATAAATAATTCTCGGGAAAATGGGATTTCACGACGCCCAGTGCCGGGATCTTCAGGATTATCCTCGCTTGATAGAAACTCTACGTCATCACTAAAATTCGTTATTACAATTTTCAGGGGATCAAAAATGACCATCTTCCTTAGTGCAATCTTATTTAAATGCTCACGAATGCAAAATTCAAGCAATGAGACATCGATCAAATTGTCTCTTTTTTGCACACCCACCTTTTCTGCAAATGTCCTTATGCTTTCCGGCGTATATCCTCGGCGACGATAGCCGCTGATCGTCGGCATTCGCGGGTCATCCCAACCACCAACATATTTCTCTTGCACGAGCTGCAATAGCTTTCTTTTACTCATAACCGTGAACGAAAGATTAAGACGCGCAAATTCAAATTGGCGCGAGGCAAAAATCTCCAACTTTTCAATGAACCAGTCATACAACGGTCGATGAGTCACAAATTCAAGCGTGCATATTGAGTGCGTAACTTTTTCAATTGAATCGCTTTGACCGTGCGCGAAATCATATAAGGGATATATGCACCATTTTTTTCCCGTCCTATGGTGCTCAGCGTGTTTTATCCTGTACATTATGGGATCGCGTAAATGCATATTGGAAGAAGTCATGTCAATTTTGGCGCGAAGTACCTTTTGTCCGTCGCCAAATTTTCCATCGCGCATTGCGATGAAGAGATGCAGATTTTCTTCAATACTACGAGATGCATACTGGCTTCTTGAACCGGGGGTTGTCGGTGTACCCTTCAACTCGGCAATTTCATCGCTCGAGCTGTCATCAACATAAGCAAGGCCTCTCCTGATCAGATCTACTGCATAATCGAATAATATGTCAAAATAATCTGAAGCGTATAATTCATTTGCCCACTCAAATCCCAGCCAACGGATATCTTCTTTTATGCTTTCCACATATTCTGTCTCCTCGGTAACCGGATTGGTGTCGTCAAATCTCAAATTCGTCTTTCCTCCGTATTTTATCGCGAGTCCGAAATTAAGACATATAGATTTTGAATGTCCAATGTGTAAATATCCATTAGGTTCTGGGGGAAAACGAGTAAGAATCGAATGATATTTCCCGGACCGAAGATCTGCTTCGATAATTTCTTCCAGGAAATTCAATGATTTCTCGGGACTGTCTTTTGTTCCGGTTGTCATTTGCGCCACTTTTGCGAATATGCCACATCGGGTCGACGTGGCATATTTGGTTTTGGCAAAATTACAATTTGCATTGCTTGCCGCCAAGACAGGGACCGAATTGCTTTGAGAAGAATGGCGTTTTGGCTGGTGCGGACCATTGTGATTAATTGCAGCCTAATAATTCGCAAAGTTTCGACTCCAAATCCGCTCCGCGCAGATTTTTTGCAACAATTTTACCTTTAGGGTCGATCAAAAAATTTTGCGGGATGCTCACTATATGATATTTGAGGGCAACGTCGTTGTTCCAAAACTTAAGATCGCTTACGTGTGTCCAAGTTAGGTTATCCTCTTTGATTGCCTGAAGCCATGGGTCTCGGCTTTTGTCCAGTGAGACACTGAGTATTGTGAAGTTTTTATTCCTGAATTTATTAAAAGCAGACACAACACTCGGGCTTTCCAAACGGCATGGATGACACCAACTCGCCCAAAAGTCAACCAGGACATACTTGCCCTTAAATGATGAAAGCGAAACCGGTTTCCCATCCGTATCATTTTCAGTAAAATCAAGTTCCTCGCTGCCTATAGCGCCCACCTTATCAACCGCAATTTGTTGTCTGACTATTTTACCAAAGAACCCATTTTGCACCTCGGGAGTAAGCGAATTAAGACGTTTTTCCTGCATGAAAACGTCATCTGACAATTTAAAAAAATTATAGACAACAAACCCGCTGACAAAAGAAGCCTTTCTGCTATCAATGAATCTATCCTCATCCGCCTGGATTTTTCCAATCAATGAAAGGTATTCCTTCACAAGCGTGTCATCCTTGGTTATATTCCGTGTGCCATTAATAGTTTGAACAAGGGTATTTAACCGCAATATTTCCGAATTAAATTGCCTCTGGAATTCGGTAAAATCGTCATTAGTCTTTGAACCAATAATTTTCAAGTTTTGTAGGTCGTTCACGTTTCCCGTGACTGTTATGTTTTCATTGCCAACGAATATTGCCACTTTTTTCTGATCCTGATTAAAATGAAGTTCATAAAGACTCGGTTCGTTAATGTGTCCCGAGAGCCTGAGTTCGCCATGCCGGACTATTCCCTTAGCTGCCGTATCGCTGGAATTGTAGATTTCTACCAGTTGGACAACCGAATTATCCTGAATTCCGTCGATTTTCCCGACAATTGTGAATTGCGAATGGGCAGGACTCGCCAAACCAAACAGGAATGCTGCCATATATGCTTTCCGAATATTCATTTACCTGCAATTTTTAAATGACGCTTTCGTAAAACGTCAATTATGTCTTTCAAATTATGCCCCTTGGCATTTAACAAAATTAGGAAGTGGAAAAGTAAATCAGCCGCTTCCTCCTTGAAGAGCTTGTCGTTAGCACCCGTAGCCTCAATGACTAACTCCACAGCTTCTTCGCCAACTTTCTGGGCTATTTTATTTGTGCCCTGGCCAAAAAGCGATGAAACATAAGATGAGACTTCAGTTGTATTTTTTCTCAGGTCAATAATTTGCTCCAGATAAGACAAAAAATCAGCATCTTGATTTTTTTCATTCCAGCAAGTATCTGCTCCGGTATGACAGACAGGTCCCGTCGGCTCGGCTTTAATCAATAAACTATCCTGGTCGCAATCGACAAGTATTTCCCTCAGAATTAGAAAATTCCCGCTCTCTTCCCCTTTTGTCCACAGTCTTTTTTTGGTCCTGCTAAAAAAAGTCACTTTACCGGACTGCTTAGTTTTATCCAATGCTTCGCCGTTCATGAAACCGAGCATAAGCACTTTGCCTGTACGATCATCCTGAACAACCGCGGGGACCAGCCCATCGACATATTTATCGAACCTAATGACCATAAACTTTTATTTAGGTTGGTGCATAATTAGTTGATTTATTAAAGATTGTACGATAATCGGTGACTCTTTTTCAACCAAATACGCCTGGCGGCTGCCTTCATTTATCCAAAAATTCTTACCATCGTTTTCTATTCTTATTTTGCCATAATGCAGCTGATAATAAGGTGCGAACCCTTTGACGGCCGTTAGAACTGCAGTTTCATCCCAGCTCATCCTTCCACTCGAATCTTCCTTTGCAAGCGGGATGCATATCCTGAAAACATCCTTGACAGGATCGTTGACAATCCTCTCATCCCGCACCAGCGGCAGCCCGACTTTTATTTTCGCACCGATTTCGAAGCCGCTGAAAATAACCTCAGTAGGCCAATTCATAAATACAAATTGTGAAGCAGGAATGTCCTTATCCACATTAAACTCATAGCCGTTCGGAAATTTCCCCGCCATCGAAACGAGAATTCTAACCTTGGTAGATACGAGGTCTTTACCGCTCAACGGCGAGTATTGATCACCTTTAGAGTTTAACAATCCGGATAAATTGGTGAGAAACCCTGTTGTCACAATGACTACACTATGTGGCGGCTGATCGGCAAGGATCTTTCGGTATAGTTCGATCGCATTGTATGCCTGCTCATTCCGATTGATCTTGTGCGGGTAAATACGAAGAATGCTGTCAGTCCAATGCTGCCAATCACGCTGCATCACCGCCGAATCTTTCGGTATGCCGATGGGAAGATCTGGTTTCTTGAAAAAGGTGTTAAAAACGCTAAATACGCAGGCCACGCATTCATATTTGGTGCTGGCCATGGTAGCCAGAAGGTTAATATCCCCCTTGTCTGCAAATGCATGTATCATTGCTATCGCACCAACATCGTCATAATCCGGACCCATGTCGCTGTCAAAGATAATTCCAGTACCATTTGGAGTTTGACATATTGCGAATTTTGGCAATAACGTCACTACTAAAAAACCAAGAAGTACAAGGAAGATTGTCTGGAATCCAGACTTGGTCTTTTTCTTGGATCCATAAATCCCCAACTCAAAAAATAGTACGTTTAACTGCTTCATCTTCGAAAACGTCGCCTCCTCGCGAACAGGATGATAATAACCGCACAAATCGCGGCAATCATGATCGTCATATTCGTACGTTTATGGATCGTTCCTTCAAATATGTTTTTAACGCCCGAATTTCAATTTCACCGAAGTGGAAAATGCTTGCCGCAAGGGCTGCATCTGCTTTTGCGATCTGAAACACGTCAGTAAAATGATTCATCTGCCCTGCTCCGCCACTTGCAATCACGGGAACAGGAAGTTCTGTGGACAAAGTTCGCGTTATATCCAATGCAAATCCATGCTTTGTACCATCATGATCCATAGACGTGACAAGTATTTCCCCCGCTCCCAGGTCTACGCCCCTTCTTGCCCACGTGATGCATGTTTCGTTGGCTCTTATTCGTCCGCCCTGCAGATAAACCCACCAGACCCCGTCGCTTTCCTTTTTAGTATCGATAGCCAATACAACACATTGACTTCCAAAATTTCGCGCTAAATCAGAAATAAGGGAAGGTCGTTTAAAAGCTGCCGAATTAATAGTTATTTTGTCTGCACCACTGTTCAAAAGCATTTCGACATCCCGGATATCTGAAACTCCCCCGCCGACTGTAAACGGGATATTAATTCGATGAGCTATCCGTCGTACCATTTCACTCAATGTCTTCCTCTTTTCAACAGTGGCGGTAATATCCAGAAAAACCAACTCATCTGCTCCGCGCAAAGCATAAATCTCGCCTAAATCGACAGGATCCCCTGCATCGCGCAGATTAACAAAATTGGTTCCCTTAACCGTTCTCCCGTCTTTCACGTCCAGGCAAGGAATAATGCGTTTTGTCAACATCGTCGATAATTATAAATGTGTCGGGCAACCACCGGGCCGGATTCAATTTTCAAGGAATCTGGCATCCCACCTAACCAACTTCACAAAAATTTTCCTATTTCTGAAAGGTGGATTTTCCCCTCGTAGAAAGCCTTACCAATGACAACTGCACTGCATTGAACCAGCCTAAGCTCTTCCAAATCCTGCGTCGAACTAACGCCCCCGCTGGCGATAAGAAACAGTCCCGGCACCTCACGAACAAGATCTTTGTACAGTTCCATCGACGGACCCTCTAAACGGCCGTCCTTTGCAACATCTGTGCATAAGACTTTCTTTACTCCTTTCGTCCAATACAGTTTGATAAACTCAACGACCGGAATTGTTGACGATTCTAGCCAACCATTAATGACGATCTTTCGGTCCCTAACGTCAGCGCCCAACAAAAATTTTTCGGCACCAAAAATCATCAACCATTTTGTAAATTCCTCTTGATTCGTTACCGCAATGCTTCCAACAGTAGCAAAGCTGGCGCCCGAATCGAAGGCTATCCGGACATCGTTTTCTTTTTTTATCCCTCCTCCGAAATCGACTGACAGACCTGTTTTGGAAGCGATCAATTCAAGTACTTTCCAATTTCTGACCATTCCCGCTTTTGCGCCATCGAGGTCGACCAAATGCAATCTTTTCAGTCCTGCGCCTTCAAATTCTTTAGCAATCTCAAGCGGATATTTATGATAGACCTTAACTGTAGAGAAATTACCTTCAGTCAGCCTTACGCAGGCACCATCCATAATATCGATCGCTGCGATGATTTCCATAAGCCTTGTAACTATACTGTCATGAAATTTTGCAATATCCTATTGCCAACCTCAGCGCTTTTTTCAGGATGAAACTGAACACCATAAAAGTTCTTTTTATTCAACGCCGAACTATAACTTTGTATGTAATCCGTCGTCGCAATTGTATCATTCCCAAAATCAGCGTAGTAACCATGGACAAAATAGCAGTAGCTGTCTTCGGGGACTCCATTAAACAAAGCTGACTTAAGGTCTGAAATGTTATTCCAACCGATCTGAGGAACCTTTACTACATCGCCTTTTGAATCGCCTTCTTTGTCAATCCGAAATTTTTTCACTATTTCTTGGAAAATACCAAGACATTCAGTTTCGTTTTCTTCCGAATACTTGCACATCAATTGCATGCCAAGACAAATTCCCAATACCGGCTGACTCAGGTCCTTGATCAATTGGTCCAATTTTCGAGCTTTCAAATATGCCATCGCGCTGCTCGCCTCGCCGACGCCGGGAAAGATTACCCGGTCAGCCGACCTGAGTTCATCGCAGTCATCTGTAACGGTCGCCGAAATTCCTAACCGCTCTATGGCGAAGAGGACAGATCGGATATTACCAGCATTATATTTTATGATTGCAAGGTTCATCGGATATTTTGCATAAAAACCCGGGTTGCCTCTTCGACGTTATCACTCTTCCCAAGCTGGTTAACGAATGCCGTGCCAACAATTGCGCCGTTGGCATATTTGGCAGCTGAAGAAAATGTTTCCCTGTCCTTTACGCCAAAGCCGACCATGATCGGATTGCGCAATTTCAATTCCTTTAACCTTTTCACATAATTCTCAACAGAATCAAAATTTTTATCACGACCTGTGATAGAGGACGACGAAACAGCATACAGGAAGCCGGAACTTAGTCCATCTAGTTTTAATAGCCGGTTATCGGGAGTTTCGGGGGTGACCAGGAAAACAAAATCAAGTTCAAATTTCTTGATTAAAGTCTCGAAATACTCCTCGAATTCGTGCAGTGGCAAATCCGGAATTATCAACCCGTCAATTCCTAATCCAGAGATTGCTTTGCAAAATTTCTCGAATCCAAATTGAATTATCGGATTCAAATACCCCATCATCAGCGTGGGAAGTCCTATTTCCGTTCTGAATCCGCGCAGTTGATCAAGCAACTTTGGGATTGTCATTCCGTTTGCTATCGCCTTTGACCCGCTGGCCTGAATTACCGGGCCATCTGCCAAAGGGTCACTGTATGGTATACCCAATTCGATCATGTCAGCGCCGAATTTCTGCAGTGCTTTCATGATGGGCAAAGTACTTGTCAATTCCGGAAAGCCCGCAGTAAAGTAGATACTCAGAATACTATCTTTTTTGCGTTCAAACAAATTGCCGATTCTTCCCATAAACAAGCTTATGATTTTTTTTTGTCAGCATAATTTAATGCTTCGCACTATCAGACCAAATCAAACCCTTCATTTCAAAGTCTTCATGTATGTGTCCAGATCCTTGTCACCACGACCACTCAGACACAAAACAAGCACTTGATCATCCCGCAATTGCAACTGATTTAATGCCGCCAGTGCGTGGGCCGATTCCAGAGCAGGGATAATACCTTCTAATCTGGTCAATTCAAGCGCTGATTGCAGCGCTTCGTCATCGGTAGCACTAAGAAATTTCGCACGCCCGGACTCGAATAAGTGTGCATGCATCGGACCTATCCCCGGGTAATCCAAACCCGCAGAAATACTGTGAGGCTCTACCACTTGGCCATCTTCTGTTTGCATGACCAGGCTTTTACTCCCATGAAGAATACCGGTAGTTCCTAATTTCGTTGTCGCGGCGCTTTTACCACTTCGTATTCCCAGTCCGGCTGCTTCGACAGCGACAAGTTCAACAGAAGGCTCGTCCAGGAAATGGTAAAAAATCCCTGCTGCATTACTTCCTCCGCCGACGCACGCCACTACTAAATTGGGCAGTTCGCTTCCTGTTTGTTCGAATAATTGTTGTCTCACTTCTTCGCTAATTATGCTTTGAAACCGCGCGACCATGTCGGGATAGGGATGTGGCCCAACAACGCTCCCTATTACGTAATGGGTGTCATCGGGATTATTTATCCAATCCCGAATCGCCTCATTCGTGGCATCTTTAAGCGTTTGGCTGCCACTAGTTGCAGGCACAACTGTTGCGCCAAGCATTCTCATCCTGGCAACATTCGGTGCCTGTCGTTCAATGTCCTTGACACCCATAAAGACGACACATTCCAGTCCCATTAATGCACAGACCGTAGCTGTTGCGACGCCGTGTTGCCCTGCTCCAGTTTCAGCAATGATTCTCCTCTTGCCAAGCCGATTGGCAAGCAAAACCTGCCCGATCGCGTTATTGATCTTGTGCGCACCCGTATGATTTAAGTCTTCACGTTTTAAATATATTTTTGATCGATAATGGGCACTAATCCGTTTAGCAAAATATAATGGAGAAGGCCTTCCGACATAATTTTTCAAAAGGCTCTTGTATTCCTCCTGAAATGAGTGATCGTAGATTATGTTAATATAGTTTTCGCGGAGTTCCTCAACATTTCTATGCAACATTTCCGGTATGAACGCGCCACCGAAATTTCCATAGTATCCAAAAATGTTCGGTTGGGTGTAGGTACCCTTGTTCAATCTAAAACTTTTCGATATCATAATTTGTTTTCATTTGCTGTTAGACGCACACGCTACCTTCCGGCGCGAACTTTAACCGCATAAAGCAGAAAATTATGCTAACATCAATTGCAAAAAACAAAGGTCGAGCCACCTGTTGAATTTAAATCCAACCTCACGAAAGCAGGCGACCTCAGTAAATCCAAAACCTTTATGCAAGAGAAGGCTCGCTTTATTATCAGCGACAACGCTGGCGATTATTGAATGCAGCCCCATCTTCCTGGCCGCGTCTATGCTGGCTGCCAGAAGCAACTTTCCGATACCAACTCCTCTTTTGTCTGCGCGGACATAAACCGAATTCTCTACCGTAAATTGATACGCTTGCCAGTTTCTGAATTGGCCAAAAGTACTGAAGCCCACGACTTCAAATTCGTGTTCGGCGACAAGAACTGGATAACCATCCATCTTCTTTTTGGAAAACCACTCTTCATGCATGGCAAGTGTTCGCGGTTCATATTGAAATATTGCTGTCGAGTTTTCAATAATTTCATTGTAAATTTCCAGCATTTGCGGAACGTCTTTGTCTGTCGCAGCCCGGATTGAAATCATATTCTGAAATTTAGTTTATTCGTTGTTCAACTGTCTAATAAATTCGTTTATTCGGCTGATATCTTTTATACCCGGGCTAATCTCAAATTTGCTGTTAATATCAATTGAAAACAATTTTCGCGCGATGCTTTCCTTGGCAAACGCTTTTAAACTTTCGGCATCACCTGGCTCAATACCGCCGCTTAGTAAAAACAATTTATTGATTGTCGACATTTTTAAACTTTCCCAATTAAATTTCTTCCCAGTTCCCCCGTAGCCGACGCCCTCCGTATCAAACAGGAACATGTCTGCATAGTCCTCAAAGGGTCGCACGATCCAGTCAATAGGGTCATTTTCACTCATCCTGAAGACCTTGATCACCGAAATATAATTGGCGACTCGCTCGCAAAATCGAGATGTCTCATCGCCATGGAGTTGAACCATGTCTAACCCGAAAGCATCGACTTGCCTCATCAGGTCTTCGTAGGTTGGATTTACAAATACGCCAACTTTACCCAGTCTTAGCTTCTCGCGTTTAAGTTTACCTGGCTCAAAATGCTTTACGACATACCGGGGAGATTTCGGATAAAATATGAATCCTGCAAAATCGACCCCAATTTCATCTAGCTGCCTGACCTGCTCGAGTTGGGTTATCCCACAAACTTTTAACCGCATGCAGACGTGTTTTTTAAGTCAATTACAAAAGATTCAAATGCTTCCCCAGGATTGGATGCCTTCATGAAATTCTCTCCAATCAAAAAACCACTAAAACCATTTTTCTTAAACAAAACAATATTTTCTATACTTGAAATGCCACTTTCAGCAATTTTTATTTTTGTAGTGGGCATCTTCTCTGCCATTATTAGACTACGCTCGATGTCAACTTTGAAACTTCGCAAATCGCGATTATTTACTCCGACAACATCTGTCTCGTCTGAAATATATTCAAGTTCCCTTTCTTCATGAACCTCCAATAAAATCTCCAAGCCGAGATTTTGTGCAATTTTTGCAAGCCGAAGCGCATTTTTTTTATCCAAACAAGCGGCAATAAGCAGAATGCAATCGGCACCAATTGATTTAGCTTCGATGATTTGGTATTCATCAATTACAAAATCCTTCCGCAAAATTGGGATCGAGTTTTTTCTGGCTGCGATTAGGTCTTTTGAAGAACCGCCGAAAAATTCCTGGTCCGTAAGCACCGACAATGCGGAAGCACCGAATTTAGTATACGCGGCCGTGACGACATCAACCTCCGCATGTTCATTAATCAACCCTTTTGAAGGCGATTTCCTTTTAAATTCGGCAATTATGCCTGTTTTGGACTTATCTTTTATAAATGAACTAAAGGAGAGCGATTCTCTTCGGAATAATGTCGTCTTCTCAAGTTCTTTGACCGGTACGCTTCTCTTCTGGGCCGACAGATACTTCTTTTTATTCATGATTATTTTCTCGAGTATATTCATTAGTACGATTTTGCCATTAGGCTTATTTTCAATTACGGTTGCATTTCAATCAGCTTCATTAGCGAATCAAAAGCCTTTCCGCTTTCCAAACTGTCCACGGCTGCGGCGTATGCGTCTTCATAATTTCTATATGCCCCTGTGCAATTGAGGGCCATTCCCGCATTTGCAAGCACAACTGCGTTCTGAGCCCAGCTTCCTTCGCGTTTTAAAATTTTTAAAAAAACCCTGGCTGACTCTTCCGCATTAGCTCCACCGTAGATATCTGACGGCTCGACCATTCTTTTTCCAAGCTGAAAAGGCGTCATTATTCTTTCTCCGGAATTCGTAATAACCTTCGTATCATTAGTCAGGGAAATTTCATCGTATCCGTCGAGGCCATGGATAATGGTAAAAGTGCCGGTTGTCTGCTGAAGAAGGTAATTATATATCCTGGCCATTTCCAGATTATAAACTCCAACCAATTGAAATTTCGGGAATGCCGGATTTACCATAGGCCCAAGCATATTAAAAAATGTTCGCACGCCAAGGTTTTTCCTGATCGGTCCGACAGTTTTTAATGCTGGATGAAACAGAGGCGCATGCAAGAAACAGATATTTGTCTCATCAATCTCTTTTTTTAGAAGTTCACGATCATTCTTGAATTTGTAGCCAATTTGCTCCATGACATTGGAAGCGCCACTAATAGATGAGGCGCCATAATTGCCGTGTTTGGCCACCTTTCTTCCTGTTCCTGCCACAATGAAGCACGAAAGCGTGGAAATATTAAAAGTATTTTTACCATCTCCCCCAGTGCCAACGATATCTATCGTTTCGAGTTGCCCCAAATCAATCCTGATACACAGTTCCAAAAGTGCATCCCGAAATCCCAGCAATTCATCGATTGTTATGCTTCTCATCAAAAAAACCGTCATAAAAGACGCCAATTCTGATTCGTTGTATAATCCCTTCGAAATGTTAATCAAAACATCCTTTGCTTGTTCGCGAGACAAAGTTTTATATTCAAATAAGTACTGCAATATCTTTTTCATATTTTCTTACATTTTCAACCAGTTTCTCATGATTGTCTCCCCATTCGGAGTCAAAACACTCTCGGGGTGAAATTGAACGCCCCGGAGATCGTACTGGCGATGCCTTAGTGCCATAATGAAATTATTCTCATCCCTTGCAGTAATTTCCAAAGATTCCGGGAAATCTTCCTCGCTCACTATCCAACTATGGTACCTTCCCGCATCGAAGCGATCAGGGAGCCCGCTGAATAAATCTTCGTGACACCGTCTCGAGACGATAATTTGTGAGGCGACGCCGTGGTATACGTTTGAAAGGTTGACCAATTTAGCTCCAAAAGCTTCACCAATACCTTGATGCCCCAGGCAAACGCCAAGGATGGGTTTAGTACCGGCGTATTTAATTATTAAATCCAGCATAAGACCTGCCTCGCTTGGGATGCCCGGTCCGGGGGATAAAATTATTCTATCATACTTTTCGACAACGTCAAGGCTTATCTTATCATTTCGCCACACTTCAACTTTCTCATGAATGATTTTCTCGACCAAATGGACAAGATTGTATGTAAAAGAATCATAGTTGTCAAAAACAAGTATTTTCATATTGCTTGATTATTCGCCACAATTGATAAAAATTTCCAATTTGCCTTCAAATTTCGTTAAATCTTTTCGGCCTCTTTTATCGCCGATTTTAGCGCGCCCAATTTATTATTTACCTCCTGAAGTTCACTTTCCGGCCTCGATGCTGCGACAATTCCTGCGCCTGCCTGGTAGAAAAGGCTGTTGTTTTTACTGAGAAATGTTCTTATCATAATCGCATGAATGCATGATCCGTCAAACCCCGTAAAGCCAATGCATCCTCCATAGTAGCCTCGTGAACTTGGTTCGTAACGGCTTATTAGCTCAATCGCCTTAAATTTTGGCGCGCCGCTAAGCGTTCCTGCAGGAAATGTGACAGCAAGTAGCTCGAATGGATTAGTTCCTTTGGCGGTCAGTCCCCTAACCTCGCTTACCAGGTGAATTACATGAGAATAATATTGAATCTGCCTATATTGGGTCACAGAAACTTCACTGCACATTCGGCTAAGATCGTTCCGCGCCAAATCCACGAGCATCACGTGCTCGGCATTTTCCTTTGCATCATGCAATAATTTTTCGGCCGCTTTGTGATCTGTTTCATCATGGCCCGTTCTTTTGAAAGTTCCCGCAATAGGATGAACAATGGCAGTCCCATTTTGAATAAGTAATTGGGATTCAGGAGAAGATCCAAAGAGCTTGTAATCGCCATAGTCAAAATAAAATAAATATGGCGAAGGGTTTATATTTCTCAACGCCCGATAGGCATTAAATTCATCTCCTGAAAAGCTTTGCCTGAATCTTCTGCTAAGGACAATTTGAAAAACATCTCCCCTGTGGCAACTAGATATGCCCTTTTCGACCATATGAATGTAATCTGAATCATCCATATTGGATGATTCAGTTGCTTGAATCCGAAAGGGAAATGTAGGAACGTCCTTGTTTCTAATCAACGATTCGACAACGTCAAGTTCGCTTTCCAATCCTTCCGCTCTGTTTTCACAAATGAATAACTCGTCCTTAAAGTGGTTTATGACAATTACGTACTGATAAAGCCTGTAACGCATTAACGGAATACTTGTCTCATCGGCGCCATGATCCGGCAAATCAATCGTGTCAAAGAACTGTATTGCATCAAAGGAAGTGTATCCGAATAAACCCTGGCTAGATTTAACTGCCTTTTCGTCCGACATTTCGATCTCAAAATGATTCATGAAATCCCACAAATACCCCGTCACCTGTTTACTTGTTACAATTTGCAGCCTTTCGGGTTTTTTACCAGGCAATTTGAATTCAAAGTTTTTCTTATCGGTTATTTCAATACCTGCGATCGCATTAACACCAATAAACGAGAAGCTATTTTCTGCCAAATGATAGTCGGTGCTTTCCAGCAGAATGGTATCCCTGAATCTATCTCGGAGACGGAGGTAAATTCCTACGGGAGTACAAGTATCTGAGAGCATTTTCCTGCAAACCGTTTTGATTATTATTTTTTTCATTGATTACAAAAAAAACTTTATTTATTCTCATCAAAACCGCAAACGTTTTCTCGTCTATTAGCCCGCGAATCACGATTGCACGACCAGTCTAAAAAACAATATTTTGAACAAAAAAAAAGCCTCGATTAAACTCGAGGCCATAATGCATTGGTCAACACACAACGGTAATTGCTTACAAGCCTCGTTTAAGGATTATATGCCACCACCACTGAAAATTAAATTGACTCGTTTGCATTGAATCACAAATATGAAAGCTTTTTTGAAATCTACCAACTTTATTCTTAAATTTTAGTTTTATTCTTCGCCATGCATCCAGAACCGAAACTCCAAGCAGGACGACTGCTTTCTCTTGATTTTCTCCGGGGTTTTATTATGATCCTATTAGCTTTTGAAAGCACGGGCCTTTATGAACATCTCTTCGATGCTACAAAAAAGCAACCCGTCCTCAATAATTTTTTCCTTCAATTCTTCCATCATCCTTGGAATGGATTGCGATTTTGGGATCTGATTCAACCCTCCTTTATGTTTATGGCTGGGGTTGCAATGGCTTTTTCCCTAACCAAACAAAAGCAGCAGGGCTTTACGTGGCAGCATTCATTTCGAAAAACACTTAAGCGTTGTTTCTGGCTTTTTTTTTGGGGAGTTCTTGACTATGCTGTAAGGCCAGGGGGACTGTCGTTCGAACTATGGGATGTACTGACCCAACTTTCTTTTACAACATTGATTGCATTTCTGATTTTTGAGTGGAAACCAGCAAGTCAAATTGCGATGTGCCTCGGTCTAATGATATTAACTGAATTCCTTTACAGAGTTCCAAAAATCCCCAATTTTGATCAGCCATTTGTCGACCAGCATAATTTTGGGAACTATGTTGACCTCTTGCTTATGAACAAGATCAACAAAGGCGGCTGGGTTGCTATCAATTGTATTCCGACCGCAGTTCATACCATTGCCGGATCTCTTGTAGGGAAACTTTTAATAAATGGCAACCGAAAGATTCCTAAACTCTTGACGTGGGCAATCACTTGCTTTTTGATAGGATACGGCTTGGATTTGTTCCATGTCACACCAATAATTAAGCGAATCGCTACCACTTCCTTTACGCTGGCATCCCTTGGGTGGTGCCTTTGTTTTCTTTCAGTCGCCTATTGGTGGATAGATATTCAAAATCACAAAAGGCGTCTTGCATTTTTTACCATAATCGGGATGAACTCAATATTTATCTATCTTTTTTTTGAGATCGTCGGCGATAGATGGTTCACCGGCTACATAACTGACATAGCTACTGGCGTTATGGGGTTCGCCAAAACACCCGTGATGATAAACCTAATCATAGCATCACTATGCGTTTTCACGCTTGAATGGCTACTCTGCTATTTTTTGTACCGGGAAAAGATATTCTTAAAACTTTGAAGTCGAGTTGACGTCTATTGGCAGTCCTTTTAAGATTTCAATAAGAAAAAATCCGCATGGACGGAGTAAGTCATATCTTCCCTTTTGTAGTTGGCAAATAATTACTCAATGGATCGCGCTTTACACCCATTCGTATTGCCTTCCCCAATGCCTTAAAGATTGCTTCGATTTTATGATGCTCATTCGTGCCGTGGCATTCAATATTCAAATTGCACTTAGCTCCGTCCGCAAAGGATTTAAAAAAATGAAAAAACATTTCAGTGGGCATGTCTCCAACTTTTTCTCTTTTGAATTCGGCATTCCAGACAATCCAACTCCTGCCGCCGAAATCGATCAAGACTTTCGCATCAGATTCATCCATCGGCAAAGCAAAACCATATCGTTCCAAGCCCTTCTTGTCAGCAAGCGCCATGGAAAATGCTTCGCCAAGAGCAATGGCGGTATCCTCTATTGTGTGGTGTTCGTCTATGTGTAAATCTCCTCTTACCGTGATTTTTAGATCAATTTTTCCGTGTCTCGCTACCTGATCCAACATGTGGTCAAAGAAACCTAACCCAGTTTTTATATCGGAAAACCCTGAACCATCAACATTTAAGTCGATCTGAATTTTAGTTTCCGCGGTGCCTCTTTCGTGAATGACATGCCGAAGACCAAGCTTCAAAAACTGGTATATGTCACGCCATTCGCGAGTCTCCAACGCCACCGACCCAGCAAGATCGCTCATAGAATCAGAGACTTCGGAAGCACCCAAACTTGGTTCAGTATTGAGCCAAATGGCCTTGCAGCCCAAATTCTTGGCCAATTGAACGTCAGTTATCCTGTCACCTATTACGAAGGAGTTTTTCAAATCATATTCCACATTATTTATATATTCCAGAAGCATTCCGATTTGGGGCTTTCTTGTGTTTGCGCCTTCCCGAGGGAAAGTCCTGTCAATATGTACGGCCTCAAAGCGTATGTCTTCATTGGCAAATGAACCGAGTATAAATTCCTGCACCGGCAAAAAAGCGCTCTCGGGAAAGGATTCTGAACCCAGGCCGTCCTGGTTTGTGACCATGACGATTTTGTATTCAAGCTCCCTGGCAATCCTTCCCAGGAATTCAAATACGTGAGGGTAAAAATGCAGCTTGTTAAAGCTATCAATCTGATAAGAGGGTGGCGCCTCATAAATCAGCGTGCCGTCGCGATCTATAAAAAGTATCCGTCTCATTTTATTTTTCAGGATTAATCACAAGTCAGTGAAAGAGCGAAACTAAAAAATTCTCACTTCGAATTAAGCCGAACTTTGTTTACCTCAGACGCAGAGACCGCTGTTGCTTTATTTGTGAAACTGTTACGCACATAGGTCAATACATCAGCTATCTGTTGATCACTGAGGTCAGCGTGAGAGGCCATGACATTTTGATACTTAATGTCGTCAATTTCCACGCCGCTATTCATTCCTTTTAATACGATTTCAATTAGTTGCTGCTTATTACCCAGAACCCATTTTGTGTGAACCAAAGGAGGATTCATATTGGGAACACCGCTTCCGTCTATTTGATGGCAGCTCAGGCAGCGTGTGGCATAAACAGTCTTGCCTCTTTCTATTGACGCGCGAGTCACACTTTGCGGGGGCACGGCAGCATTCAGCAAAGACATGATCGAGAGAAGGCTGACAGAAACTACGGTCATTCGCGCA
>JAJPJP010000293.1 GCA_021324175.1 Chitinophagia bacterium
CCGGCGACGCGGTGGCTACAAGTTTTGTATCTTTCACTACAACTTAAATCATCATGACGACAAGAAGGAAATTTATCCGGCAGTCAGGTGCAGTCGCACTGACAGGTTTTTTATTGCCTGCCTCGCGGTGGGCCTCGCTCTTTCCCGAAAGAAACTATGCGGGAGGAATAGGACTCCAGCTATACACCCTCGGCGACCTGATGACAACCGACACGAAGGGTACACTGGAGAAGGTCGCGGCAATCGGTTATAAAGAACTTGAAAGCGCAGGATCGCAGAAAGGGAATTTCTACGGATTCAAGCCGAAGGAACTTTCCGCCATGATCAAGGACCTTGGCATGACCTGGCGTTCTGCGCACGTCGGCGGTGCACCATTTACGACGGACCAGATGATGCGCATGGCAAAAACAGCAGAGGATTCGGCCCGCATTCAGAAGATGGCCGAACGATTCAAGAATATGCCTAAATCGCTTAACCTGAAAGATAACTACCAGGAACTTGCGGATATGGCCGCCGAGGGGGGCATCGGCTACCTAGTCTGCTCCAGCATCCCGGTCCATACTATGGATGAAATAAAGACGGCTGTGGAAGTATTCACTAAATCAGGTGAGGCATGCAAGAAGGCAGGCGTCCAATTTGCCTATCACAATCATACGACCGAATTCGATATGGTAGAAGGCCACAGGCCATTTGACTACATACTGGGGAATACCGACAAGGATCTCGTCAAGATGGAACTCGATCTGGCCTGGGCGACCAAAGCCAACCAGGACCCGGTAGAATTGTTCAAGATGCATCCGCAACGTTTCCCGTTATGGCATGTAAAAGATCTCGATAAGGAGAAAAAAAGCCCGACCGAAGTGGGTGCCGGCTTTATCGATTTTAAAAGAATTTTTGCCAATGCCGGCGAATCCGGGATGAAATATTTTTTCGTGGAGCAGGACCAGGCACCCCATCCGTTGGAAGACATCACCAACAGTTATAAATACCTGAAAACGGTAATAGGAGTGTAAAGACCGCACGAAGAATTATCGCAAGTCTTTATTGCTGACTGCCAGAGACCTGCTTCTATTCCTGAACCAAAAATAAAAGGGAACGCCCGTAAGCATGAGGACCATGCCAATCGCCGCTTCCCTTGGCCTGGCGAAAATGGTATTGAAGAAAAGAAGCAAGCTGAACAAAACGACAATTGCGGGAACGATTGGATATGCCCATACGCGGTAGGGGCGTGGCGCATCCGGCATTTTCTTCCTCAAAATAAATACACCAAGGGCCGTTGCGCCATAAAAAATGAAGACGGCAAAGATGACCATGTCCGTCAGCTGATCAAAAGTGCCGGACAAGACCAGCACGCTTCCCCATATTCCCTGGTACCAGAGCGAAAAATAAGGCACCTGCTTCCTGTTCAAATGTCTTACGGGGGAAAAGAATAAACCCTCCAATGCCATCGCATAATAGACCCGGCTGCTGATCAAAATCGTGGTATGCGTGGTATTCATCGTCGTCGCGGCGATCAGCAAGGATATAAATATTTCGCCGGCCCTCCCCCAAAAAGTATTCACCGCCTCGACGGCAGCAACGCTGTTCGTGGATTGATAAATAGATACCAGGCGAGGTATGGGAAGAAGCGAGAGATAGGCCATATTGACCAGTACATAGAACGTAATAATGATGACAATCCCGACACTGATGCCAATGGGTATATTTCTTTTTGGGTTTTTTATTTCGCCCCCGATATAACCGACCCCAGCCCAGCCCTGGTAAGCCCAGAAGGCGGCAAGCATCGCCGTAAATACCGCGGTAAATGTGACCGTTTGGCCGTTATCGGTCGGCATGACGAAAACCCGGTTCAAATGTGACTGGCTGCTGGAGAACCCAAAAATGATGATCAATAGGATTCCGGTAAAAATCAAAATCACCATCAGCGTCGCGATACCTGCTCCCTGTTTTACCCCGCGGGTATTGACCCAGGTAAAAAGCAGGATCAGTGCAATGGCAACGAGCTTAACGTTGAATCCTGCAAAGGGATAGAAAATCCCCCCGATTGTAAATTTATCCAGTGAGGCAAGAACCGGCGGGAAATGAAAAATACTGTTTAATGATTGCGCGAATATATAAGCCAGCGACGAGATGGCACCGGTTTGGATGATCGTAAACAGTGACCAGCCCAACATGAAGGCAAAAAAATGATTGTAGATCTTTTTGTAGTAAACGTACTCACCGCCTGTATCGGCGAGGAGCCCGGCAACTTCCGCGTTGCTTAGCGCACCGAAAAGACTGATCACGCCGCCAAGTACCCAACAGATCAGAACCCACCCAGCGGAATGCAGTTCACCCGCCATGGGGGCAATTTTCTTGTATACACCGGATCCAATGATGCTGGCAACTGTAACGACGATTGCCATGCCGACGCTGAGGCTTCGGTTAAGTTCTTTGGGATGGTCCATGAAAAAGTTATCCGGATGAACTGGCGCATCCGGTCATGAATATACGTCAATTCAGGACAGGCGCACTAGCCCGGTACGTGCTGGTTTCTCCTGAACCGGGTAAATATGAAAAGCAGTACTGTTCCTGCCAATTGGACAACTATGGAAAAAACCACGAGAGCGACGAGGGACCGGTCATAAATAAATCCCATCAGCGCACTTCCACAAAACCAGGCTGCACCATAAAATGTGTCATAGAGTCCAAAGGCCGTGGCTCTTCGTTGGCCCGGCACGATGTCAGGAATGATCGCCTTCATGACCGAACCCTGGATTCCCATACCGATACCCCAAAGGACCATGCCGGCTATCGCCCAGCGGATGTCCAGTAAAAAGACCAGCGGCGCAAAAAACATGCTGGCGATCGATGCGATGACCAATACCATCAATCCGGATTTATCCAGCATCCTTCCCGCTATCAGGGCCGTAACAGCTTCGGTCAGCATGGCCAGGGAATAAAGCAACGGAATCGCGCCGTCGCCAAAGAGCGATGCCTGTTTGAAATGAAAGGCGATTAAGGGGAAGTCGGCATAACCGGCGGCGAAACACATTGACGCTATCGTATAAAGCACAAAGAGTTTAGAGTTTATCCGGCCTCCTTCGTGCAAATCCACTTTCTTGAATTCCAGGTTATGTGGATCAGGATACATTTTTTTTGCAAAAGCTAAGACGGACATCGCAAAGATGGCGGGGATAAGGAGTACCAAATAGGACAGATGGAAATTGTCGTGTTTGAAAAATAATATCGCGCTGACGATCAGGGGGCCAAGCGTGGCGCCGAGCTGATCCATAAATTCGTGGAGTCCGAATCCCCAGCCCCGTCCAGTTTCTTTTGAAGCGTAGGAAAGCATGGCGTCGCGTGTCGGATTTCTGATGGCCTTGCCCGTTCTTTCGAGGATCATCAGCAATGCTGCCAGCTGCCAGTTTCCTGCCAGCGCGAGGAGGGGAACGGAAAACAGGTTAATGATATACCCGCTGATCAAAAAAAACCAATACTTGTGCGAGCGGTCGCTATAATAACCCGTTGCCAGGCGCAGTGCATAACCAATGAACTCGCCAAAACCCGCCACGATTCCCACGATCGCCCCGGAAGCGCCGAGGATTTCCAGGAAAGGACCATTGATGCTCCTGGC
>JAJPJP010000107.1 GCA_021324175.1 Chitinophagia bacterium
AAATTGAAACAAGAACAAGGTAAAAATATTATGACAGGGGGTGTAACGCTTGCTTCGCAACTTGCAGAGCTTGGTCTGATTGATGAATACCATTTTGCGGTTCACCCGATAATTGCAGGAGAAGGGAGACGGTTGTTTGAAGGGATCAACCTGAAAGAGAAATTTCAATTACAACTTGTCGAATCTAAGGTTTTTAAGTCGGGAGTTGTTGTGCTTCGGTTCTTGAAGCCCGCGTGATCAAATATTCCCGATAAGGAAGGAATTGCTTGGAATGTGATTGTATAGGCCAGATTGAATATGAGGGCATCGGAAGTATTTTTACTCGGAGTGTGGACTGTACTGGGCTCGAACCAGTGACCTCTGCTCTGTCAAAGCAGCGCTCTGAACCAACTGAGCTAACAGTCCGTTTCTTTAATCAACATTTCGCCTTCTTCTTAATTCTTTCTTAATTAGCCCCAACTCCCGCCCTGTCTGCCCGGAAATCGCACTGTTCTCCTGAGCCCTCCTCATCAGATAGGGAACTACATCACGAATGGGACCAAAAGGCAAATATTTGCTAACACGACACCCGGCTTTCGCCAGATTAAAGGTAATGTTATCGCTCATTCCATATAATTGCGAAAAATGAATATGTGGATGATTCAGCGAAAGCCCCCTTTCTCTCAGCAGTTCCGTTGCGAATAGATTACTAAATTCATTGTGGGAAGCAACGATCAGCGCGATGCGATCGATATGATCTATGCAAAATTTCAATGCGTCGTTATAATCCCTGTCTGTTGCTCCCTTGTTCGGCTGAATGGGTGAGGTGTATTCTTTTTCTTCTGCCCTTTTTCGTTCCTTCTCCATATATGCGCCCCGTACCAGCTTGACTCCAAGAACGAAATTACGAAGTTCTGCTGCTTCCAGTGAATCTTTTAGAAATCTGAGCCGATCATGTCTATAAAGTTGGATCGTATTATAAACGATGGCATCATGCCGGTTGAACTGTTCCATCATAAGGATGGTGATGACATCGACGGGATCCTGAATCCATGTTTCTTCTGCGTCGACCAGAACACCAATATGCTTATCTTTTGCGATCTGGCAGATCCTAAGCATGCGTTGTTGAACCCGCTGCCATTCGTCTTTTTCTTGTGCGTCAAGTGAATCAAGCGCCTTTGCGTACCGCTTCATGAGACTTCCGGCATTTTTCTCTACAGAATGGTCGAGCTTTTCCAGCAAGCCGAATCTGGCAAAACCTGTAACTTTTATACTTATAAAAGGAATGTTTTGCTGGCTGGACGCATATTCGATCACCCTGATAAATTCATCGCGGGCCAGGTCAAACTTTCCTTCGCTGTCTTCACCGCCTTCGACGCCGTAATCCAGGATCACCTGCACATGGTAGAGCCCAAGTTTTTTTGCTACCGTTGCTGTTTCTTCAAGAGTTTCCCCTCCAACAAACTGGGAAAATATGGTTTCTTTAACCAGTCCCTTTACGGGTAGCCCAACCCGTATGGCCCAGGGCGTCAGCCTGGTACCCAGTTTTACCAACCATGAACGGCCCATGGTCGAGAACAATAGTTCAGCTTTCCTTAATTCCTTATTGCTTTTGTATTCAAATGCATTCGCCGTATTGTCAAATGAAATTTGCGTATCCTGAGTGATCATCACGAATCATCGTTAGTGGGCAAATGTAAGAAGGAAAATTTTAAGCTTTAACGCGCAGGATTTCTGCCGAGTTGAGATAAAATTTGATCTGGCATCCTTCGTAAACTGACCGAACTGAGCTCTAGAAAGAGATTATTTCTTTTTTTGAATTATATTCACAAGCATGATAAAAGTTCCACGCATGCTGTTTGCGCTGCTACCAATTTTCGTCGCATGTCACACAACTAACCACTACGATATTATCATACGCAATGGTCTTGTTTACGATGGCAGCGGAAAGAAGCCTTTTGCCGGCGACGTTGGAATAAATGGCGATACCATCGCCACAATTGGCGATCTCCACGACGCCGTGGCGGAAAACGTCATTGACGCGAAAGGCAACGCAGTTTGTCCGGGGTTTATTGATGTACAAAGCCAATCCATGGTATCTCTGATTCAGGATGGTCGCTCACTTGGCGCCATCAGGCAGGGTGTTACTTTGGAAGTTTTTGGTGAAAGCGAATCGATGGGACCGTTGACGGATACCATGAAAAAGATTATCCAGTCGCAGGAAGGTGACATCAAGTACAAAATCCAATGGACATCACTCAAGGAGTATTTAGAATACCTTGAACATCGGGGGGTTGCAACGAACGTCGCATCATATTTAGGTGCGGCCACAATTCGCGAGAATTTGTTGCTTTTTGCAAATCGAGACCCGGATTCAGCCGAAATGGAGCAAATGAAAGTGCTCGTAAAGAAATCCATGGAAGATGGGGCCCTGGGAATTGGATCCGCGCTCATCTATGCACCTGGGAATTATGCGAAAACCAAGGAAATAGTCAGCCTGTGTCAGGTTGCATCATCATACGGAGGAACTTATATTTCACACATCCGAAGCGAGGGTAACCAACTCTTGCAGGGCATTGATGAGTTAATCGACATCTCATCCCAGGCTAAGATTCCGGCAATAATCTACCACCTTAAAGCCGCGGGAAAATCGAATTGGCATAAGCTGGATTCGGCTCTCGCGAAAATAGACAGTGCCAGAAATGCCGGCCTCGATATATCTGCATGCATGTATCCGTATACGGCAGGAGCAACCGGATTTGATGCCGCGATGCCTCCCGCAGTGCAGGAAGGCGGACTTGACAAATGGATAGCCAGGCTTAAGGATCCGGTCAAGAGAAAGGCAATCCAAAAAGAAATGGTCACCACGAGCAATGAGTGGGAAAACCTTTATTTGGGAGCAGGCCCCGAAAATATCATTTGCATAGGCTTCAAACAGGATTCTTTAAAATACCTCACGGGTAAAAGACTGTCCGAAATCGCGCGGATGAGAGGTAAATCGCCCGAAGAAACGGTTCTTGACCTGGTTATTCAGGATCATTCACGAGTCGAAGTGATTTATTTTTTAATGAGCGAAGAGAATGTAAGAAAAGAGCTTAAACTTCCTTACACATCGCTTGGTTCCGATGAACAAAGTATGGCGCCTGAAGGAGTCTTTTTAAAAAATAGCGCGCACCCCAGGGCCTATGGGACTTTCGCCCGGGTGCTTGGCGAATATGTCCGCGACGTCAGACTGATGCCCCTGGAGATGGCCATTCATAAAATGACAGGGTTGCCTGCGGCACAACTGCGTATCAAAGGGCGGGGGCTGCTTGCTTCCGGAAACTATGCTGACGTTGTTGTATTTGATCCTTTAAAAATTAATGCGTTGTCTACCTACGAAAGACCTCATCAACTAGCCATTGGGGTCGAGGATGTTTTGGTGAACGGAGTTCCGGTGTTGAAAAATGGAGAGCATACTGGAGCGAAGCCAGGAAAGGCTGTTTTTGGGCCTGGCAGGAAATAAGACTTGAAGATAAGCGCTTTTACTACTCAAAAATTAATTAAGAAATGGTTATCAGTCGTATCGAGATCTATAAGTTTAGCATTCCGATGCATCCCTTTACGATCGCCACGGGTACCATGCATTTTGCACAAAACATTCTGGTGCGCGTTTCAACCGACACGGATTTATCTGGATTGGGCGAATGCAGCGCATTTCCGATGATTGTTGGGGAAACGCAAAATACATGTTTCGAAATGGCCCGGGAATTTGCGGGCTTGTGGAAGGGCAAAGACCCCCTGATGCGGGATGAGCGTCTTGGGGAACTTGATTCTTTCACCGCGTTCAATTCGACCATCAAAAGTGCTTTCGACATGGCGCTTTTTGATTTGGCGGCAAAAGACGCAGGGCTGCCACTCTACAGATTTCTTGGCGGCAAAAGGAGGGAATTGGAAACTGACTTAACAATTGGAATTGGCACACCTCAGCAAATGGCCGCGCAGGCAGCCGACTACAAGGAAAGGGGTGTCCGCATCATCAAAATCAAACTCGGAAAAGATGCCCGTACCGATGTTCTGCGCGTAGCCGAAGTGCGTAAGGCAGTTGGTGCATCGATAAAATTGCGAATCGACGCAAATCAAGGGTGGACTTACGATGACGCTGTCAGGGTATTGCAGGAAGTGGGCAATCTTGATATTGAATTCTGCGAACAACCGATGAGAACCTGGGACGATGAGCACCTGCCCGAATTACGTAAGAAGTCTCCCGTAAAAATTATGGCCGATGAAAGTGTATTTGACCATCATGATGCGAAGCGCATTATCCAGGCGCGTGCCTGTGATTACATCAATATCAAAATGGCCAAATCAGGGGGAATTGCTGAAGCCAAGAAGATCTGTAACGTTTGCTCCGCTTACGGCGTACCCTGCATGATGGGGGGGATGTTAGAAAGCAAACTCGCCCTAACAGCATTTGCTCACTTTGTCCTCGCCCAGGACGGCATCGTATTTTACGATATGGACACCTGCCTGCTTGGCCACAAGGTTGACCCCGTGATCGGCGGCGTGCGGTTCAAAGACTTCTGCTTGGAGATTCCGGATGCTCCGGGAATAGGCGCAGAGCCGGATCCGCAATTTCTGAGGCACTGTGAACGAATAGAAATTTAAAAAGGGGACCGTTGGTCCCCGAGTTCAAATTTGGTTTGTCATGCCTTACCAATGTCCGCGGTGCCATCTAAATCCTCTTGCGCCATGCTCCCAGTGACCGGTAGTCCAAGCCCGGCCTGACCTTCTACGTGCCCATCGTCCGGGGTGCCACGCGTAAACACCGCCACTCCAGACCCAATCACCTCCAATCCAGACATAGTCGGGTCCGGGGGCGACGCCCTCTACCTCAGTTACATCGGCCGGCTGGGAGTCGACATATCCGGCAACGCATCCGGCAAAAGTAAAAATTGCCGATGCCATTATTACGGACAAGAAATATTTTTTCATAACTCAGAATTTTGTTTTTGAATACGCTTTCCTATCGTGTCTGGTGCCAAGATTATGCCACTGGACAACCTGACTTAAAATTCAGTGATTCAAATAAATAAGTGCACTTGCAATTATCCCACATGGGGAATTCCGTAACCATGTCCCCCTCAAATTGTTGAAAGAATCATGCTGCGGTTATGCATAACCGATGGGAAAGACCTCGAATACGCAAATTTGTATTCGGATTAATCGAGCTGGTAGGCCTTGATCTTATTATAAAGTGTTTTTCGATCGATCTTCAATATTTCAGCAGCTTTCGTCTTGTTGAAATTTACCTGCTTAAGCACATTCATAATCACATTGTATTCGGCTTGTGCCGCACTGTTTTTCAGATCGAGGTCATTGTGAATCGCAGAAGAACCATGTGACACGGCATGCGAAGCCATATGATGAGTCTCAGGTTCCGTTTTATAAAGGATGCTATTAATTATTTCTGCCGGCAGTACGGAAGAATTTACTTTCCCCTCCTGGGTGAGCAATGCGGCCCGCCGGATAACGTTTCTGAACTCGCGAAGATTACCAGGCCAGGTATAATTCTGGAAGATCTGCATAACCTCATCTTCAAAACCTTCTACCTGCTTGCTCAATTCGCTGTTCGCATTTTTGAGAAAGAATTCGGCAAACAACGGAATGTCTTCTTTTCTTTCTTTCAAGCGTGGCAGGATAATAGAAAATTCGTTGAAACGATGAAAAAGGTCTTCGCGAAATCTTCCTTTTCTATAGGCTTCCTGGAGGTTTTCATTCGACGCGACAATGATTCTTACATCGACATCCATCTCCTTAAGCCCGCCAACTCGTTTGAATTTCCTCTCTTGGATAACCCTGAGTAATGCCGCTTGAATATCGTAGGACAGATTTGCAACTTCGTCCAGGAAAAGTGTTCCTCCATTGGCAAGTTCAAAATGACCTTCTTTGTCAGCTAGTGCTCCGGTAAATGCTCCTTTCACATGGCCAAATAGCTCACTGCCCGCGAGATCCTTGGAAAGTGTCCCACAATCCATCGCGACAAACGGCTTTTCCTTTCGTGCGCTTTTTTGGTGAATCGTTCTGGCTATTACTTCTTTACCGGTCCCACTTTCACCATAAAGGATTATGCTGTAATTAGTTGGTGCTACGAGCTCGATTTGCTTGTAAATTTCCTTCGTGACTGGTGCATTACCCACAAGAAAAGCCTCAGAGCCGGGGGTCGATTTTGCAGATGTTGTTTGTCTTCCCGTCGCAAGGTCACCTCCTGACTGCTCCGTCGCCTTGGTAAGAACATTGAGAACTTCATCCGGAATCAACGGCTTGGTAATATAATCAAATGCTCCCGCTTTTATGACATCTACCGCGATCTTGATATCGGAATAACCCGTTATAATGATGACGATGGTTTCGGGATTTAAGGCTTTGATCTCCCGCAGCACCTGACTACCTTCTTTGTCGCCTAAACGAAAATCGCACAAAACAACATCGAACTTGGAGTCTTTAACCTTTGCAATGCCCTTCGCTCCATTATGAGCGGTATCGACCTCGAAGCCCTTTCGCTGAAGGTAGCGGCTAAGCAGGCCGCACATGTCAACGTCGTCATCTATGATCAAAATCCTTTTCATACTAGGCAATTTAAAGTTACTATAAAAATCGCGCCCTTCCTTGTCATGGCTGCTTTTTCCATTGAAATCAAGTAAACATCTTGCCAAACTGAAAATTTGATGATTTTGTGAAGAAAAACAGCATCCTAACCGCCTGAAATTAAAGAGTTACCCGCCATGTGTAGAAAAAAGTCAACGTTTTGTAGAATTAATGTTACAAAGCCTTTTTGCTGCTAATTTTCATTATTTTTTTACAGTCTAAAAATGTTCAATTCGACTAAGGATTGAAGTTGAAGCTTTATGGCAATAAAATTGCGTAGTGAAGGGAAGGCAATTGCTGACAAAAATGTTGACGTTGGAAGAAAATCACACTATTCAGGATAAAAATAAGTTGAAGGTGCTCATTGTTGATGACGAGTTGGATATCTGCTATTTACTTAGTGGGGTGATGAGACAAAGAAACTTCCGGACGGGCTTTGTGACGTCGCTTTCCGATGCAAGCATTGCGCTACGGGACGATACGCCTTCATTAATATTCCTAGATAACCGGCTGCCGGATGGCTATGGGCTTGATTTTATACCCTATATAAAGAAGAATTATCCCCAAACGAAGGTAGTTGTTATTACCGCGCACGACAGCCTTAGCGACAAAAATCGGGCATTTGCAGGAGGAGCAGACTTGTTTATTTGCAAGCCATTGAATAGGGAGCTGATTAATCGTGCAATTGATCAATTGGTATAGATTCTGTTGGGGAATGATTCGGCTCTGGATTACAAACTCTTAAAATAAACATCATGGGAAGTCTCCTCTATCTGATCGCCGTTATACTGATCATCGCGTGGCTTATCGGCTTTTTGGGATATCACGCAGGTGGATTAATACATATCTTGCTTGTGATTGCCGTTATAGCCATCTTGCTTCGGATCATTCGGGGCGCCAGTTAGCATAGTTTGCCTTTATTTTTTACGCCCTGTCTAGTATAACGGTAAATGTTGTTCCAAAGCCTATCTCACTCTCGGCGCTGATTTGCCCATTGTGTGTAAATATAATATTTTGGGTGTTGGTAAGCCCAAGGCCTGTGCCCCCCTGTTTACTTGTAAAATAAGGCTCAAAGAGTTTTGATAACGAGTCTTTGTCTATGCCATGACCATTGTCAGAAATTTTAACGATACACTTATTCTGCTCGCCGACAGTAACAACAATTAGCTGGCCACGCACCGCATCCATAGATTCAATAGCATTTACAACAATATTTAGAAAGGCAATTTTCATTTTTTCGCGATCAACTTTCACCTTGACGTCGTCGACGGAATAATCCTTGGTGACCTGGATACCTGACAGTTCTATTCTGTCGCGGGCAAGGGCCAGCGTTTCATCTAATAAAACATTGATGGGCAGTGTCTCCAACCGCAGCTCGGCCGCCTTGGTAGAATCGAGTAAATCTGTTATGAGCTGGTTGATCCGGTCGCTATTGCGATGAATCAGCTCAAGCATTTTGCCAGAATCGCCAGCTCCGTTAGGGTCAGACTTCATCTGGTCGGCAGCAAGGTTGATATTTGTAAGCGGATTTCGTACTTCATGAGCGATTGTACGTGCAATGCGGCCCGTCACGGCGAACTTTTCAATACTTCTCATTTTTTCAAGAACTTTATTAGTCTCATCAAGTTCCGTAATCCTTTGTCGCAATTGTTTC
>JAJPJP010000082.1 GCA_021324175.1 Chitinophagia bacterium
CAAAGAGCTGCAGAAGGATACGCAGGATTCGACCTGTACAAATGAGAGCGAAAATTCTAAAATTATTGACGATCACTTTCTAAACATTTTAATATGAAAATCAGAACAGAACCCATTGGGAGCATCCCACGCCCCATCGAACTGATCATGGGAATGAAAGCGCATGCGGAAGGCCAGCTTGACGACCGCGGTCTTCAAGCGTTGTTTGATGCAGCATTGCGCGATACCATTGACCGTTTTGAAAAAACGGGCTCGCCGGTAATAACCGACGGCGAACAAACAAAACCGAGTTTCGCCACTTATCCGATCAGCGGATCCGACAAGCTTGATCCAAACGGCGTCGTGATCCCTTTTGCTGACGGGCATACAAGACAGCTTCCGAAAATTACCGCCGGGCCATTCAAATACCAGGTGCACGCGGATCAATACGTGAAAAGGGCAAGACAGCTCACTTCCCTGCCAGTCAAGCAAGCCGTGATATCGGCATCGGCGTTAAGCCTCCTTTACCCCTCGGAAGGCATCGAAGGATACTCAAGGGAACAATTCATCACTGACCTGGTCAATGAAGCGGAAGCGGATATCAGGAACAGTTTGAACGGCGGGGCTTACAATGTCCAGATTGATTTTACGGAAGCGCGGCTTTCGCTGAAACTTGACCCGAGCGGGGGATTATTAAAAATGTTTGTCGACCTGAATAACCGGGTGCTTGATCGCTTTTCGCATGAAGAGAGAAAGAGGATCGGAGTCCATTCATGCCCTGGCGGCGACCATGATTCGACACATAGCGCAGATATTGATTATGTGAACCTTCTTCCGATGCTATTTGAAATGCATGCGGGGAATTTCTATTTGGAATTTGCCGGCGAAAAAAACAAGTCAAGTGTACTGCAGGCCATCAGCGAATATGTTAAACCCTCCCAGACTGTATTTATCGGCGTGACCGATGTCCTGAACCCAAGAATTGAAACCGCGGGGGAAATTCTTGATACCATTCTGGAAGCGGCGGAATATATCCCGATCGCACAATTGGGCACGACGGACGATTGCGGTTTTTCTCCCTTCGCCGATGACGTGTCCACTGCCCGGGATATCGCATTTGCAAAAATTACAGCCCGTGTAGAGGGTACTAAATTGGCGGAAGAAGCCTTGTCCCGTAAATCGGCAGCGATGTAGAAATAAAATGTCAAAAAATAATTTAAAACGACCGCCTGATGAGGCAGGTCGATGACCTAAAACCAATTTGATTTATGCCATACATTGAAGTCGATAACAGCGTGGCCGGAATTCGCGGCCTGTTGGCTTTTCGACCGTAAACCGCAGCGCCATTATGCGATCTTGCGAATGTTCTGCTTCGGGATGAAACCGGCCTGAGCCGCGCCCCGGCCTGGGCAATATCAGCGATTGCGAAAGTACTGTTGGCCCGGTAAATGGGGTTAACAAAAATAAAGTTGGAAAAAACTTTAGCAGCCAATCAGGCTCAAGGCAATCGAGATGTGCCAAAACGCACGCTCATGTATCGGAAACGAACATTTCTTCCAAGCTCGCAAATGATAGAAAGATGAATTTCAACGAACTGTAAAAGCGGTATGCTTTTCGGACAGACCAGGGAAATCTAAGGAATGCTGGAGAATTATATAAAGACTGCGCTCAGAAGCCTATCTCGGAACAAAACTTTTTCGATTATTAATATTCTTGGACTAAGCCTCGGCCTGGCCTGCGCCATGCTCATTATTTTGTACGTGAAAGATGAAGTGAGTTACGACAGGTTCCATAAAAATGCTGGTTCGATCTACCGAATATATTCGCAAGGTTCCAAAGATGGAGAGACTCGTAAAATGGGCATCACCGGCGAGGTCCAGGGACCTATTTTCAAAGCAGGAATTCCGGGAATCGTCGCCTATGTAAGAATGCAGGGCGGTTACGGTGATTTTAAGACGGGCGCCGACGTTTTCCCCGAATCATATCTGAATGTCGATTCAAATTTCTTTTCCGTCTTTTCATTCCCGATATTGTATGGTGACGCTCAATCCGCCCTCAGGCGGCTGGATGCCGTTGTGATTTCGGAGGATGCCGCAAGGAAATATTTTGCATCGGTCGACGTTGTCGGGAAGACGATCGAGCTCAAGAAAGATGATAAATTTGAACCATTCACCGTTACGGGCGTAACCAGGCGCTGCCCGCAAAACTCATCGATACAATTTGATATCTTATTTCCATTTAAGGCTTCCCCTGACCTCCAAAGCGGTCCGCACGCATGGTCGAATTTCTTTCTGAATACTTACGTCTTGCTGAGACCAAATGCCAACGTGGACGCCATCGAAAAAAAGATGACAAAAATATTCGGGGAAAATGACCCTGAGGTCATAAAAAAAGGCGCGGAACAAAAAGTTGAATTTGCCTATAAGTTGCAGCCGCTGCTCAAGCTCCACCTGGAAGCGGATATGGACAGGTATGACGTTAAAACGGCAAGCAATAGCCTTTATTCTTACATGCTCACCGGAATCGCTTTTTTTATTTTATTGATTGCGGCTTTCAATTTCATCAACCTCACCGTCGGCAGTTCAATGAAAAGATCAAAGGAGATCGGGATACGCAAAGTCATCGGCGGAAGAAGAAAACAGCTTATTTTTCAGTTCCTGGGGGAATCATTTATTCTTTGTCTGGTTGCTTTTTGTATTGCCCTTGTCCTGGTGCAGCTCGCTTTGCCGGTATTCAACCGTCTTTCCAACAAATCGCTGGAACTATCATATCTGTTTGATGCAAAGCTGGTGGCTGGCTATATTGGTTTGTTTCTTGCAACCGGCATTCTTGCGGGTTTTTATCCGGCGCTCGTCTTATCAGCTTATCAGCCTGTCGAAACCCTGTACAAAAGGCTAAGCCTCCCGGGAAAGAACTACCTGCAAAGAGTCCTGGTGATCCTGCAATTCAGCATCGCCTCATTTTTAATCGTGGCTACGCTGATCATTTATTACCAGTTCAATTTTCTTGTGACGACCAGGTTGGGTTATGATGCCAGCAATCTGGTTGAGATTACCCAGCATACTTTAAAGCACAGCGAGGCTGCCTTGCTGAAAAATGAACTACAGAAGAATTCAAATATCGTTTCTGTGGCGTTAAAAGATGGCGGTTATTCCTTTAACCCCGCGAAGATTAACGGGGATTCCATGATTGGTTTCGCCAATGTAAATATCGACGAACAATTCTTACCCATGCTGAAAATACCGCTTGTCCTGGGGAGAAATTTTTCAAAGGATTTTCCGTCGGACTCCACGCGATCGGCAATCGTTAATGAACAGTTTGTAAGAAAAGCCGGATGGAACAACCCGTTGGGACAGGTGATCAGTTTCGGCGACAATGAAAAATACTCCGTGATCGGCGTAGTGAAAGATTACCATTACAGGCCGCTCAACGAATTGATAGATCCCGAACTATTCACGATGGGTGCTCACCAGAATGACTGGACAGCTTATATTAAAATTAAACCGGCAAATGCCGGAGGCACCCTGAATGTTATTTCGGCAACGCTCAAGAAATTATTTCCACAGATTCCGCTTGCCTTTGAATTCAGGGATCAGGAAAATCTCAAAAACTTTGAAGCGGAAGCCAGGTGGAAGCAGATCGTGCTATTGGGTGCCATTTTGACCATTTTTATATCGTGCATCGGGCTTTTTGGATTGACGGTGATGGCTACCCAAAGGCGAACGAAGGAGATTGGAATCAGGAAGGTACTTGGGGCAGGCGCTGATGTCATCGTTTATGCACTTTCAAAAGACTTTCTGCAGCTGGTGATCATTGCACTGGTTGTCGCTTTACCGCCTTCCTATTTTGTAGCGGCCAAATGGTTGGAAAATTATCCCTATCGCGTGCACCTGGCGTGGTGGATGTTTCTTGGGGTAAGTATAGCCGTCGTGTTGATCGGGGCTCTGACCGTCAGTTTCCAGACGATCCGGGCTGCCATGGCCAATCCAGTGAAGAGCCTGCGTGTCGACTAGGTCTTATCTGATCTTGCATTGGTCACTGATTGGTACAAATTTTTGCAGGTAGTGTATGTTGACTGTGGGTTGCGCGCTGGATGGGAATGATGAGTTTCAGCTGTTGCAGCCCACATCCTTTTCGGCCCTCCCGGTCACCTGTGCGCTAAGTGGAGTCTCAAGTTTATTTACTCATTCCTGATGAATTTGGCCGGGTTGACTGTCGCTGCCCGTAGGGAATGATAGATAATAGTCAGCCACGCGATTGATGCAATGATCATAATGGGTGTAATGAGCAGCCAGGGCCCGATCTGGATATGAAAAGCGTAACCGAGCAGCCAGTGATGAAGCAATAAATAACTGGCGGGTACTGCGGTAATGGAAGCGATCAGCACGAGGACCATATAACTACCGGTTAAAAGCCACGTGATGCCATATGGTGAAGCGCCAAGAATTTTACGAATGCTCATTTCTCTGACTCTTTTTCTGACGGTATAAAGTGAAAGCCCAAACAAACCGAGACAGCTGACAAATATCGCCATGATGGTAAACAACCACAACGTGGTTGAAAACAGGCGGTCATTCTTATATTTCTGGTTGAATACGTCATCGAGGAAGCTAAATGTGAAAGGGCTTCCCGGAAAGGCGGCCGACCATTTTTCCCTTATATAAGCTACCAGGCTTTCCATTGCGCCTGTCCTGACCTTGACGGAGTAGAAGCTCATGTTGAAGTCTTTGTCGGGATAAAAGACTATTGGTTCAATGCCGCTTTGCAGGGACTCCTGGTGAAAATCCTTCACCAGGCCGACCACTCTGAGATGATCACGGGAACTTTGAATTTCATGGCCGATGGCATCTGTTTCTTTTCGAAATCCCAGGATCCGCGCGGCAGTCTCATTGAGCATGACGTTGCTCTCGTTTTCAGAAGGATCAAAATTCCTTCCCGCGATGAGTGAAAGCCCATAATCCTGAACAAATTTTGAATCAATCCCGTAATCACGGCAGGTTTTGAAGCCCCGGGAATCGGGTGTTTTATAATCGGACGTTCCACCCGATTTCGAACCGGGAATTGAGACCGAAAGCGTAACAGACCGGATTGCCGGATTCTTCTCGATTTCATGAATAAAGGATTTGACCGCGAAAGATGCTGTGCTGTCAAGTTCCAAAGGCTGATGGATGACCAACGTTTGTTTGATATTGATTCCAAGGTCCGCGTTATTCATGAACCGAAGTTGCTTGTGAAATCCCATGGCTCCGGAAATGAGGACGATGGCAATGGAAAATTGCAGGACCACAAGAGCGCGCCGGAGCTTGTTGGGGCTGCTATTAACCGGGCCGGCCGCAACGGGTTTAAGCGAATGAAGGGGCTTGTGCGCGGAAAGAAGAAACGAGGGATAAATGCCTGCAAGAATTCCGCCCGCCAAAAAGACGGTCGCCAGCATCTTCAGGAGATTACCGGCTGAAATTGACAACACGGATCGTTCAATCTCGACGAAACGTGCAAAAAAGGGCAACGAAATGAGATAAATGCCAAGACCAGCAAGGATGGCCAGTAAATTTACCAGGACGGTTTCTATAATAAATTGGCCGATAACCTGGATTCTTGCCGCGCCGATGACCTTTCTTACACCAACTTCCCTGGCCCGGTCAATCGCCCGGGCGGTCGCCAGGTTAACATAGTTGATCAGTGC
>JAJPJP010000227.1 GCA_021324175.1 Chitinophagia bacterium
ATATGCGTAGAGTCTGGTCATCGGATAAAAACAGGTTTTTGCCGGCAAGGACAAAAACCTGCGATTGGGTGTCTTTATTTAATTTTTATGGCAGACGCCGTGGCAACATGCGTATTCATTTTTACAAAAACAGGTCTCGGAATAACCGGCTTACTTGGCTTGCTTACCGGGGTCGTTTTTGTCGAAATGCTACTGCTTGTGGTGCTTTTTGCAGCAACTGCGGCCTGTCCATCTAAAGACGCGTCTTTAGTCGAATTATTGCTTTTCAGCGACGCGCTTGCAGATACGCTTGTTTGATCATTTTTAACCGCATTTTTCTCGGCCTTGGCATCTTTAACCGTTTGCTTTTCAGTCTTTTTCGCCAGGTTGGTGGCTTTGGTTATGGTGCCGGTTTTCAGACCTGCGTCTGCAGTTGCATTCACATTTGCCGATTCCGTGCCTTTTACCGTAGTTTGTGAAAATGAGGCAGTTGATATGACCAAAGCTGCCGCAAATAATAGTGTCGTTTTCATAATGTTTTTTTTGATTTTCAAATTTGATTACAAAAACAAACATAGAACGCCAAGATGAAGGGAAGATGAAAATGGGAAAAATACAAGGCGCGTTCTTGCCTTGAGCGCCGCGATCATCGCAAATAGTAATTATCTGTATAAGACGATAATCCCAGAGCACTTGGCGAAACTGATTTGAATCGTTTTTAGGAACTATTGGTAACTTTTACTGATAAGGTTGACGATTCAAATTGAGGACCTATTGGAAAGACGATCTACAATAGTTTAGAGGGATTTAACTGCTGAAGTAATTTGATTCGGGCTGATATATTGAAAGCATGGCCATCATACCATGCATATATTTTAAGGTAGGTAAAGTTATCGAATTGGGTGATCAGTTTGGCCTCTATTTCATTCGTCCCTTCGGTAACCCCGATTCTAATTTTTTTGAGTTTATCAACATAAAAATCTAGCTTAATCTTGCCATTAAAATATGGGGAAATCAACTCTTCCACCGAATCCAGAGAACTGCCGCTATAAACGCCGAGATCCAATCTTGGAGGACTTTGATCACGCCACGTGTGCGTTTGATCATCGATTGCACCTTTGTTTAATTGGATAAAGGGATACCCGTCTACATGCCTGGCTGATTCAACCAAAGGGAAATATTTGGATACAGCAAGTCTGAATCCGAACCGCCAAAACGGCGTATTATGCGGTTCGAGATCAATTGAGATTTTTAGACCTTTCGTGAGTTCAAATGTCTCTTGCATTGCCATATCCGTGAATTCGGGATGGCCTGCATCAATTGGCTTTTGGTTACTGAAAGTATAGGAAAAGATATTTTTTGTTTCAAAACCGTCGTAGAGATCGCTTATTCTTTCGAGGCCGAGATTCAAATAAAACTGGAGATGATTATCGAAATCGGGGAAAATATTTTCGATTAATGGTTTCGCTAAATCAACGGAGAATTGGTTGTTTATAAGGGCCCTTGGCTTGACATAGTTGATGATCTCTTCGCTGCCATCCACAAGCATTGTCGCGAATGGCTTGATTACCTGCTCCGTATACCAATCTAATTCTTGTTCTCTGAAACGGTTATCCGTAACAAATTCACATAAATACTCAAACTGTCGAATGATTTGTCGGTTCATTTTCCCAGATGAAGCAGCAAGCATCCGGTGCAGAAATTCCAATTCGAGCTTTCTAATTACTGCAAGCTTTTCTTCACGAGGCTCAAATAAATCCAGATTTTCCTGACGAGCTGGGTTATTCAAGCTTATCAAATATCCTGTTGATTCGAGGTAGTCAGTTTCCAAACCTGAAAGAGTATCTTGGATCATATTCAAGCTCGCTCCTGATTTTTCAATAAATTTGAGAACGAACGCACCGAGGTTATTGATTGTAAGCCCGATGTTTTCCGTGCTGCCTGATTCGAATAAAAGCCAGTACAAGAAAAGAAATGCTTTTAAGCATTTGCTAAACGTAGCATCGGCTGCCAACTGGTTATTGCCGAATTTTTTAAACAATTTGTCTGCGAGCAGCTGCTCGTTGCCATAAAAAAATTCAGAAAGTTTGTTTTTGAGCTGGTCGTATGGTGCTTCAAATGCCTTGTCAAATTCTTCATCGGAGAAATCATTTTTCAGCAGGGTCAAAGAAAAGTAGCGATAAAAATATAATTCCTTTGAAATGGCATATTTCATTTGATAGCTGTCTCGACTGAATAGCTCGCTCAAAACGTTTTTTTCATCGGCACTACATTCTCGATTAAATATAGAGTCGTAATCCGGGGGCTCGGCTGTTAAACCAATTGATTTCTTGGAATTCCTCAATAGTTTATCCTTTTCTTTAAAGATTGAATTAAACAGGTCCTGGTTCGAAAAGTTTATTAGCTCAAGCAAGAAAAAATGGTAAAAATTGATTTCACCCTTGACCGAAAGGTATCGCATCAGGAGATTGTTGTTAAACCGCTTAATGTCTCTTTCAGTTGTAATAATTGATACTGACAGCATGAAGTCGTAACACCTTTCTAGTTCGTCAGCATGCATCAACTGAATGCCGCTGTCGAGAATTCGGATTTGGTTCTCTAATTGTAGCTTAAGTCTTTCTCTGACAATGTCAGGCACCAATGGAGGTATTTTAATTTCGAGATTGAATATTTTATTCGCGTATTTGTCTGGCTCATGATCAGTGAGTGTTTGTTTTATTGCCGAATTGATATAATTTTTATCATAGCCGACAATATAAAAGGTATTTGGGAAATCAGCCATTAAACGGATCAATCTCAAGACATCCAATACTTCCTTTTTATCCAGGCGATCCAGATCGTCAATTGCAATAATTAGAATTCTCTTTTCATTTTTGATTTCTCTAACTACGTTGGCATATCTTTCCTGCAAGCCAGTGTGTTCTTCGAAAATGAGCTTTGACCATTCTGTGTTCAATAGTGATTTTTCGGCCATGACAATCGACCTTGCATAAGAGCCCAGTTCAGTATAGAGTGTTTTATTCAGCCTAAAGTTTTCCCTAATTGTTGAAAAAAAATTATTAATCAAAGATTCGGTGCTGGAAAAAAACCAAGGAGAAAACTCAATAAAAAGAAATCGCTTTTCGCCACGGTCTTTTAGGTTTTGAACAACCAGACTGATTAGCGACGTCTTTCCTGAACCCCATGGACCGCAAATACCGATCGCATAAGCCCTTGTTACGTTGGTTATGCTAATTGTGCTGGCGACTTGTCGGGCGAATTTGTTTCGGTTCAGACCGTCCCTATCGAGTTGATAAACATTGGTTTTCCCATTTTCTGCGAGTACGTGAATAGGCAGATCGGGATTCAGGAAGCCCTCTTTATATTCTTTGGCAGTGTTTGTCGAAAAACGTTTGATCCACCGGAAAAGGTGGTACAAGCCCAAACATATATAATACAAGCCGATCGCGTCGATATAGTCCAGGTGCCGTTTCCAGTATATATCTTCAAACATTGGCCAGAAACGCCAAACAGAATCGAACCATCGAATCTTCAAATAAATCAACATGATAAGGACGTCCCAAGTGCCTGGCATTCTACTAATATTTTTCCTGATAAACCAAATTGAACAAACCAAGAAAATACAATCAAAAAGAGTATTCGGCTGAAATTGGGATAGTACTCTATCAACCCAGTACTTGCCTATCAGGTCATCCACAAATCTCTGTACAACCCAAAACGCGAGAAAGAATAAAATACCGTGCAGAATTTGCCTTTTGATTGGAAGCGCATTATAGAATTGGGTTAATGAGAAATATATCCTCGACAATAGCCTGCTATTTCGTAGCGCCTGAATCCCTTTTGCAGTTATAAAGATATTTCCGCGAATGACTTCGTCCTGTTCGATATATTGGCCAATATCCAATCGGATTTCGAGCTGTCTAATTATATCGATACTTAAGCCCGGGACCCGTCTCGCTTCATTTCTTGAAACTGCGCCGCTCTGAGCACGGGCACAAAGACTGCGAAGATTTCTCAGATATTTTATATCATTTTTTCTTAAGCCCGATGAAGTCATATAGGTAGATTGCTGGGATTAGGGCGCTCAATCTTCTAATTTATGACAGTTAAACAAATGTTTTGCTAGCCAATTCAAGTTGCCGGAATTTAATTTTGATTCCATAGGGTAAACCCGTATTCCACGGTACGTAATAAGCCTGCAATCTGGACCGGGTTTGTCGATTTAAAAAAGTTTTGTAATGCGGAGACCTGATTGTACCTGGCGAGGAACAGAAATTTTCCAGAGGTCTTAACCTTATTTAATCGCCTATATACTTAAAGTCGCCTTATTGCGAGACCGCGTGAGTCCTTTTAAATTCGCCCACCTCGGCAATAAAGTCAGCGTTGAACAACGTCTTATCAAAATCAAACTTTCCGATCAGGTCATTTGAATTGGACTCGTCCATCAACTCCCGTTTCATTTTATCAATTCGACGTGACAAGTTATTGCTAAAATGTTCAAAATCCGCATATGATTTAAATCTCTTATCTTCTAACCCCTCCATCTCGTCGCTGGCTCGCCTGAAGATTTTCAAAATGGTCTGAAGTGCGTCAACACGATTGTTGATGTTTTGTTGAACCCTGGCTTCATTGGCTATTTGCATTTGCTTATCTTGAACGCTTCGGAGGAAATGAAAACTTTCAACGTTAATCATTTGCGCATCAGCATTCGTCTTATCAGTGTTTGACGCGCCTATCTTTGAAGCTATGAACGGAATTGCATCCTGAACGAGGGTTCTCCCCTGCAGTAGAGTTGCCATTCCATTGGCGATGTTAATTGAATCCTCCGTGGCATTTTTCACAGAATCTTCGATCGCTTTTTGGGTGGCAGCAACGATTGAATCAATTTTTACCTCTTCAGCCGCTGCTTTCTGATCGACATTCGGTCCGCATGAAGGAAAAAGAAATATTGAAGTAATCGAAAGCGGGAGTAAAGTTGTTTTCATTTGGTTATGTGGATTTCTGAAACAACGTTGGATCGAGTTGATTATTTTTTGTCTAGGCATTAACCATTAGGCGGTTAGGCTGGCTGGCTTCGACCCTGTATTTTGTCCAGGGTTGTGAAAATAAATAGCCTAGATGTCCGTAAGAATATTTCGCTTTCTCTCGCGCAGAATGGAAATGTTCAACCGAAACTTTGAATGCCTCGTGTACCAGAAATTGCAGAAACGCTAATATGGTACTATTTTCCTACTACTGACATCCCTATATTTGGAAAAGGCAAAAAAACGTGATAACTACTATGTGCTCCCGGATTCTCATTACGATCGTTTGTTTTCTATCGCTCCTGGTCATGGACGCTTGGCCAGCCTCAGGGCAGGACCAATCTAATCCCCTGGTAATTGGCACGGTCGACAGCCTTCACTCCAGTATTCTTAACGAGGATAGAAAGATCTGGGTATCCGTTCCCGATACAACTTGGGCTACGTTTAAGCGCAACGCGGTACTATATGTTTTGGATGCCGAAAGTGATTTTTCTTCGGCCCAGGCCATTGTCCGCCGATTCCGGGATTTATTGCCCGACTTGATCATCATTGGCATCACGAATACCAATCGCACCCGGGACCTTACACCGAGCCGACCCGTGTCAGAACAAGGCTGGGACAGCGCTTCCCTGGCATCGTCGGGCGGCGGCGAGAAATTTATCCAATTCATCCAGGAAGAACTGATTCCCTATGTCGATTCCAAATATCCCACGACGTCATACCGGGTCTTATTTGGTCATTCTTTTGGAGGGCTTTTCGTCGTCAATACCCTTGTTCATCACAATGGACTGTTCAACGCCTATATCGCATGCGAACCGAGTTTGTGGTGGGATCACCGACGATTGTTAAAACAGGCGGACGAATATCTGGCGACACAGCATTTTCAAATGAAAAGCTTATTCCTAGCCATCACCAATTCAGTTACGCCTCACACGCCGCTCGATACTTCATGGGCGAAAAAGGACACGAGCTGGCGGACATCCCAATTTCGCTCCATATTCCATCTGAGAGATGCTCTCCAAAAGAACAGCAAAAACGGCTTGCGCTGGTCTTACAAGTATTATCCTGATGAATTACACGGTACAGTTTCACTGATCGCATTATATGACGGCCTTCGATTTTTATTCGATTGGTATTATTTCAGGGATCAGGACAGGCTGGGTCAGCCCGGATACGACGGGGTAAAAATGATTCGTGATCATTACGGGGAAATGAGCCGGCAATTTGGATACGCGGTCATTCCAAAGGAACAGGATATTAATGGCCTCGGCTATCTCTATATGTCAAAGAAACAATTTAAGGTTGCTCATGACCTGTTCAAACTCAATATTGACTGGTTTCCACAAAGCAGCAATGTTTATGACAGTATGGGAGACTATTATCTCTCAATTGGAGACACAGACAACGCCATTCAATATTTTACCAAGGCATTATCCATCCAGGAAGTCCCTGAAACCAGGCAAAAATTGAACGATTTGCAATCAAAGAAGAAACCAAAGAACTGAAGATACCATATCCGCAAACCAATAGGGTTTCGCCACCACTTGGCTGAAAGACTTATTTCTTGCTTCATACTGAAAAATCTTTCAGTTGCCTGTATGGAATTTTCAGGAAGATGAATCACACCCCACAAATAAGTATGTGCAACTGAAACATTTTCCCATGCTTCCAGTCCGTTCACTCAAAACTTTTTCGATGAACTACGACCGCTACTGGCAGGAGTTTTCCCTCTCGGCGAGCAAAATCGTCGGGAACTTAAAATCCGATTTTCATGCTTAAATACTTTTTCAAAGTTGCCTGGCGAAACCTGGTCAGCAATGAAGTTTCCACATGCATCAATATCCTGGGACTGACCCTTGGCATCACCGCCTGCCTGATCATCTACCTGATCGTTAGCTTCGAATTAAGTTTCGAGAACTTTCATCGGGAAAGAGAGCGAATTTACAGGGTCGTTTCCACGACTGATAATTTCACCGGGGGAAAGTATTTTTTCTCCCAGGTCTCTCATGGAACTTTAACAACTATTCGCGCTGAATTCAATGGCATTGAGAACAGTGCAAACCTTTATGGCTATTATGCCAAAGTAACCATCCCAGGTAAAGCGGAGAACAGGAAGTTCGATGCGCCGCAGTGGCCATTTACGGATATAGTTGCCTCCGAGCCTCAATACTTTCAAATTTTCAACTATCAATGGTTGGCGGGTGACGCGAACAATGCGTTGAATCAGCCGTTCAAGGTGGTGCTCGTTGAAAGCAGGGCCCGAAAATACTTTGGTCAGATGCCGCTCGATGATATCATCGGCAAAGAGGTGGTTTATAATGATTCCTTACACCTAACCGTATCAGGGATTGTCAAAGACCTGGGAAGCAATTCGGACCTGGTATTCAAGGATTTTATCTCATTCAGCACCATACAAAGCAGCTTTCTCAAAAATGTGAATGAGTTTGTCAATGCAAAACCTGGCAACTGGGGATGGGCAGATAACTCACAAGTATTCGTCAAACTGGCAAAAGGGGTAACGCCGGCTCAATTCGAAGTCCAGATGGCTCCAATGATCAATGAGCACATCAAATTGGATCGCGGACGTAAAGCCTGGATTGGCTTGCAACCCCTGTCCGATATGCATTTCAACCAGGACTACCCGGATTTTTATTCCAGGAAAGCGCATTTGCCGACACTCTACGGCCTGATGGCGATAGCTGCATTTATCCTCGTCATCGCTTGCATCAATTTTATCAATCTGTCTACAGCGCAATCCATGAAGCGGGCCAAAGAGATCGGTATCCGGAAAGTACTGGGAAGCAGCAGGGCGAGCCTGGTATGGCAATTCCTTCGCGAATCGTTTATCCTCACTCTTATTGCGATGATCCTTTCTGTGTTTATCGCGGCTCCGATCCTTAATGCCTTCCAGGCAATTATTCCGCCAGGTGTGGCATTCCATCCGATCGATCCGTTCACGCTGGCCTTTCTATTGATGGTCACATGTATTACTTCTTTGCTTGCCGGCTTTTATCCGGGGAAGGTCCTTTCCTCCTTTTTGCCCGTGGTGACCCTCAAGGGGCGAGGCACGCAGAACATTGATCGGAAAAATTATTTGCGTAAGTCGCTGATCGTTTTTCAATTCACCGTATCCATACTTTTTATTATCGGGGCGATTGTCATCGGCAATCAAATTCACTATTTGCTAAACAAAGACCTGGGCTTTAAGAAATACGCGATCATCAATATCAATACCAGCGGCAGCTATCCAGCGGGAAATAGAAATGTCCTCGCAGAACGGGTCGGGCAAATTCCTGGTGTCGCAAGCGTAACGGTAAGTAAAGAACCGCCGATACATAATCATCCGAGAGGCGCAGTGCTGGTATGCGACGACAGGGGTACAAAGGTAGAAAATGGAGTGGAGCGCGTGGGGGATGAGCATTATGTTTCGGTATTTGGCCTACAAATCATCGCTGGACGCAATTTCGTTGCTCCCTCAGGCAATGATTCCACCACAGAATTTCTAATCAG
>JAJPJP010000330.1 GCA_021324175.1 Chitinophagia bacterium
ATGCTTCCCTTTGGATTTGACGTCTCAGAAGATATATATCAAAAGTGCCAGGCGCTGCCGGAGTACAATAAAATCTGCTTTTTGGGAAATCCCGATGAACCCAGGGCCAATGCCCTCGCTGCATTGCTAAATAAAGGGTTTTCGGTCGACGTATATGGCAATAACTGGCAAAAATTCATCGAACATAAAAACCTGGGGATTCACGGACCAATCTACGGTGAGCCGTTTTGGAAAGCACTGGCGCAATACCGGGTCCAACTCAATTTGATGCGGATACACAATAAAGACTCGCACAACATGAGAACATTTGAAATCGCTGGGATCGGGGGCATTCAACTCGCTCCGGCCACTCCTGATCACCGGATGTTTTTTGAAAATGAAAAAGAGATATTTCTGTTCTCGGACATGGACGAATGCGCCGTACTCGCGCGGAAATTGCTCGATCTGCCACGGCCAGAGGCAAGCCAAATCAGGATGCGGGCGCGTAAAAGAGCTTTGGACTCGGGTTATGGATACAGGGACAGGGCCCGGTCAGCCTTGCAGCGCATAAAAAATCTGCATGGTTAAACTGGCTATTATCCATTTTAATCCCATTGAACTATATCCACCCGTGATGAACTGGGTAAACTTTCTGGGCGAACAGGAATATCCGGTCGAAGTCAAGGTTTTTTCCATGAAAGTTCCAGGAATACCCAAATCATTTCAATCAAAAAAACCGTTTATCGACATCGTCCGATCTGGAAATCAAAAAAACAAATCAATTATTCTTCGTTACTGGAGTTACTTCCTGTTCTACGCAAAGACAACGTTCACGCTTTTGTGGTGGAGACCGGACACGCTGATGTATTATGAAACGTACTCCAGTCTTCCCGCCGTGCTCTACCATAAACTTGCCGGGCGCCGCCCGAGGCTTTTTATTCATTACCATGAATATACCAGCCCCGAAGATTACTTGAAACAAGGAAAGTTTTACCGCCTGCTTCACAAGCTTGAAAGAATAATCTATCCTGTCAGCCAATGGCTGTCCCATACCAACCAGGAAAGGATGCAGCTCTTTTTAAAAGACAATCAAGACATTTTGATTCCGCACCCATTCATTTTGCCAAACTATCCGCCACGGAGTTGGAAACCGAGAAAAGTTCTCCCGGTTCATACGACTCCGCTAAAAATTGTTTATATCGGCGCCTTGAGCCTGGAAACGATGTACGTAAAGGAGTTTATTGATTGGGTGCTGCAACAAAAAGGGGAGGTTATTTTTGATATTTATTCCTCCAATTGTACAGAGGATGCCAAAGCCTATTTGCAGTCAATGGAGAGCGACCTGGTCCATTTATATGAGGGGGTAGACTACTTTAGCCTCCCGGAAATCCTTGCCAAATACGATATAGGGGTCATTTTGTACAAAGGCCATTTGCAGAATTATATCTATAATGCCCCGAATAAGCTGTTTGAATACCTGGCCTGCGGGCTGGATGTCTGGTTCCCTGATATTCTAGTGACCACCAGAAACTATGTCACTACGGACAGTTATCCCAAAGTGATTAGCATACGTTTCTCCGAACTTGATCAATTCAGATGGCAAAATGCGGTGGAGCGCGATCATTTGGATTATAAACCGTCGGTATTTTACTGCGACGGGGTATTTGATTCATTGTGGAGAAAGATAATGCCTCAAACCGGTTTATCATGATATTCTCTAATTTTGCGTCAGGATCTCACACCATTCCTGGGCGAAGTTTTATCTCATAAGTTTTTTTATGCGATACATTGCAGGCTTCTCGATATTGTCCGGTTTTTTGATCGGGTTTTTAACCAATTGTACTTATTGGGAAGGCTTCGCCGTTATCATGTTTATCTATTTTCTTCTTGAATTCCTATACCGGCTTGGCAATAAGATCGTCGTTTTTGACCTGATTATCGTGTCGGCAGTATTGACGTGGGTACTGATGCCGGTCATCTTCTATCATGTTTACCCCAAGACAAATTCAATGGCGAGGATATGGGTCAGGTATATGCCCATTGGTTCGGACGAATATTTTCAGTTTGCCATCCCGAGCACGCTGATGATGATTTTTGGTCTTCGTCTTCCGCTTGGCAGGATGAAGGTGAACAGGAACCCACAGACTTATTTGCAAAATGTCATGACGGAATTGCGCTCGAAGCCCAATACAGGGATGGCGCTGATCGGAATGGGACTAGCATCCACGCTGGTTAAATCATTCGCCCCTGCCAGCCTTGAGCAGGTATTCTACCTGATGGAACACCTGACCTATGTCGGTTTCTTTTACGTTTTGTATTCGCCAAACAAATACAAGCGGTCCATCGTATCGGGCATCCTGGTCCTACTGGTGGGACAGGCACTGGCTACGGGAATGTTTGGCGAAATGGTCTACATGATGGCACTCATGGCTACGCTGGCCATTTTTGGAAGAAAAATTTCCTATCAGACAAAACTGATCTTTACCATATGCGGTTTTTTGGGCGTCATTATCGTTCAATCTGTTAAAAGTGACTACCGGGCAAAAAGCTGGAGCGGAACAAACGGGGCAGACCCGGTCTATTTTGCAGAATTACTAACTGATAAAGTCACCTCGCCCTCCGCTTTCATCGAATCTAATAAGCTTTTTTTTGTCGCTGTCCGGTTCAACCAGGGATGGCTGATCGCCAACACGATGAAAAAGGTCCCCGAGAAATTTCCATTCGCCAATGGCGAAACAATCTGGCAATCAGTCGCCGCCTCATTTGTCCCGCGTTTTTTGTGGCCCGGAAAGCCAGAATCGGGAGGTAAGGCCAATCTGAAGCGATTCTGGGGTTACGAGATCAGGGGTTATAGCATGAATATCGGGCCGGCTGGCGAAGCTTACGCCAATTTTGGCGTGATTGGCGGCATAATCTACATGTTTTTTTATGGAGTGTTTTTTAACCTGCTCCTATCCATCATATTAAAATTGACCGAGAAACGGGCCACGCTTATACTCTGGCTGCCGTTTCTTTTTATTTACGCGATCTCCGTTGAAACTGACCTGTTGACAACGATGAATTCATTGCTAAAAGCCATGCTATTTACATGGATTGTGTTCAAGGTCTTCAAGATCGGCTTTCGAATTGATCTCTAATGACTGGCCTTCATTATTTTTTTCGACACCCGAGCCCTGTATACTTCAGCATCGAAAAGCTATTTGGCAGGATATCCAATGAAGTTGCACTTGACGGGCAAAAACAATTTAACGTGGACGTAGTCACTTTGCCATATACCACAAAGGTGTCGACAATGCGGAAGAATATTTCGTATACCAAACGAAACCAGGCGTTCGTCAATCATATTACCGGCGACGCGCACTACTGCATTATTGGTTGCGACAACAGTAACATTAACGTCCTGACGATCCATGACTGCGTTTTGCTCAAGCGATACCGGGTTATCAACCCGAAGTACTGGATTTTTAAATGGTTCTGGTATGACTTACCGGTGCGGAAGGCAGACGCCATCACCGTCATTTCTGAAAATACAAAGGCTGAGCTTTTGAAATTTACCAGGTGCAGACCAGAAAAAATAACCGTTATCCCGGATTTTGTCGACCCGATATTTACACCCGCGGAATACCATTTCAACGGCGATCTTCCCCGGATTCTTTTTATCGGAAGCAGCGTCAATAAAAATCTTGACCGCCTGCTGGATGCCATCCGCGACCTGCCGGTCAGGCTTGATCTGATTTGCCGTTTACGGGAAGAGCAGAAGACAAAGCTGGCGAACTATGGAATTCAGTATACGGTGTCTGAAAATCTTACTGACAGCGAACTGCTCAAAAAATACGAGGAATGTGATCTTCTCGCCTTCCCCTCGACCTACGAAGGTTTCGGCCTGCCCATCGTCGAAGCGCAGGCTGTCGGCCGTCCGGTGTTAACCAGCAGAATTTCCCCCATGAAGGATGTTGCGGGAAAGGGCGCGCGTCTCGTGGATCCATATAACACACAATCGATTCGCGAGGGTATCCAGGCCATCATCGGTGAAGCAGATTATCGCAAGGAACTTATCCGTTCCGGTTTTGAAAACGTTGCCAGGTTCCAGTTAAAGGATGTGGTTGATCAATACGTTTCACTCTATCACCAATTACTGGAAAAAAGACGCAAGAAGGAATAACCATGTGCGGAATCGCAGGAATATTAAGTTTTAGCAGCAAGTTGCCGGATCCCGGCGCCATCGGCAGAATGACTTCAGCCATGAGCCATCGCGGACCGGATGCCGACGGGTATTATTCCGGAAACAATATGACATTTGGCCATCGTCGACTGTCGATCATTGACTTGTCGGCAGAGGCCAACCAGCCTTTTACAGACAATACAGGCCGGCTGGTTATCGTCTTCAATGGCGAGATATATAATTACAGGGAAGTCAAATCACTCCTGCCCGAATACCGTTTCAGGACTAATAGCGATACGGAAGTTATCCTGGCTGCTTATGAAAAATGGCAGGATGGCTGTCTCAAGTATTTTAAGGGAATGTTTGCTTTTGCGATTTGGGATAACCAGAAAAATGAACTTTTTGTTGCACGCGACCGGTTCGGGGTTAAGCCACTTTACTACTTTCTCGATAAGGAATATTTCCTTTTTGCTTCCGAAGTCAGGGCATTGCTGAAAAGCTCACTCATCAAAAAAAAGATCAGCCGCCATGCGCTTCTTGATTATTTCAGCTACCAGTCAATCGGGTACCCGCATTCGCCGCTGGAAAATATCTGCCAGCTTGAAGCGGGATCCTGGATGAGCGTATCTCAGGGCAGGATTGAAAAACAGCGATACTGGGATGTGTCCAGGCCGGAAATAAAATTTGATTATAAGGACCAAGCCGGCGCCAAGGAAAAAGTCCGCGCGCTGATGCAGCAATCGATCGAACGTAGGCTTGTGAGCGACGTACCCGTAGGGGCATTTCTTTCGGGAGGCATCGATTCGACTGCTGTTGTGGGTCTTATGGCGGCAGTCAGCCCGGACAAACCGATGACTTTCACCGTCTCTTTTGAAGAGAAGGAATTTGACGAGTCCCGTTTTGCCGACCTGGTTGCAAAAAAGTTTTCGACAGTACATACGCGCATTGACCTTAAGGCGAACACTTTCCTGGACGAATTGCAAAATGCGCTCTCAGCCCTGGATTCTCCAAGCGGCGACGGCGTCAATACCTACGTGGTATCCAAAGCGATCCGGCAACAGGGAGTAAAAGTGGCTTTATCCGGTGTAGGAGGTGATGAGCTATTTGCGGGGTATCCCTTTTTTGATCAATATCTCCAATTGCAGCAATACAGGTGGTTGTGGAAACTTCCGGTTTCCGTGCGGCGAAAACTTGCGGGATCATTTTTCCGAAGAGAAACGGAGAGCAGGCGTGAAAGACTGCGCCAGTTACTGGCGCTTGACTCTCCATCGATTGCCAATGCCTACCCCCTGTCCAGGCAAATCCTTTCGGCGGCGAGATTGTCCTCATTAACGAGGCTCGCGGCGGGAGAAAAGTTTACGACGGATTTGCAAAGTGAATTATGCCAACGCGCGGAAAATATCAGTGCGTTGCCTTATTTGAGCCAGGTTTCGATTGCTGATTACCTTGGATACACGCAGCAAACCCTCCTGAAAGATACCGACCAGATGAGTATGGCTTCTTCGCTTGAAGTCCGGGAACCGTTCTTTGATCCTGACCTGGTCGAATTTGTCTTAGCCGCCCCAGATCATTATAAAAAAGGGAATTATCCAAAGAAATTCCTTGTCGATTCGCTCGGCACGCTGTTGCCGGATGAGGTCGTCCACCGGAAGAAGCAGGGATTCCTTTTTCCATGGAGCCTCTGGCTCAAAAACGAATTGCGATCCTTTTGTGCCGATCATATCGGGCGCATTGCCCAGCGGGATTTCATTCACGGAGAACATCTCCATGCCTATTGGAAAAACTTTCTCCTGGGCGATCCGGATATACGATGGTCGGAAATCTGGTTGTTTGTAGTTTTGGAATTCTGGATGGAAAAAAATGGCATTGAATAAAAAAAGAATTTTGCTGTTTGCTGACTGGTATGAACCCGGATATAAAGCCGGAGGGCCGATCCGTTCCTGTGTCAATTTTGTCAACAATATGCGCGATGCCTTTGAGGTGTTGATTTTTACGTCGGACAGGGACCTCGGCGCGAAGGAACCATACGAAAATATTCAACCCGATCAATGGATCCGGGCAGACGATGCTGTTTCCATTTACTATTGCTCACCCCCAATGCTCAACTGGAAAAATATCCGTCACCAGATCCTGTCGATCCAGGCAGATTGCATTTATCTGAACAGCATGTTCTCCCGGTACTTTACGGTCTATCCGCTGCTTGTCTTGAGGCTGAACAGACTGCATACAAAAACGATTCTTGCGCCCAGGGGCATGCTGAGAAGCACGGCGATTCAGTTCAAGTCGTTCAAAAAGAGATCCTTTCTTGCGCTTTCCAAATCGATCGGCCTTTACCGGGATTTGTATTTCCACGTCGTGGACGACAAGGAAATGCAGGACGTGGTTACCCATTTCGGTCCAGACTCTCGCGTAGCGGTTATCCCAAATTTTCCTGCCGTGCTTGCTGACCATCCGGCCTTCGTCAAAAAAGAGAGCGGAAAACTCTCCATGATCTATGTCGGCAGAATCCACCCGATAAAAAACCTGGGGTTTCTTCTCTTCGTGTTAAAAGAAGTTCCCTCGAAGGTTCGGCTTAGCATCGTCGGGAGCCTCGAAGACAAACCATTTTGGGATGAATGCAGCAAGATCATCCGCGAACTGCCGGAAAATATCCACGTCGAATACCTGGGAGAAATTCCCAACCACAGCCTTCCTCCGCTTTTTGCCAAGCATCATATTTTTAGCCTGCCGACGCAGGGCGAGAATTTCGGGCACGCCATATTTGAAGCACTATCGCAGGGCAGGCCAGTATTAATCAGTAACCAGACTCCCTGGAGAAATTTGGAGCAGTTGAAAGTTGGCTGGGATCTTACGCTGAGGGAGCCCCACTTGTTTTGGGAGGCGATTGAGCGCGCGGCGTCTTTCGACCAGAAAGAGTATAACCAATGGAGCGAAAATGCATGGAAATATGCATCTAATTATACGGCTAATCTGCACCTGCACAACGATTACTTAAAACTATTCAACTGAGATGCATATTTTAGGGATCAACGCTTATCACGCCGATTCCTCGGCGGCGATTTTTAGCGACGGAAAGTTGATTGCAGCAACAGAGGAGGAAAGGTTTCGCCGGGTCAAGCACTGGGCAGGGTTCCCATCGATGGCCATTGAATTTTGTTTGGAGGAGGCGGGCATCACACTGGAACAGGTCGATCATATTGCCATCGGGCGCGATCCCTATGCCAAATTGCTAAAAAAAATCTGGTTTCTTTTAACCAACCCTTCCGCGAGCTGGCGAGTCGTCGCAGACCGGTTCTCCAATGCGAAAAAAGTTTCTTCGATTGAACATGAGTTTGCGATGATTGATGACGCGCTGACGGTCTCCGACCTGAAAAAGAAAGTACACCAGGTCGAACATCATCGCAGCCATCTTGCCTCTGCTTTTTTTGCTTCTCCTTTTTCAGAAGCGGCCCTGCTTTCCATCGATGGTTCCGGGGACTTTACCACAACGATGACCGGGATCGGCAAGGAAAACCACATTGACGTCATCGCTTCGATTGATTTTCCCCACAGTGTCGGGATTTTTTATACAGCATTTACCCAATGGCTCGGCTTTCCCCATTATGGCGACGAATATAAGCTGATGGGACTGGCCCCCTATGGGAACCCCGTTTACGTGGACAAACTGCGCGAGGTGCTTCGCTTTGGTGATGATGGCAAGTTTTCTCTTAATCTGCGATATTTCCGGTCGGCGACTCAGGGCATTATCAGTTATGGCGATGATCACATTCCACAGGTTGCGCCGCTATTTTCTGATCTCCTGGTGGAACGATTCGGCCCGGCAAGAAAAAAAGAAGACCAGCTCACCAACTTTCATAAAGACATGGCGGCTTCAGTTCAAAGGATCACCGAAGAGCTGATTTTTTCGCTGGCATCCCATCTTTACAAGCAGACGGGCATGACAAACCTTTGTATTGCGGGGGGCGTTGCGCAGAATTCTGTGGCCAACGGCAAAATCACCCGGAAAACGCCTTTCCGGAAAATTTATATTCCTTCGGCGGGTCACGATGCCGGAATTGCGATGGGGGCCGCCCTTTATGTCTATAACCAAATTCTTCATCAGCCGAAGGCGGCGCCGATTTTTACACCGTATACCGGGAGCCGCTTTTCCAACGAGGAGATTGAAACCATCCTGCACTCGACGGGCACGGACTCAGAAAAGCTCGAAGACAGATTGTTGTTTGCCGCCATTTCGGAATGCCTCGTGGACGGAGGCGTGGTCGGCTGGTTTTCCGGCCGCGCAGAATTTGGCCCGAGGGCTCTTGGCGCCAGGTCGATTCTCGCTGATCCGCGCAGGGCGGATGCCAAAGAAATTCTTAATGCAAAAATTAAAAGAAGGGAAAGCTTTCGGCCGTTTGCGCCCTCCATCTTAAGGGAGTATGTGTCGGAGTTTTTTGACCTGTCCGAGGAAGTGCCTTTTATGGAAAGGGTGTTTCCCATCCGAGCAGAAAAAAGAGATTTGATTCCGGCTGTCACGCACGTGGATGGTTCGGGCAGGCTACAGACCGTTGACAGAACGATCAGCCCGCGTTATTATGGAGTGATTGATTCATTCCGCGAAAAAACCGGCATACCGATCCTGCTCAACACTTCATTTAATGAGAACGAACCCATCGTCAACTCACCGGCGGAAGCCCTGGATTGCTTTATGCGGACCAATATGGACATGCTCGTTTTGGAAAATCACCTGATCAGACGCCAATTATGAAAATTACGATTATCACGGCAACATTCAATAGTGCAAAAACGGTGCGCAACACACTGGAATGCATCAGAGACCAGGATTATCCCAACATCGAGCATATCGTTGTTGATGGGAAATCCAAGGATGAAACGTTAAGCATTGTGGCGGAATTCCCGCATGTTGCACGGGTTATTTCGGAAAAAGACTACGGCATCTATGATGCCATGAATAAAGGCATCAGGAAGGCGACGGGCGAAATCATTGGCATCCTGAACTCCGACGATATTTATTGCAACAGGGAAGTATTGTCCAACATCGCCCGGGAGTTTTCGGACGACAAAGTGGAGGCCGTGTACGCCGATCTGCAATATGTGCGGCATAACAATCCCGCCAAAATTGTTCGTACCTGGAAATCCGGAAGCTTACGTAAAAACAGTTTCCACTATGGCTGGATGCCGCCCCATCCCAGCTTCTTTGTGCGTAGGACTGTGTACGATAAAGTTGGTCTTTTTAACACGACGCTTCGATCGGCGGCCGACTATGAGATGATGTTACGAATTCTGTTGAAACATGGTCTGCATGCAAAATATCTTCCACAGGTTATTGTCAAGATGAGATCGGGAGGCGTCAGCAACGCGTCGCTGAAAAACAGGATCAGGGCAAACCGGGAAGACAGGCTGGCCTGGAAACTGAATGGTCTAAGGCCCTATTTCTTTACTTTGTATGCCAAACCGATCAGGAAGATTGTTCAATTTTTAAAAAAATAATTTAATGTCCAAGGTTGCCTTAATAACGGGGGTCACGGGGCAGGATGGTGCCTACCTGAGCGAGCTCCTCCTGAACAAGGGGTATATCGTCCATGGTATAAAGAGAAGGTCTTCTTCTTTCAATACCGACCGCGTCGACCATCTCTACCAGGATCCCCATGAATCCAATGTCCATTTCAGGCTGCATTATGGTGATCTGACGGATTCCACCAATCTGATTCGCATCATCCAGGAAATCCGACCGGATGAAATTTATAACTTGGCTGCAATGAGTCATGTCCATGTGAGCTTTGAAACGCCGGAATATACCGCCAACGCGGATGGCATTGGAACGCTTCGTATCCTGGAAGCAGTCAGGCTCCTGGGGCTCACCGGTAAGACAAAAATTTACCAGGCTTCCACTTCAGAACTATACGGGCTGGCGCAGGCGGTGCCTCAAAATGAAAAGACGCCGTTTTATCCGCGTTCGCCTTATGCAGTGGCCAAACTTTACGGTTACTGGATTATGGTCAATTACCGCGAAGCCTACGGCATGTATGCCGTCAATGGCATCCTCTTCAATCACGAATCCCCGCTCCGCGGCGAGACCTTCGTGACGCGAAAGATCACGCGGGGTGTCGCTCGTATCGCGATGGGGCTGCAGGAAAAAATTTTTATCGGCAACCTCAATGCGCAGCGTGACTGGGGTCATGCAAAAGATTATGTCGAAGCCATGTGGCTCATGCTGCAACAGAAAAAAGCGGAGGATTACGTGGTGGCTACCGGCGTGACGACATCAGTCCGTGATTTTGTCCGTATGGCGTTTGCTGAAATCGGGGTTGACATTGCATTCAAAGGCAAAGGAGCAAAGGAAGTTGGCGTAGTTGAAAGTGCCGACAATCCCGAATATAAAATGAAAAAAGGCAGGCAGGTGGTGGCCGTCGACCCCAATTATTACCGCCCCACGGAAGTGGATTTGCTGATCGGAGATGCAGGCAAGGCGCGCAGGCAGCTCAAATGGAAACCACGATACACGCTCCCGATGCTTGTTAAGGAGATGGTGGCCGCAGATGTCGAATTGTTCAAGAAACAGAAGCATTTGCAGGAATCCGGATTCCTGATAAAAAACCAGCATGAATAAGACCGACAAGATCTACGTGGCCGGGCATCGTGGCATGGTTGGGTCGGCAATTTTGAAACGACTTCAGGCAGACGGATTTCACAATTTCGTACTTCGCACCTCAACGGAGCTTGATCTTCGCAACCAGGCTGAAGTCAATAACTTTTTCGAAAGCGAAAAACCCGACTATGTTTTTCTTGCAGCGGCCAAGGTGGGGGGCATACTGGCCAACGATACTTACCGTGCAGAATTTCTCTATGATAACCTGATGATCCAGGGAAACGTGATTCATGCGGCCTACCTGAACAAGGTTGAAAAGCTGATGTTTCTTGGTTCCTCATGCATTTACCCCAAGCTTGCTCCGCAACCTTTGCGTGAAGAATACCTGCTTAGCGGCAAGCTTGAACCGACCAATGAGCCTTACGCCATCGCGAAAATTGCAGGAATAAAAATGTGTGATGCTTACCGTAGCCAGTACGGCTGCAGGTTTGTTTCCGTCATGCCAACGAATCTCTATGGCAACAATGACAACTACGACCTGCACGACTCGCACGTGCTGGCGGCATTGATCAGGAAATTCCATGAAGCGAAAATTTTCAAACGACATGAAGTCGTGGTCTGGGGAACCGGCAATCCCCGCCGCGAATTCCTGCACGCCGACGACCTCGCAGAAGCCTGTTGTTTCCTGATGAAATTCTACGACGAGCCTGGCATGATCAATATCGGGGCCGGCGAAGACGTCGGAATCAATGAGCTGGCCATGCTCATCCAGGATATAGTCGGTTACGAGGGCAAAATTACTCACGACCTGTCGAAGCCCGATGGAACGCCAAGGAAGCTTCTCGATGTATCCAAGCTCCGGAACCTGGGATGGTCGCCAAAAATCCCGCTCGCTGAAGGAATACGGAGGACGTACAGCGATTATATCACCAGCTTGAGCTAAACATTTACTGAATGGTTTCATTTTTTCGCAAGAAAAAGAGCGACGTCGACTTCAGCGCGCTTTATACGGACATGCATTCCCACCTGATACCGGGGATCGATGATGGGGTGCCGGATTTGGATACTGCCCTGGAACTGGTTAGTGGAATGATGAACCTCGGCTACCGAAAAATCATCACCACGCCCCACGTGATGTGGGACCTGTATAAAAACACCAATGACATCATTCAATCCGGTTGGGAATCGGTAAAAAATGAAATTGACAGGCGCAGGATGGCAATTGATTTTTACGCGGCAGCGGAATATTTTGTAGACGACCACTTCGACACGATGGTTGAACAGGACCAGCCCCTGTTGACGCTCAAAGAAAATCTCGTCCTCGTTGAATTTTCTTTTGTGCAGGAACCCATCGAACTTAAAAAAATAATCTTCAGGTTGCAGATCAAGGGTTACCAGCCGGTTATCGCCCACCCCGAGCGGTATTTATATTTCGGTGCCAACCGGAGCTGGTATGACGAGATGAAAAATGCCGGTTGTCTTTTTCAAGTCAATTTGTTATCGCTTGCCGGATATTATGGCAAAGGGCCGTTTGAACTGGCGGAATATCTCGCCAAAAAAAAATATATCGACCTCCTCGGCAGCGACCTTCACCAGGTTCGGCATCTCGATGCTCTTCAAAACTATCCCGCCATGAATTTTGTCAAAAAACTGGTTGATTCGGGCCTCATCCAGAACCACCTTCTCTAAGACTGTCTTCCGCACGCGTTTAACTTTTTCGTTCTTTTTTTAAACATAAGTTCCCCAGATTTGTAACATAGACTATGGATATCTTTCGGATAAAAGATTTGGAAAATCTTTCCGGTATCAAAGCGCATACCATCCGGATGTGGGAACAACGTTATTCGTTCCTTAAACCTTCCCGCTCTTCCACCAACATTCGTTACTACAGTTGCGATGACCTGAAAACAATCCTGAATATCGCCCTGCTCAACAGAGTCGGCTTTAAAATATCACATATTGACAGGATGGATAGCGCTGAAATCCAGGAGAAGATCAAGGGACTCACGAACGGCCCGGCGCAGCAGGAAAAATCGATCAATGAGCTGATCCATTACATGGTTGATATGGAAATGGAAGGGTTCGAAAAGACGATTGACAGGCACATCAACGAAAAAGGCATCGACAAGACGATTCTCCAACTGATTTTTCCCTACCTGGAGCGCATTGGCATTCTTTGGGTGGCCGGCGAAGTGCATCCTGCGCAGGAACACCTGGTTTCCAATGTCATCAGGCAAAAACTAGTTGCCGGCATTGAACACACGGTCTGCCGGGCAAGTTGCGATAAAAAAATACTGCTTTTTCTCCC
>JAJPJP010000257.1 GCA_021324175.1 Chitinophagia bacterium
TGATTGCGCTGCTCACCGTCAGTTTGCAGACTATGCGCGCAGCGAGGGCCAACCCGGTGGAAAGTTTGAAGGTGGAATGATTTTGATCTTGGGTTTGTAATTTATTCGCTAGGTCAAAATTCCAATTTGGAATATTGCTTTAAGATGGAGGCTTTGGAGAAAATTTGCAGGCTCCGCCGATTTCGGCCGTGTGGTCAGAATAGAGAAAAACCAAAAACCGTTGACGAAATGGGCACATTCAAGCCTGGTCCAGTTTTTTCCTCAGCACTTTTTTCTCCAATTCAGAAGGTGCGAGACCAATTGCTTTTTCAAGACATTTCACGGCTTGAGATCTGTTTTGCAATTTCTGGTAGATCTCGCCGAGAATGCTGTAGAATAAATAATACGACTCCAGCTGTTTGTTACTTTTTATTTTTTCGATCTCCTCGAGCGCTGGGTTCGGTCCCTCCACTTGCAGGACGGCTACCACCCGATTTAATTCGGCTATCGGGGAAGGGTAGTAAATGCATATCCAGGAATAATAGTCGAGGATCAGCTTCCAATTGGTTTCGGAATAGCTCGGGGCCTTGCAATGTTCGTATGCTATTGCCGCTTCAATATGGTAAGAGGTAATCGCGTTCCCGAAAGAGGCGCGAATCATATAATCATAACCACTGGCAATAAGACTCCTGTCCCATAAGGAACGATTCTGGTCTGGAAGTAGAATGATTTCCCCCTCTTTGCTGAGACGGCTCTCGCTGCGCGCGGCATGGAAGCACATCTGGGCCATCAACGCAAAAACCTCCGGCAGATAGGTATGCTGGCTTTCCGTAAGCAGCCGGCAGAGGGTCATTGCTTCGAAGATTAAATCAAATCGGATGAGCTGTTCGCTGGTGGTAGAATAATAGCCTTCATTAAATAAGAGATAAATCGCGCTCAGGACGGTTCGCGTGCGGCTCTTCAGCTCGTCGGCGGAAGGTATTGTAAAGGGAACTTTATGCTGCCTGAAAAATTCCCTGGTGCGATAGAGCCGTTTGTAGATGGTATCTTCAGAAGTAAGAAACGCTTTGGCGATCTCCTGGGCGGAAAAACCGCAAAGCGTTTTCAAAATTAGCGTCATTTGGTTTTCCTGCGAGATACCAGGTTGGCAGCAGACAAACATCATTCGCAGCTGGTCATCCCTGACCAGCTCTTCTTTGAAAAGATTATCGATGGTAACCTCGAGAGTATACTCGGACTTAAGAAGCACCCGTCCGTCGTCCGAGAAATCATATTGGTTCGAATGACGATTTTTCCTAAGAACGTCAATCGCTTTGTTCCTTGCTACCTGGAATAACCAACCCGACGGATTGTCGGGAATATTTCCAGATCGCCAATGGTCGAGCGCCTGGAGAAAGGTTTGCTGAACCACGTCTTCCGCAGTCTGCAAATTCTCGGTACCAAATATCCTTGTCAGCAACGCCACCAGCCTACCAGACTCCTGGCGGAAAAGGCGATCTGCCAGGCTGCGGATATCGGCGGACAATTCCATTCTTACATTTTCAATTCCTGGATTTCACGCACCTCGACTTTCCCATTTTCAAATTCAAGGATGGGGCAACCATTGGCAATACCGACAGCTTCGTTGTATGACCCTGCGCGACACATCAGGTACCCGGCGACAGCTTCGCCGGCCTGCACATATGGGCCGTCAACGACCGCTTTTCTATTCCCAGTAACCTGCTTGCCAGTGGAGCTGAGCGGCTGGGCGCCTAGCAACAGCCCCTGTTGCTGGAGCCCGTTCATCCATTGCACCCATCGGTACATATGTGCCTGCCATTGTTCGGCCGTTTGTTCTTTGCGATCGGTCTCCCCACCCCTGAACAATAATAAATATTCGTTCATCTTTAAGCGTACTCAAGGGGAGCCAAAAAAGTCTTTGAACGGACGTCGCTGTCTATGGAGAGCACTTCCCTTAGTTCGACGCTCCCGCCGACGCCATAGATGGGGCATCCCTTGGCAATTTCTACTGCATCATCAATTGATGCGGCGCTCACGAGCAAATACCCACCGACAACTTCCTTTCCTTCGGCAAATGGGCCGTCCTTAACGACATTGTCAGCAAAAACGGTCTTGGATTCTCCGTGTAGTCGGTTGGTGCCAACATAATGACCGTCACGTGCAACGCTTTGGATCCAGCTTTGCCATGTGCTCAGCATTTTTTGCGCCTGTTCCGGCGTGGGCGGATTGTCCGCCATGTTATAGCTTCTGAAAAGCATGAGATACTCTTTCATGGTATTAATTTTTATTTTGTTCTTAAAGTAGTTGATTTGGGATTCACGTGATCAAAGCTAGGATGAATTCTCTATTACCTTTTGGATGTTCTCTCGGAGTGCCTGCTAAGTTACATGGCCGGCATGGGCGCCATTTCGCGCACCTCGATATTGCCCTCATTGTCAACATGAGGACATGATTTGGCGATACCTGCGGCGGCATCCAGAGAATCCGCTTTGATGATCAGGTATCCTCCTACGATGCCCTCCGTGGAAGATGCAACGGGTTCGCTGGTTGTCTTCTTTGCAGAGACAGTTTTGCCGCCGTGAACCAGGGGTAATCCTCCTACCAGCAGTCCCTTTTGCTGAAGGCCGCCCATGTATGCGCCCCAGGCTTGCAGTTCGGATTTTTGTTCAGCTTCTGTTTTGCTGGTCATGGGAATGCCGCCACGCAATAATAATAAATACTCTTTCATGATGTTTAATTTTGAGGTAAAGACGAAGAGGCGGAAGTGATTTGGACAGGATTTGGATACTTTTTTTGAAAAAGTTCGAACTGCTGGTATTGGAAGGCGCTCGCGGCGCAGAAACCACTATTGTTCAAGCATATGAATGATTTGATACATTTGTCGTTGCGAGATCATTTTTCACACAATAATTTGCCACAATGAAAAGAAGAGATTTTGTAAAGCAATCCGCCGTATTATCAACTGCAAGTCTTTTGCTTTCATCAGAAGTATTCGGAGCATCAAGACTTATTGAGAAAGTCGGCATTCAGTTTTTTTCGCTACCTAAAATGCTCGATAACGATTTTGAAGGGGCACTGAAAATGCTGTCTAATATTGGTTATAGGGAAGTTGAACTGTATGGACCATATCCCTTTAGTACGGATGCTGCAAAGAAATCGTGGGATTCCGTTACCCCTTCACTTGGCTTTAAGGGTAGTGGCTTTTTTGGTCATACGGCGGCTGAAGTAAAAGCCCTGATGAAGCAAAATAATTTGACTGTGCCTTCCATGCATACTGATTTGGATACGCTGCAAGAAGGAATGGATCAATTGGCCGTGGCTGCACATGTGCTGGGGGCAGAATTTGTTACTCTGCCAGCAATTCCAGAAGCAAAGAGGAAAACCTTGGATGACTATAAGCAGATGGCGGATGCATTTAACAAAATTGGCGAAGCAGCTAAAAAGGCCGGAGTAAAATTCGCCTATCATAATCATGGTTATGGCTTGAAAGTAACCAATGGGAAATTCCCCCTGCAATTCATTTTGAATGGCACCGACCCTTCACTGGTTTTTCTCGAAATGGACTTGTATTGGACGACCGCTGGCGGTGCGGACCCCATAAAGCTCCTGGAAACGTACAAGAATCGCTATCGACTGATGCATGTCAAGGATATGTCGAAGAAGGTTCATTTTTCGGGCGATGGCGGCGATCCAAAACAATGGATTGAGTTGTTTCCTTACATGACGACTGCAGGTAATGGTGTGATCGATTTGAAAACCATACTCCCAAAAGCCAAAGAATGCGGTGTTAAGCATTTTATTGTTGAACAGGATATGGTGGATCATCCGGAAATAGCTTTGAAAAAAAGCTTTGATTATTTGGCTTCGGTGTAAGGCGAGAAAATAACCAAGGTCAATTGTTATGCGTCGTTTTTTGTTCGCTTGTAAATCCGTATTGGCTCCTCAGCGCTTCAAGGAGTTCATGATTTTTTTCGACATATGCTTTATAATGGATCTGTCTTGTCGACCTGACAACCACAAGGTAGTATGCGATTAAGCCAGCAACTTCTTTGCGCTTGAAATCGGGCATGTTTTGTATGGCTGGCTTTACTTTAGAATGATAATTCTGCTGTTTCAGTGCTTCAAGAAGGCTTAATTTCCCTTCCTGCGTGAAATCATCCATCCAGTTAAAGTCGTAATATTTTAACACAAAGGGTCTCATGAACTGTTCGACGAAAAGATATTCCTGGGCATTCCTCTCTTTGGCATTCTGAATCGCAACACTGATGCGGCTTATACAATCCTGCAAATAGGTACTTTTAAAATAACGAAGCGATCCGGAGTTTCTCAATTGGCTCAAAATGCCGTCGTTGGGCTCAAAAAGCGAGCTTGAGGTTAAAACCCCCATCCAAGTGAAACTGGGAAAAAATTTCTCAGGCAACTCGGTCAGATTGCTATCCAAAACATATCGCTTAAAATAAAGCATTTGCCCTTCTTTCTCCAGTCGCAAATTGATTTTAACCTGCATGTTGACTGAATCAGCGTATATTTCCTGGTACAGGCTTTCCGCCAGTTCCCTTGCTTTGGAATCCTCAGATATTTTTTCGCGTATATTTTCTGCGAAAAAACCAAGCGAAACGGCCAAGAACAGCATTAAGAATTCAAGAAAATATTCTTTGAAACCTTTCTTTTCTACGTTCGGATGATGATGGACTTCCATTTTTATTTCGAATTTTGATCGCTTGGCGCTTCGGTTTGAGGCAATTTCCCCCACTCACTGCCAGCCTTGGGTTTTATTTGTGGTCAGGATTACAAGATAATTATTCCGGTGAAATATTGGATGATATTGTCAGGTCCAAGACGATATTGAGAAAAATTCCCACCCGAAATAATTTTTGCATTTTTATAATTATCTTGGATTAGTGCTTATCCGGGAAGTTTCTGAATAGAAAAAGGGAGAGATAAACTTCGTTATATGCCTATTAGATCTTTGTCGAGATTTTTACTGTCCGGGGCCGTATTAATACCCGTGACGGCCTGGTGTCAAATAAGGTGGTCGCCTGACGGGAGTCAATTGGTCTTTAGCAAGAAGGGTCACGACAGGACTCAAATATGTGCGATCAATAAAGACGGATCGCAATTTACAAGGTTAACATCTGATGACACCGATAATTTTGAGCCATCATTTTCACCCAACGGCCAAAAGATCATTTTCATTTCACAAGCAACCGGAAACGCACCCCGCCAGGTCTACACGATGAATAAAGATGGTTCCAATCCAATCAACCTGACGAAGTCCTTAGTTAATGAGTTTGATCCTCGATGGTCGCCCAAAGGAGATAAAATTGCGATCCATTCTGATCGTGACGGGACTGCCCAGATATATTTAATGGATACTGATGGTACAAACCCGATGAGGATGACTGATCTGGCCTTTAACAACAGCTTTCCAATGTGGTCGCCAGACGGCAGCCAAATCATTTGCAAAACGGTCAGGGTCCCGAATTTTGTTTTGACCCTGATCGATCTGAAAACAAAAGCGCTCCAGCCACTGGATTTGCAACCGGGGTTTGCATGTACGGTGGATGGCTTTAGCAGCGGTGGGGATCACTTCCTTTACCATTGCTTTGATGCAAGAGACGCCTACACCGTAGAAAATACTACTTCCATTTACCTGTATGACCTTCACAAGAATGAATCTACAATAATAAAGACGAGAATTGAGCGATGCCGCGATGTAAGGCTGGCCAACGACTCCACCGTTATTTACATTTCAGATTACAACTTGTATTCGTTGAATATGGCAACCGGTAAAGTGAAAAAGATCCACAAAGACGTGATGTCTGCGGAAGTTTCTCCGGACAAACAGAGTATCGCAGTGTTCAACGTCGAAGAGTCTGATGTTGGACGCTTTCGAATGAACGTCGAAGGGTACAAATTTGGTATCATGCGCTTAGACGGTTCAGACTATCATCAATATGACCTGTCGATCATTAAGAATAAATGAGTGAATTCATACGGCATCGTGAAAATCCTTAATATGCAGAAGAACGTTTACCTGGTTCTCACCCTCTTCGTCTGCCAGCTGTCATTTGGGCAAAAAATCGAGAAAGTTTATTTGGACGCACGCGATAGCTCGGCAAATATGTACATCGCAGTCGCCCCAGAAAGCGGGCGAATCGATGCATTCATGTTTTTACTGGACGGTTTTGAAAATTATTCTCTCCAGAATATCCTTGTACAAACGGATTTGCCAAGACGCGCTTCAGAATTGGGGATACTGACCATCATGCCGATCTTAAAAACGGGCCCACTTTACTTTGGAAGCGATAAAGCTTCGCAACAATCGTTGAAAGAAATGATAGAAGGGGTTGTCTCAAAATACCAGTTAAAGGGAAAGGCCTTTTATATCGGTGGATTTTCGATCGGGGGCACCTGCGTGGTCAAGTATGCCGAGCTGGCGGTCCAAAAAAATTATCCGGTTAAACCTAAAGCGGTATTTGCGGTTGACCCGCCGCTCGATTGGGAACGCTATTACTTTGCTGCTAAAAGGGTGGTCAGGCTGACGGATCCCTCCAAAGGCAATGCGGAGGTAACCTATATGATCGACAGAATCAGAAAAGAAATGGGAGGGAGCCCCGAAACAATCCGGGCAAACTATTATACCGATTCACCATATTCTTATTCCGACACGACACAAACTGCGATAAAGCCTCTTGCACGAACACCTGTCATGATCATTTCCGAGCCGGACATTCAATGGTGGCTTAGTCAAAGAGGATATGATTTCTCGTTTATCAATATAGCCGACCAGGCCGCAATGATCAATGAACTGCAAAAATTGGGAAATCAGCAGGCTATCCTGGTAACCACCACCGGCAAAGGTTTTCGGCAACCCGGAAATAGCAGGCACCCGCATTCCTGGAGCATTGTTGATCCGGAAAAAACCATAAAATGGCTGCAGTCGCAGAATTAGCAATGGCTGGCTTTTTTTGAGATGCATTATAAGGCCGCGCGACATTGGATATACTCACTCAACCAATGAAAATCAGGACTCGCTTTCTGGTCCTCTTTGCAGCCATCATCTGGAGCATTCCCGGCCTCGCACAATCAACGAAGCCGAGCGGGCGGGGAACCGGATGATGTTTGAGTTTGCGTTATGACTTGGTGAAAGCGCACGCAGGACAAATAACAGTTGTTAGTGAGGAAGGAAAAATTTCTACATTTATGATCTCCTTACCTGGCTAAGAACCACATTGAATTGAATTCGATCATTGGGTATAACACCAAACCGAAACATGAGAAAACTCATCCTGTTGGCCGCCTTTTTATCCGGCGCAATTATCGCCCTTGCGCAACCTTACGAGATCCGGAGGATCAAAAAGGAACTCGCTGATCATCCCCAGCAAGATACATTCAGGGTGAATCGCCTCAGTGATTTAGCCAGCAACTCTCCGGGCCATTCGAAAGAAACTTTCTCATCGTCATGAATCAATAGCAGAATCAGTTTTATCCGTCGATTGAACAAAACCTGACTGAAATCCAAAAAGTGACCTCGATTCATTCAAAATAAAATGCCGTTGGCAACCTGATGCTCAGATCTTTTTCATCCGGCATTGCCGTGTACCTGAATATTGTTTCCTGCGTTGGTTTCCTGCTCAGTTCCTGCCGTCAAGGTCAGAACGCCGAGGATGAGCATGTGAGACCTCCAGGCAAGAGTGATGCGCCTTTTCTCCTCCCGGAAAAAAAAGCCGCGGCCACAACGACCTACCTCGATGCAGGCAACCAACCTCTGAAAGTTCGTGCGGGCAAACCGTTTGTTCAAGCAGACTCGACATTCGGTGGAACTCCGGTCTTTACCAATTACGGCACCGAGCAGGGTCTTCCGTTAAGCGAAATCAGTTGCAGCTATACCGACAGCGACGGAAATCTCTGGTTTGGAACATTTGGTGCAGGTATTTGCCGGTATGATGGCCACGGATTTACCAGTTTTGCCACTGCTCAAGGGCTCGCGGACAACAGGATCAATGGCATTACCCAGGATCAGGCTGGCAACATGTGGATTGGCACCGAAGAAAACGGCATTAGCGTATACGACGGTAAGAGCTTCAGGAACCTGAATAGCTCAAATGGGCTTATCAGCAACACGATAAATTCCATTTTCAGAGACATGTCTGGGGCTATCTGGATCGGCACATTGGGCGGACTCAGCCGTTTTGACGGAAAACGCTTCTTTAACTATACGATCGCTGATGGGCTTGCAGGCAATACGATCAACTGCGTTTTCCAGGAAAAGTCAGGAAACCTCTGGTTTGGAAGTCAAACGGGTGCAAGCAGATTTGACGGAAAACATTTTGTGAACTACTCGATGAGGCAGGGGCTTGTTGACAATCGCGTTTATGGAATTGCACAGGACACGACGGGATTTATCTGGTTTGCAACTTATAATGGCGTTTCCAGATTCGACGGGACAAAATTTACCAATTTTACGACGGCCCAAGGTTTGGCCTTCGACCAAACATTATGCATTGTGGCGGACCGGTTTGGTCAAATGTGGATCGGCACCTATACGAAGGGACTGAGCCGTTATGATGGAAAAAGATTTATTAATTATTCAACCGCGCAGGGTTTGCCTTCCAATATCATTCAGACAGCGACGATTGATAAAGCAGGAAATTGCTGGTTTGGAACCATTGGTGGTGGTCTGAGCAGGTATGATGGCGGTACAATTGAAGACTATACGGTGGCTAAGGGTCTTCCGGAAAACCAGATCTACCATATCCTCCAGGAAAAGTCAGGCACCATGTGGTTTGGAACCGATATCGACGGAGCGAGCAAACTCGAGAATAACGTTTTCACTACCTATTCGACTGAGCAGGGGCTTCCGGACAATTCAGTTGTCAGTGTGATAGAAGACAGCAAGGGATGCATTTGGTTTAGCACCCTGGGAGGCGGGGTGAGCCGGTTTGACAAAATCTCCTTTACCAATTACTCAAAGAAAAACGGGCTTGCAGGCAACAACATTTGGAGCATGCTTGAAGACCGGGTAGGCAACCTTTGGTTTGGCAGCCACGACGTCGGCGTTAGCAAATTTGATGGGAAGGGTTTTACCAACTATACCAAGGCACAAGGGCTTGCAGGGAATACGATATACAGCATGATGCAAGACAAATCCGGGAACATTTGGTTCGCAACCGGCGACGGCGTGAGCAGGTTTAACGGCGAGGTCTTTACCAATTTTACGAAAGCACAGGGCTTGGCAGCAAATACAGTTTATTCAGTTATTCAGGATAAGTATGGCAATATCTGGTTTGGAACAGGTGGCGGCGGCATTACCAGGTATGACGGAAACTCTTTCACCAATTACAATACAACGCAGGGTCTTCCTGACAATGCGGTAAGTGCCATCGCCGAAGACAGGACCAGAAATTTGATATGGTTTGGAACAAACCTGGGTCTGTCAGTGCTGCCCTCGGACCATTTCGTAAATCCCGCTTCCGGAACCACGGAATTCAAAGTTTTTGACAACAATTCGGGTTATCCGATCAAAGACATCAATTACAATAGTCTTTTTGTGGACAATAAAGGCATCGTTTGGGCGGGTTGTGGCGACAATAAATTAATTCGCTTTAATTATGACGCCATCAACAAGAATTCCCAACCACTTAAAATCCAAATCCTGCAGATCAAGGTAAACAATGAATCACTTTGTTGGAACGACCTTCTTTACAAGGGCAGGCCTCGCAGCCTGCCGGACAGCATGGCTGGCGTCAATGAAATGATGACAACCTTTGGGGCGCTGCAAACCTCTCATGTCCTGGATAGCATTCGAAAAAGATATTCTGCGGTTCGTTTCGACAGTGTCGAAAGATTTTACCCTGTTCCTACCAACCTGGTTCTTCCCCATAGTGCCAATAACATCACCATTGAGTATGCAGCGACAGAGCCTGCGATGCCAAGACAAGTCCGATACCAGGAAAAACTGGAAGGGTATGACGATGACTGGACTTCGCTTTCAAATGGCACAAGGGCAGTTTTTGGGCATATCCCTGAAGGCGATTATCATTTCAGAATTAAAGCGCTGAGTCCTTACGGAGTCTGGAGCGCGTCCTCGTATGATTTCCGGGTTCTGCCGCCCTGGTACAGGACCTGGTGGGCCTACAGTTTCTACGGAATTTGCCTACTGGCCGCATTGCTGCTGGCGGACCGGGTAAGACGAGAGAGAATTATTGCAAGGGAAAGAGAAAAGACAAAAGAAAAGGAACTCGAGCATGCAAAAGAAATTGAGCGGGCATATAAGGAATTGAAAGCATCGCAGGCGCTTCTGATCCAGTCGGAAAAAATGGCGTCTCTGGGCGAACTAACTGCCGGCATCGCCCATGAAATTCAGAACCCTTTGAACTTCGTGAACAACTTTTCTGAAATAAACCGGGAACTGATTAAGGAAATGCGAAGCGCGATCGATCAGTCGGACACGCACGAAATGAATGCGATTGCTGACGACATTGAATCTAACGAAGAAAAAATAAATCACCACGGCAAACGCGCAGAATCCATTGTAAAAGGAATGCTCCAGCATACCCGAACGGGAACGGGGCAAAAAGAGCAGACAAATTTCAACGCGCTGGCTGAAGAAAACCTTAAGCTGGCCCTGCATGGCGTTCAGGCAAAGAATAAGGATTTTAACCCGACCATAAAAACCGATTATGATGAAAGTCTTGGCAGCCTCAGCGTGGTGCCCCAGGATTTGGGCAGGGTCTTTCTTAACTTATATAACAACGCCTTTTATTCTGTCAACGCAAAAAGAAAATCATTGGGGGACCTTTTCGAACCGATCGTCTCCGTTACCACCAATAGACTGGAAGACCGCGTGACCATCAGCGTCAGGGACAATGGCATAGGAATTCCGAATAGCATTTCGAGCAAGATCTTCCAGCCATTCTTTACGACCAAACCCACAGGCCAGGGAACGGGGCTTGGGTTATCATTAAGTTATGATATTATTAAAGCCCATCGAGGGGAAATAACAGTGGTGAGTGAAGAAGGGAAATTCGCTGAATTCATCGTGTCGTTGCCGATCTAGCTTATTTATTTAAGACAACCGATGCAAAATGGCCATCTTCGTGTGCGCAGTTCGTGAGCCAGACGGAGACTCCACAGATTTCCAAGCGAAAAAAAAGACATAGGACAAGGAAAATCTACATTTCCTATTCCAGACCCATTCAGTAGGAAATATTTCCTCCCTTAATGTCAGATTTTACTCCATTCGAACATTTGCAGACCGATCAAAAGATTTGCAGCCAATCTGCGTGCACAGATATTTTTTGCGATGAGAAATAATCACCCGCTAAAAGCACACTTTAAAATTGCGTGGCGGAGCCTGCTGGCTCAAAACAACGTTTATCGGTCTTCAGACAATTAATCCGCCCGGAGACATTTCACAGGATTAGCCACCGCTGCTTTAGCCACCTGTAAACAGATTGTTGCCAGAGCAATGATGATGGCCATGATGCCAGACAAAACAAAGACAGACCAGTTGATCTTTATCCTGTAAGCAAAGTCCTCGAGCCATCTATTCATAAAATACCATGCGATTGGAACTGCGATCACCACCGAAATAAGCACCAGCTTTAAAAAATCTTTTGAAAGCATCAGCATGACCCCACTGACACTTGCACCTAAAACTTTGCGGATACCGATCTCTTTGACACGATGTTCCGCTTCGTATATGGTAAGGCCTAATAATCCCAAAGCCGCAATAAAAATAGCGAGCAGCGCCACAACAAGAAAAATAGTTTGCCTTATTTGATCATCGCGATAAAGCAGGTCCCATTGCTTATCCAGAAAATGATATTCGAACAAATGATCCAGGTCTATACTGCGCAGAACTCCATTCAATTTTTGCATGGTGGCATCGATATCGCCGCCCGTGAATTTCACGGTAAAATAACCAAAACTGGCACCGATACTTTTTTGAAATCCCATCACCATAGGAGCAAGTGGCTCATGTAAAGATTGAAAATTGAAATCTTTGACTATCCCTGCAACCGTTACGGTAAAAGGTTTCTCAACTGCAGTCCTTGTGTCGCCGCCGAATTTCGCAGACAGAATTGTTATCGGCTGGCCCAAGGCGTCCGTTATCCCCAGCTCTTTTGCTGCTGTTTCATTAATCAGCACGGCAGAAGAATCTGCATTGCCGGATGAAAAAAAATTCCTTCCTTTTAACAATTTAATATTATAAGTTGAAAGAAATTGACCATCCACGCCGAAATAAAACATGTCCTTTCCACTGGTCGGTCTGCTATTGTCTGTATTTACTTTAACAGAAGGGATCGTTTTCCATTCTCCAGGAACCATCGACGACTGGGATACCGAACGAACCTGCGAAAGCTTGGCAAATTCGTGTCTCACAGTTGCAGCACTCCGGCGTACGGCGCCACTGTTGATATCGATCACGACCAGCTTATCCTTGTCAAAACCCATGTCCTTCTTATTTACGTATTGCATTTGCTGGTAAATAATGATCGTCGCTGCGATCAGAACGATTGAAATCATAAACTGGAAAACAACCAGTGAGCGCCTTAAAGAAATATTACCCCGTCCCAAATGAATTTTGCTTTTTAACAGCGATAACGGATTAAGGCCCGATTGAAATAAAGCGGGGTAGAGACCCGCCAACAAAGTGACAATAATGATCAGCGATAAAAGACCTGCCCATATCCGGTAATCGGTATGCAGGTTAACAGCCAGGTCTTTTTCTGTAAACGAATTGAAAGCGGGCAATAAAATATTTACCAGCAGAATCGAAAGAACCACGGAAAGAATCGTAACCAATAATACTTCGACCAGGAATTGTTTGACAAGCGTGGTCCTTGACGCGCCCGTCACTTTGCGTACGGCGATTTCCTTTCCCCTATTCGTAAATCGCGCAGTAGCAAGGTTCATGTAATTGATGCAGGCGATAAAAATGATAAAGCAGGCGACAACAAGAAATACATAGATGTAAGAAATATTTCCTTTTTTGCCGGAATTACCTTCAATATCGTTCGAATAAAAATGAACATCTTTCAGCGCCTGTAATTGAACCTGGGTTTTAACGCCCGGCTCGCCCTTATGGTTGGCAGCAATCAGATTATCCAATTTGATATCTAAAGCGGGAATGTCGGCGTTATGGTTCAGTAAAAAATAAGTGGCAAAAGCACCGGACGTCCAATCATTAACGACAAAATCTTTGGCATTGGGATTGTTCAGCAGCGTAGATTCTGATACCAGCAGATTAAATGAAAGGCTTGAATTAACAGGAAAGTTTTTCAAAATCCCCGTCACTTTATAGGGAATGGAGTCATTATCGAAAAATAATAATTTTCCAAGCACGTTTGTTGCTCCTAAAAACTTCTTTGCTGTTTCTTCGGTAAGAACAATTGAATGGGGTTCCGTCAATGCACTGTTCCGATCGCCGTATGCCAGAGGGAAACTAAAGACATGTAGAAAGCCGGGGCTGGCAGCTGTAAAATACTCATGGAAAATGTTTGCCTTATTATCAGCAGTTCTAATTTCAGCGCGCCAATATACCGAAATGCGCGCCACGTCCTCGACTTCAGGAAAACCGGCTTTTGCTCTTGCGGAAACCTGAAAACCCGTGCCGGATCTCTTTGAAGCTTCGCCTTCTGCAGATGTTTTGTTCTCAACTACGCGGTAAATGTTGTCGGCATTCCTATGAAAGCGGTCAAATGTAAGTTCATCAAAAATGAACAATGCGATCAGTATGAAACTGGTCAAGCCGACAGTTAGGCCGGTGACATTGATGAAGAAAAAGGTTTTATGCTTCCATAGATTACGAACGGCAGTTTTAAAATGATTCTTAAACATAGAGTTTGTTTTTTCTGGTTAGCTTTTTCTTTTAATGGTTTTTTACAGTGCGCAATTTTCCATAGTAAAAATTAAGCCATTTAATTTGAGCATGATCTTCAGCGTTTTATGACGAAAAATTAGGAAAAGTGTACGTTTCCGAACAATGCGGTGACTCAATTTGATGCAAACCTCCGTTCAAGTCAGAATCTAATATTATAGCCCCATTTTCACCAGCAAATCCTGGAATCGCTTTTCCTTCCGAAGCGGATCAAGGCGTGGATCGGATTTCATGTGCAAGTGAACCAGCCAGACAGAATGGGTTTCAACTGCTTTTTCCATTAAATCCATTGCCGTTGGAATATCATTGAACCCAAGATGGGCAATGGCAAAAGTGTATGGGGAAATATATACATTTTCGGCTTTTTGCTTTAGCTCGTCAAACAATGTCAAAGATTCTTCCTCTTTCCCTGCTTTCGCCAGCACATGTATCAAAGAACCAAGCCCGATATTATTATAGGCAGCCTGCCATGCCCTGCGCAAATATTCGATCGCCAAATCATAGTTGCCGAGTTGTTCATAGCTAAGCCCCGCGATAAATAATGCAACTCCGAATTTCGGGTCGACATCTATGACTGCCAGACTTTTTTCAATGGCCTGCTGATATCTTTTTTCAATAAAATAAATGATGGCAACATCCGTGTTGATGATCAACGACAGCGGTTCAAGCCTTAAGGCTTCCATCGAGCTTTTCAATGCTTCCTCAATCCTTCCAAACAGCGCTAAAAGAATTCCATAGCGTTGGTGAGCAGTCGCAAATCCCGGATTGAGCTGTATGGCCTGCTCATAATAGTGCTTTGCCTTATTCCAGTTCCAGTCATACAACATCTCAACATGGCCGATAGCCTCATATGCTTCAGCCAGGGCGGGGTCGAGGCTGACAGCTTTTTGCGCTATTTTTTTGGCTTTCAGGATGGAATCGTCTGGTGAAAGGGTATGGTAAGCGCAAAGCAATGAATAGCTGTCTGACATAGCCGCATAAGCCAGGGCATAGTCTGCGTCTTTGTTGATGGCCTCTTCGTAAAACTGGATGCTTTTTTTCAGGTCTTCTCCTACCCGCTTGCTCCAATAAAAACGGCCTTTGAGATAGAGATTATACGCATCTATATTCCTGGTCTGCGTTTTAGGGGTGCTATGGCTTTCCCTCTTGGTGAATTCGTCCATCATCTGGTCGACAATGGATTTAGATATCTCATCCTGGACATCAAAAATGTCCGTCAGCTCGCGATCAAATTTTTGCGACCAAAGATGAAAGCCCGTCGATACTTCTATCAACTGGGCGGTGATCCTTACCCTATTGCCTGCTTTGCGAATGCTGCCTTCGAGGATATTCGCCACACTCAGCTTATTTCCTATGGTGCGCAGGTCATCATTTTTCCCTTTAAAAGAAAAAGAAGAGGTTCGCCCGACGACCCTCAGTTCCGCGCGCTGCACCAGCGAATTGATAATTTCTTCAGAAATGCCGTCGCTGAAATATTCCTGCTCCGGGTCATTACTCATGTTGACAAACGGAAGCACGGCAATGGATTTCTCGACGGATTTTTGGGTTTGGCGGTTTTTTTCCGGAAGGGGTTCGCCGTAAGTGAGGCTTGAATAATAGTCGAGTTTTTTTAACTCGTAGATTTTTACGGGATGTTTGACATTCTTCAGGATCTCTTCTTTCACGAATGCCGTTTCGAGGTCCTTCTGGTTATCGATATTCCTGAAAACAGATTCTGAAATATAGATCCCGCCTACGGGGGCCAGGGCTTGCAGCCTTGAGGCAATATTCACGCCATCGCCAAAGACATCCTCATTTTCGAATACCACCTCGCCCAGATGGATACCGATTCGCAGTTTCAGGTCGGGAATGGACTGACATGCCTGTTGGATTTTAACCCCGCACCCTACCGCGTCGGTCACCGTTTGGAAACTGGCGAGTACGCCGTCCCCTATTTCTTTGATCCATCTCCCATTATACTGGTTGACGAGCGGTTTTTGCAGTTCCCGGTTCTTTCGCAATAACTCAAAAGCTTTTTTTTCATCATCGCCCATTAAAGCGGTATAGCCGACGATGTCGGTAAACATGATTGCAGCTAACTGTCTGACCTGAGCCATATAATCGGCTAAAGTTATCAAAGAATCGCTATCGGGCAATGGATCGGGTTGCCGGCTTGATTAATCGATGCATCGCTCACCACGCTCCGTCTTGGACGCATGCTTTACAATAAGGTTGGCCTTTATTGACCGGATTGATTTTATTTCTGACAATAGTATTCATATCATTTGTCTACCAAAATATTTCTGCAGGTTTGGAGGTTCATCATCACCCGCAAGTTGAAAGAAAAAGTTTCAAGGAATATTTTTTCGAATTCCTAATTATTTTCCTCGCCTCTCGATGATCAATTTGGGGAGGTGAAATTCTCCATCAATCACTTTGTGATCACGAAAAGCCATTCCGACGATCTGCGGAACAAAATAGGTATATTCAAGGCAACCACCGGAAAAAAGTCGGTCTTCCTTACCCTGATCACCAGCTTTGGTTTGCGGCAAAACGAATATCTCGGCGCTATCGTCCAGAACGGCTTCGCCGGCGGTCATTTCATCACATCTTTTACCCGTTTGGTCACATCAGGAAAATCCATCTTCTTTTTGTCATCATCTTGCTTCAAATTCTGGTTATGAAAATAAGGTGGAGACAACAGGAAATAGTATTGGTTAGTGCAATCAGCGCGCTCATTCTCGCCGACTATCTGTGGGGGATACACACAACTGATATATCCATCATGGCAAAGCCGTTTGCAGACAACAATGTGCCGTTCAGCCTATATAGAAATTTGCTGATTCCGCAAATAGGCTCAGGGCTGCTGATATATCTTTCTTACTTGTGGATTGTATTATACACTGTTCCACGCCTGCTATTCTCCAGGAAAGCCGAAGGCGGAACGATGAAGTTATCCGGATCGATGTCCAAAGGCATCATCGTCATGGGAGGGATGGCAAAAAAAATGATTAGGGACTATGCGTGGGTCTTCATTCAGATCATCGTGATCATCCTCGTTGACGGCACCGCATTTAATATCGCTTCATACTATATACGCCAGTGGCAGCTTGACTACCCGGGCTTTTCTATTTTTTTCAATAAAAATGAGGCCCGTTCACAAATGAATATTTTTGCGCTCTATTTTCTGGTTACTGTATTACTTGCAGTCTTCGCCCTTTATTTGATTGTACGTGAATTCATCATTCATCGCATTGAGCGTTCTGGCGACAAACGCCCTCTTTACACCATAATTTGCAACCAGGTCACACTTTTTGTCGTGGCATTTGTTTTGGCGATCTCTCTCATATCCTACTTCAACCTGGTTCAGGGAAAACATTTATTTCTCACTTGTTTTTCAACAGTTTTGCCTGTTTTTTTACTGTACATGAGCAATACATACTGGCTGTTCCCCGAAAAAAAGGAAAAATCGTTCTTTCATTCGCCCTTAAGATTGCTCCTGTCATCGCTCCTTTGCTCTTTGCCATTTTTGATTTTTTTGGCTGACAAGGCCCAAGATTTCGGTCTTTTCTTCTACTACTGGCTGTTTCAGTTATTTATTGTGACGCCGCTGACCTGGATATTATTTCAAAAAAGAAGAGACGAGATATTGGCGCTGACGGCTGCGCAAAAAAAAGCCGCCAGATCCAGCGCCGATCTGCAACTTTTGCGTTCTCAGATAAATCCGCATTTTCTGTTCAATGTCCTGAACACGCTTTACGGCACGGCATTACAGGAAAATGCCGACCGGACCGCAACGGGCATCCAAATGCTCGGTGATATGATGCGATTCATGCTCCATGAGAATAATCTTGATTTTATTGACATGAACAAGGAAATAAGCTATTTGAGAAACTACATTTCTTTGCAAAAACTGCGCACACAGAGTTCCCCGAATATCATCATTGAAGAAAACATCAGCCAGCAGATCTGCAACCACCGGATTGCTCCTATGCTATTGATTCCGCTTATCGAAAACGCTTTCAAACACGGCATCAGCCTGAAAGAAAAGTCCTGGATAAGGATCATGCTCCAGTGCGATGAAACGAATATCAACTTTGAAACGCGCAACAGCGTTCATCCGAAACAGGAGAATGACCCGGAAAAGGAACGTTCGGGCATTGGATTTAAGAACGTTTTGGAAAGATTAAAATTGATATATGGCGGCAGGTTTCAAATATCATTCAACAAAGACGAAAAAGAATTCTTTGTGCGGCTTTCCATTCAGCCCTGAAAATTGTTCCAGTTTATGGCGACCAGGCAAAAATTATAAAAAATCAAAGCGAAGAAATGACGGAAAAGCAAGCACAAGCTTTTTACTATCTTCAGTAACCCATGTTAAAGGCAATCGCCATAGATGACGAACCTATTGCGCTGGAAGTCATCAAAAATCTTTCGGCCAAAATCTCTTTCATCGAAATTAAGATGTCTTTCACCGATGCATTTGAAGCCCTTGACTATTTACAAAAGGAAAAAATTGATCTGATCTTCCTCGATATCAAAATGCCTGATATCTCAGGGATTGATTTCTTAAAATCGATTTCCGGCGCTCCCATGGTAATATTCACAACAGCATATAGCGAGCACGCCGTACAAAGCTTTGAACTGGACGCCATAGACTATTTGCTTAAACCCTTCTCGCAGGCCCGATTTCTGAAAGCCTGCAACAAAGCCTATGAACAGTATAAGTTAAAAAACAACCTGAATGAAAACACGAGTCTTCCCGAATCCATTTTCATCAAGAGCGGATATGATCAGATCCGGATCATGCTGGACGATGTCTTATACGTCGAAAGCAGCGGAAACTATATGCAGTTTGTATTGAAGGATCAGAAAATTTTATCACGTTTAACCATGAACGAAGTTGAAGGATTATTGCCTGCGTCCCTATTTGTCCGAATCCACCGTTCATTTATCGTGTCAAAAAAACAGATCACCAAGATTGAGGCCAATTCGGTTTGGATAAAAAGATTTGAATTGCCGGTTGGCTCGGCTTATGCCAAAGAGATTCGTAAAATAACAGGGTGAACTCTTAGATATCTCTTGCATTTGGTCCAATTTCTGGATTTGGTTCCGCTCAGGCACTGATGGATTATTGTTTGGCAGGCAGGTGTCGTTCAAGCGTCCTTAGTATGCCTTTCAAATATCCTGTTGTCAAAGCCCGGCTCCGTTCGCACCATTGTCCGTCTCCTATTACCCGGGGAACATGACCTGGAATAATTAGTCCATGAAACCCGGTTTCGCGTAGCTTTTGCATAATATCGATAGGATCAAAGTAACCAGGCATATCTACAAATACTTCGTGCAAAGGCTCTGGCAGCGCGTTTGAAATGGTTTGAAAGTGCACGTAAAAAAGTTTGCTCTGCCTGCCATAATGTTCAATGACGGCTGGGATGTCTTCTCCCATCGCGGCCCAGTTCCCCAAACAGAACTCGCAACCATGATTTTTGCTTGGCACCATGTTGAAGGCCCTGTCAAAATTTGCCCTGGAACGAAATAATCTGGGTACTCCGCCGATTGCGGGCACTGGCGGATCAGTTGGATGGAGGGCAATTTTTAGTCCGACTTCCTCAACGACCGGAATGATTTGTTCGAGGAAGTAATGATAGTATTCCCACATCTCGGATTCGGAGTAAAGACGGTCGAGCAATAGTGGTGCATTCTTATAGTCGGCGATATTGATGGCCATCGACTGCGCGCCACCCCTTAACGGGTAGGTCACCGAGGATCTAAGCACATCTGTCGGATCCCAATCATATCCAAAAATGGGGATTCCGGCCCTGGCAATATTTTCCAGCGTCCGCTTGATCTTTTCCATTTGCCGTTCACGACCCGGCTTTCCCAACATCACATCGCGGTAGAATTCGCGAGGCATATTTTCAATGGCGTTTAACCGCAGACCATAATCCTCTATCCTGTTCCGCAAGGAGACCAGTTCGTTGAATGACCACTCACCGTTCCCATGCAATGGTTGTTCCTGGTGAGCTGTATCGATCAATGACGAACGATAGAAATTCAGCAGAATGTCGTCGACGCCAATTTGCCTGATAAAGCGCAATCGTTCATCGGTGGGTTGTGAAAAAGAACCGAGCCCAATTCGAATAGGTAATTTTTCAAAATCGATGGTCGGGTGCATAGCATTTGCGTTTGGACAACTTCTGTAATTTAATCATATATTTAGCGTGAACGCGTACCGGGAGATTTGATCAATCCTAATCATGCAATCTATGCCGGCATCAGCAACTGGAAGCCGTTATGTGAACACCCTGGCGATCATCGCTTCGCTGGGCGGATTTTTGTTTGGCTATGATACGGCGGTGATTTCCGGGACGATTGGCTTTGTCTCCACCCAATTTCAGCTTGATGCGTCCCATACGGGGTGGTATGTAAGCTCGGCTTTGCTTGGCTGCATCGCAGGAGTGTCCGTCGCTGGCGTTTTAAGTGATCGATATGGCAGAAAAAAGTTGCTTATTTTGTCCGCCTTGTTTTTTGGCGTTTCGGCGATCGGTTGCTGTTTTGCGTTCGGATTTACCGACCTGGTCATTTATCGACTCGTCGGGGGTGTTGGAATTGGCGTTGCCTCCATGCTGTCTCCTTTATATATATCGGAATTATCTCCTGCGCATAAAAGGGGAAGGCTGGTCGCACTTTACCAGTTCGCCATAACCATCGGCATACTGTCATCTTATTTTATCAATGCCTGGTTGCTCAGGCTTTCACAAAACGGCGCCCTTCTGGAGACTTCCGGCATCGTTCACAAAATGATGGTCAGTGAAGTGTGGAGAATCATGCTGGGTTCATCCGTGGTTCCGGCATTGTTATTTTTGTTCTTACTGATGTTTGTACCCGAAAGTCCCCGATGGCTGACCATAAATGGCGATGAACGGGCGGCTCTGCTCATATTAAGCAGAATCGTGCCAGCAGAGGAAGCGGCCCGGGAAATAAGCGACATCAGGACCAATCTGCAGCAGGAAAGCGGTGGGTTCTCTGTTTTGTTTCGTGGCGGATTCCGGGTCGCACTAATCATTGGCGTTTCTCTTGCCTTTTTGACCCAGGTAAGCGGCATCAACGCCATTATCTATTACGGACCAAAAATCCTGAAAGAAGCAGGATTATCTGTTTCGGACGCGCTGGGAGGCCAGGTCATCATTGGCTCGGTGAATGTATTATTTACGCTCGTCGCGATTTGGAAAATTGATCGCATGGGAAGAAGACCCTTGCTGCTGGCAGGTGTTATCGGCATCATTACTTCGCTCGTCATGATCGGCTTCTTATTTTTGTCCGACACAACCAGCTTTCTAACGCTGCTGGTTTTCATTTTGCTGTTTATTGCCTGTTTTGCTTTTTCATACGGCCCGGTTATCTGGGTATTGATTTCCGAACTTTTCCCAGCCAAAATCAGGGGTCAGGCCGTGTCGCTCGCCACACTTTCATTATGGATAGGAACAGCGCTGGTCGGCCAGCTTACCCCGCTGTTGCTGGAAAAATTGAAACCGGCGGGGACGTTTTGGCTGTTTGCGCTTCTCACATCGCCCGCGCTTTATCTTGCCATTAAAGTCATCCCCGAAACGAAAGGCAGGAGCCTGGAAGAGATTGAAAGGTTCTGGCTGGAAAGACAACAAAAAAATCCGTCTTATGAGGCTAAAAGATAAAGTTGCGGTCGTCACCGGGGCAGCTAACGGAATCGGGCTTGCCATCTGTAAAGCTTTTGCAAAGGAAGGCGCGATCGTTATTGCGGGAGATATCGATGAAGCAAAGTGCAGACTGGAAGCCGAAGGGATGGTTGCGCGCGGAGCTGTTGTTCGTGCAATCAAGGCGGATGTCACCAATACCGAAGATGTGAGGAGCCTTATTGATTCAGCCATTGATGAGTTCGGCAAAATTGACATCCTGGTCAACAATGCGGCGATAGCCGTCAGTGGCAACATCACGACGATGCCGGAAAAAGACTGGGACCGGGTAATGGACACCAATCTAAAAAGCGTCTACCGGACAATAAAAGCTGCACTACCGCATATGCTTAAACGAAAATCCGGGAGCGTTATTAATATTGCTTCGGTGCAGGCTTTCCGGAGCTGGCACGACTGGACTGCCTATGCAGGGGCGAAAGGAGCTATTCTCTCCATCAGCAATCAGTTGGCGGGACAGTTTGCAGAAGACAACGTTCGATTTAACACCATATCGCCGGGTGCGATTCTTACCCCGATGAACGAAAAAAGGGCGATAGAAGAAGGCCCCGAATTCCTTTTGAAGAGCGAGGCCCAGCATGCGATGAAGAGAATGGGAACGCCCGAAGAGGTTGCGATGGCCGCGGTATTTCTTGCTTCCGGGGAGGCGGCGTTTATAACAGGGGGAGACATCAGGGTGGATGGCGGTCTGTGCACCGTGCCACGATACATTGAGTAATCTTAAAAATTTTCGAATTTCCGATGGAACAGGCACTTGCAGGAATAAGAGTATTGGATTTTTCGCAATTGTTGCAGGGGCCCTATGCTACGCAGATGCTGGGTGACCTGGGGGCTGATGTGATTAAGGTTGAACGCTACGGCCAGGGGGATATTTACCGCGGCATGACTTTTTTTAATCAATGGATAGCAGGCGACGAATCAGCCTGCTTTATGGCCTGGAACCGGAACAAGCGCTCGCTCGCGATTGATATGAAGAATCCGGAAGGGCGGGAAATCATTTTAAAATTGGCAGAACGCGCGGACATCGTGCTGGAGAATTTCAGACCTGGGGTGATGGAAAGGCTGGGCTATGGATATGAAGCGCTAAAAAAAATAAACCCGAAAATCATATATTGCTCGGCCTCCGGATGGGGCAGCGATGGCCCGTATTTTAAGCGTCCAGGGCAGGATTTGCTTGTGCAAAGCGTTAGTGGAGCCATCATGACCAGCGGGAAGAAATCAGACGGCCCGGTCTCCCTGGGAACCGCGCTGTGCGACCAGGTGAACGCGCTCAACTGCGTGTATGCAATACTTGCGGCGCTGTATTACCGCGAAAGGACTGGCAAAGGCCAGGAAATAAAAACCAACCTGCTATCCTCTGCGATCGCTTTCCAGATGCAGGATTATTTTACAATACACAATATGGGAGCAAGTTTTGAGAGACCGGAGTCAGGCATTGGCCACCCGGGCAATCCGGCGCCTTTCGGCACGTACAAAACAAAAGACGGATATATTGCGATTGCCATGAGCTCGTTTGAAAAGCTTGTCGAAGCGCTAGGAGACGCGTCCCTGCTGAAATATAACGACCCGCAAATCCTGTTTGACCAACGCGACAAAATCTATTATCAGATACAAGATATTACGATGACCAGAACAACAACGGAATGGCTCGATACCATGCTTGCGCTTGACCTCTGGGTCTCCGCAGTAAATAGGCAGGATGAAGTCGCGGAAGACCCGCAGGTAATACACAATAAGACATTTGTAGAAATCGATCACCCGAAAGCGGGAAAGCTTCGCGTCACCAATATTCCTTTTACCATGAGTGAAACGCCGGGCGAGATACGACGCGCGTCGCCGCTGGTCGGTGAACATGGTCCCGAAATCCTGGCGGAACTTGGGTATAGTGACGAAGATATCGACAAGCTGGTTGCAAGTAAGGTGATATCAGTGGAGTCCTCTCCAAAAAATCATTAATGACGGAAATGGAATATCAACATCTCCTATTTGACATAAAAGAAAGAATAGCGTGGCTGACTTTCAACAGGCCCGACCAGCTGAACGCCATGAATTCCCGGATGATGGATGAAATCATTCACGCCCTGAACAAGATCGCCGGGTCTGACCCTGACCAAGTGCGTGCAGGAGTCATTACCGGTGCGGGTAAGGCGTTTATGGCCGGAGCCGATATCAAAGAATACGCCCTGCAAA
>JAJPJP010000435.1 GCA_021324175.1 Chitinophagia bacterium
AATTCGATTGTAAACTCCGTATATTCCCCTTCTTTTGTATTGACGGAAATCTCCCCACCATGTGCCTTCACAATATCATAACTGAGCGATAAGCCCAATCCTGTTCCATGACCCGTTGGTTTTGTGGTAAAAAAAGGTTGGAATATCTTATCAATTACTTTTTGAGATATGCCATCGCCATTGTCTTTAACTATGATGGTTATCCTTTTCTCGGTCTTCCTTGTGCTGACAGAAACTGTCGGCTCAAAACCTGCTCCCGCTGTTTGCTTTTTTTCACCCACCGCGTAGAAAGCATTGTTATATAAATTCAGTAGTACTCTGCCGATATCCTGCGGGATGATATTGATGTTTCCAATAGTAGTATCAAAATCAGTTTTCGCGATTACATTGAAAGCATCGCCTTTTGCCTTTAGGCCATGATAGGCTAGCCGCAGATATTCACCGGCGAGCACGTTAATGTCTGTTGGTTCGTTATGACCCGCGCTAGTCCTTGAATGCTGTAACATCCCTTTTACGATGGCATCTGCCCGCTTGCCATGATGATTTATTTTTTCTTCATTGTTTATCAGATCATTGGCAATTGATTTAATTTCGTTAATATTTCCTTTATCGGCTTCGGCTTTTAATTCTTCCAATAATTCTTTATTAACATCAGAAAAATTATTGACGAAGTTCAACGGGTTTTGAATTTCATGCGCAATGCCTGCGGTAAGTTCTCCAAGAGAAGCCATTTTTTCTGATTGGATAAGTTGGGATTGGGTGGACTTTAGTTCAGAATATGCCTTCTCAATTTTAATTTTAGCTTTTTGTTTCAGCCTGGTATTCCGATAAAAAATGAAGGTCAGCAACAAAAAAATACTCAATGAGGCCAGCAAGACATAAATTCTTACCTGATTCCTATATCTTTCGTTAGCAGAGTTTATTTCCTGTTGGCGTTGTACATCTTTAAAAACAGTCTGTTGAAACTGCCTGCCTTTTGACAGGTTGGATACACTATCATTTGCATCTATCATGATATGCATGTATTTAATGGTGCTGTCTTTTTTCCCTTCCGACTCATATATTTTAGTAAGTATTTTACTTACCTCCAAAGTCAATTCAACAAAATTTTGTTTTTTACACAACCGGAGCGAAAGCATTGCATAATTAATACAAGAATCCGGCAAGTTCATTTTGTCATACAGCTTGGCCAAATTATCATAATTTCTAACCTCAAAATAAAGATTATCAACTTTTCGGCATTCATTAAAAGCGTTTCTAAAATAATTTTCAGCGAGCGTATATTTGCCTGATGCCATGTATACATTCCCCAGGGCTGCGATGGCAAGCGGAAAGTATATTTTCCACTTCTTTGATTGTAAACCCAGGTCATACCCTTTTTGAGCATACCACAAGGCAGAATCCAGTTGTTTCATTCTTAGATATACGTTTCCTAATTGTGAAAATGCAAAATACACTTCCGGCATGGACCCGTCGACCTCTTCCCACAATTGTATTTCCTTCTGAAATTGCGCGATGGCATTTGGATAATCTCCCATTTCAAGGTAGAGCAACCCAAAAGGATAACATGGATAGCCCTCAAGCTCTGGCTTATCATTTTTTAATTCCTCCACAGCCATTTTCGCATTTAGTGCAGCATCGAATGCCATTGCGTAATTAGCCTGGCTATTCAATCCATGAAAAGTGCTTAAGTAGCCCAGATACTTGCCATACTGGTAATTTATTTTCTTCGAAAGCTCTAATGTTTGGGAAGAATAAAAAAGACAGCTATCGAATTGAACGAAGCCATAATAATCTGCCAGGGTGAATAGCGCTGACACCCTGGCCGTGTCTTCTTTGTTGGAATGGCTCAATCGCTGTTTCAAACTGTCTAAATAAGTTTGCTGGCCCGAAGCAAAGGTTGATATCAAAAAAAATAGGTAAAGCAAAACAATGGATTTCGTCATCATGGTATTTGTCGACTTAATCGTAATGATGTAATGGTAATTGAATAATAAACTCACTTCCCTCACCCCCTTTCGCCTCCACCTTTATCTTCCCACCATGGGCTATTACAATATCATAGCTGAGGCTCAACCCTAACCCGGTTCCTTGCCCTGTAGGTTTGGTCGTAAAGAAGGGTTCGAAGATTTTGTCAATCACCTTTTGAGGAATGCCATTTCCATTGTCCTTCACTTTTAGCTCAACTTTGTCTCCAATCTTTTTTTCATCATACTCAGATTTTGCCCAAGCAGAATCATCTCCAGCATGGAATTTCCAGCCTTTGTCCAAAAGAATTCTTTCGGGCGGAATCCTATTAATACGAACTACAGTGCCTTGTGAAAAACAAGAGGAAATGGCAAACGACTGAACTAGGAAAAGGCGAAACGCGATGTTCATAAAATAAGTAGCTAATTGGAAGTCAGTTTTGATCATTAAAAGATAGGAAAACTATCAACAACGGTAAAATTCTGTCCGCCTGAACCTGCTTTCTGAACGGACAGTTATAATCAATTCACGTATCAGCAGGTTGATTTATTTTCCACAGCGAGCCGTAGTTGTTCAGTAAAATCGAAAGCGTTTATTGACCGTTCCAGAAAGCTATCGATGTAGCTGCGCTTGGGCAGCCGGTTCTTATCCAACCCATCATAATTGGAGCGGATCTAGAGACTAGACATTTGTCGCATGCCCAGTAATTTCTTCCAACTAACCTTACTTTCCGGCAAAATGCTCAATGAGGCTGGCAAAAGCTTCAAATGGGATCTAGATTTGTTCTGCAAATCCAAATATAGTTTGTGATCAATTCAAAGTATTTTATAGCTCTGAAAATTATTCAAATGAAAAAGATTATTCTAGCCTTCGTTTTATGAAAAAGAACTATTTCTTAATAATGCTTTTAAGCCTACTCGGATTATACTCCTGCAGAAAAAATAATGGTATTCTTACTAAGCCACAGGTGGTGGATGTCTATGTGGCGGGTGTTGAAAATAATGGCTTATTTGATGTTGCAAAATACTGGAAGAATGGCATCCCTGTGAATCTAAGTGATGGTAATTCCCAAGCGTGCGCCAACTCAATTGTCGTTTCAGATAGTGATGTGTATGTGGCAGGGTGGGTGCGCAATAGCAGTACTCAAACCGCAATTGCCGTATACTGGAAAAATGGCATTGCCGTAAACCTTACTGATGGTTCTCACGAAACTTACGCAACCTCCATTGCTGTTTCAGGGAATGATGTGTATGTGGTAGGGACCCAATTAAATATTGATTCTTCCTCAAAATCAATCGCAAAATACTGGAAAAACGGCAGCCTTTTTAACCTTGCTGACTTTTCGGGCAGTAATGTTCCAACATCTATAGCTGTATCAGGAACTGATGTGTATGTAGCAGGGAATAGCGGTTTTTATATACCAGGAGGAACACCTAATTCTAGTGGTGTTGTTGGGAATACTGGTGGTGGTGGAGGAACAGGTGATTATGGTGGTGATGCAGAATATTGGAAAAACGGCAGCGTAGTGAATCTTGCTTTTCCTGGTCCGGCAGATGGGGGTTATTCTGTATTCTCGATCGTGCTTTCAGGAAATGATGTGTATGTGGCAGGAACAATGGGAGTTAAATTTATGAAAATTGCAATATATTGGAAGAATGGCAACCTTGTGAAACTTTCTGAGCTCAGTGATACTATTGCTACTGCTGCAAATTCAATCGCTGTTGCAGGGAATGATGTATATGTGGCGGGGAGTAAATCTCGGTATGCTACTACTAATTATGGGAGTAATTCAATTGCGCAATACTGGAAGAATGGCACTCCCGTGATTCTTACTGATGTGTCTCACTTAGGTTATGCAAATTCAATCGCTGTTGTAGGGAAGGATGTGTATGTGGCGGGGGTTGAATATGCGATTGAGGCTCCTGAAAGTATCG
>JAJPJP010000288.1 GCA_021324175.1 Chitinophagia bacterium
GCCAGCGCCACCGAAAATCCCAGCATCCCCACTGCCGGTGCGAGCAGCGCCCCCGTGGTGGCGGTCTGCACCAACAGCGTTCCAATGATCGGCCCCGTACAGCTGAAGGACACCAGCGCGAGGGTGGCCGCCATAAAGAAGATGCCGATACGCCCTTGCCGGCCGGAACCCACATTTACCTTGCTGACCCAGGAAGCGGGAAGCGTCAGTTCAAAGCCGCCCAGGAAGGACGCCGCGAACAGGACCAACAGGAGGAAAAAAGCCAAGTTAAAGATTCCGTTCGTGGATAGATAGTTCAGTGCATCGGCCCCAAATGTGGCCGTCACCGCCAGCCCTAGCGCAACGTAGATCCCGACGATACTCAACCCATAGATCGCCGCTTTGCGGGCCGCGCCGCGTTTCCCCGCGCTCTTCGTAAAGAAACTCACCGTCAGCGGCAGCATCGGAAAGATGCAAGGCATTAGCAGCGCCGCGAGGCCGCCCGCCATCCCTTCCAGGAAAATTGCCCACCCTGAAGCCGGTCGTGCGGGTTTGATGACCGCAGTCGGTTCAACTGCGGGCTTGACGGGGCTTTTGACAACGGCTCTTGCTGTATCCGTGCTCATTGGCGTGAACACCACGCCGGAAGTATCCTGAGCGCAGACACGCCCAAGCGACACCATCAAAAAAACAACTAAAAACCATCTCATGGAATCCTATTTCACTGGAATGCTAAAATCGATATCTTCCGGGGGAAGGCACTGCATATCGTTACACGTCATAAATTCGAGCTGACCGCTGACCTTCGTCTGACCCGCTTTTAATTTTATCTTTTGCTGAAAGATGACACTGTTGACAAAAAAACCCACTTCCATGTTGAATACCCTTTCCATCCGCTTGGTCGGTTGGGGTTCAGTGGTCGGCCCGTCCATGGCGTAGTCCTTTGAAGCGGTAAAGGTGAATTTGGTCGGTATCGGTCCCCCTTCGTTCACGTGTTGGGAATAGACATGCCAACCCTCGTCAATCGCCGCCTTAAAGAACAAGACCGCCTCGTTTGGTCCCGTCTTCTTCGCGCCAAAGCTCCAAGTGACGGGTTTCAGGATCTGGCCATTTGCCGCTACACCTGCGAGGAGCGTTCCCACCAAGGCAAACATCCACAGTTTATTCATTGTTATTTGTTTTAAGCGTTTTTATAGTCCCGCAAACACCGGCTCCTTCAGCCGGGCGATGGGTTGATAGCCTGTAAACTCCGTATACGAGGAGTAATACCCCTCGCGCACGGGCTCCTCCTTCACCAGGTCCGTGCTCAGATATTTCTTGTTGCTATCCGGCAGGATAGTCACCACCGTACGCCCGAAACCCAACCGGATGGCCACCCGGATCGCCCCGATCACATTGGCACCCGACGAAATTCCGACCGCCAGCCCCAGTTGCCGCGATAACTTCTGCGCCATTAAGATCGCATCCCCATCACTCACCTGAACCACTTTGTCCAGTTCATCCAACCGGACGATCGGAGGAATAAACTCATCCGAAATTCCCTGAATGCGGTGACTCCCTACCTTCTTCCCTGCCGTAAGCGTCGGTGACTCCACTGGCTCGAGCGGGTGGATCCTTATCCGTGGATTCATCCGGCGCATGAAGGCACCCACACCCATGACTGTGCCTCCCGTCCCCACGCCGGCGACAAAAGCATCCGGCTGCCTACCCACGTTTTCCAGCTGATCCCATATTTCTACCGCCGTGGTTCGCTCATGCGCTTCGGCATTGTATTCATTCGCAAACTGTCTCGGAGGGAATGCCCGACCGCCCAGAGCCAAGCGCTCGCTTAGCTCCAAACTGCCAACAAAGCCTCCCTGTTGTTTGCTGATCAGTTCCAACTCCGCGCCCAGGCTGCGCAAAATTTCCATTCGTTCTTTCGACAACCAGTCGGGCATGACGATTTTCACCGGATGTCCCAGCGAGCGGCCAATAGACGCAAAGGCGATACCCGTATTTCCGCTCGTTGCCTCGATGATCGTGTCCCCGGGTTGGATTTTTTCCTGATGGTATGCTTGTTGAAGAATATACAAGGCCATCCTGTCTTTCACGCTTCCCGTAAGGTTGTAGTGTTCGCATTTCACATAGATCTCTCCTAATACGCCTTTATAGTCGTACTGCAGGGCCAGCATCGGCGTGTTGCCAACCAAGTGCCAGAGCCGCTCGAAAGTCCCATCTACCCCTTTAACACTTTCCGCCATAAAATTGTAAATACATTTGATCAAAGATCAAAAAGCCAATCCTGAAAAACGATTGTTGGTCAGTTATCCGGAAATAATTCGGAAAAAGAAGTTTCTTTTGTCCTTAATTCCGCTTTATGTATCAATATGACGACATCGACCTGAAAATCTTAAGCCTGCTTCAGGCAGACGGCTCCTCCACCCATAAAGAAATCGCGTTTAAACTCCATAAATCCGTCGCCACCATTCACGAACGTACCCGGCGACTCAAAGAGGAAGGCTATATCCGGCGTATTGTCGCAATCCTGGATCCCAAAAAAATCCGCAAAGGATTGATCGCCTTCAGCCACGTTCTCCTTAATGATCACACTTCAGCCACCCTTACCAACTTCGAGCGCGAAGTCATCAAATTCCCTGAACTCATGGAGTGTTTTCAAATGACCGGAACCTTCGACTTCCTGCTTCGAATCGCTACCAACGACATGGACGAGTACCAACATTTTTACCGGACCAAACTCGCCAACCTACCCAATATCACCACCGTACAGAGTTTTTTCGTCCTAACCGAAGTAAAGAGCGACACAGCCTATCCGATATGATCCCTATTCTCTTTCGGCTTCAATGAGCCACGTTCAGCTCCGGGTCAAAGCGCAAAAAGATCGAAGAGTATACAGCGCTGTTGCTGAAGGAGAGAAAGCAACAAGTGTGAATTTAATCGCATCTTTATTTGATGTGTCGATCATGCCAGAAAATCCATGTCTTTGTTCGTCAGTTCTATATTCTGCGCCATAAAGTTTTCTTCAAAGTGAATTAAAGGCCTCTGACTTTTTCCGGCAATTGTGATTGATTTACTGATGTGCATGAAGTTTAGGTTTCATAGGGATAACTAAGAGTACCAGAGGCGTATCCGGCCGGTGAAACAACAACTTGAACACGACTATCACGAAACGTGCCAACCTGATTGTTATTGATATTCTGGTACTGCACCGTCAGCACACGAGGCTCTGCCCAGGAGCCATCCTTTCCAAATTTCACATCTCCGACAACCGTATGGAAAACAGCGCCACGGGTATACGCCGCAAGCGCATTGTCATCAAGACTTTGTGTGGCAGTAACTGCCTGCTCTATAATTTGTAGTTGCGCATATGCCATCGGAGCAACGTAGTAACCAAGAGGATCTGTACCCTCTTTTTGGGCACGCGCCTGGTACTTTTCAATCATTTCTTGCACTCCCGGGTACATCAGTTTCTCCACCGGCAGCCAGTATTCATAATTTACAAGGCCATTTAAAAGCGGGCCGAGTTCTAATTTTACCGATCCATTCTGCGGGCCAATCATGGCTCCGCCTACCAATTTAGCCTTTAAACTCTCTTTATTAATGGAACGAATAAGTCCAACGGAATCGGCAACATAGGAACACATGAATAGGATGTCAGCATTAGTTTGCTGAACTTTTTTTATAAGTGGAGAAAAATCATTTGTGGATAGGGGATAGTTTTCTTCAAAGATAACTTTCATTCCATGTAGAGTACAATTCTGTTTTGCCCCTTGTACCGGGCTTTTTGAAAAAAGTGCATCTGCTGCAAGGATGGCTACAGTTTCCGGCTTTGGATGTTGCTTTGCAGCCACTGAAAAAAAGCCTTCTGTAAGTCCAATTCCCGGATTGGGTCCAGTGGGAATCATTGCAAAATAATTTTCATAATTGAATTCCTGGTTAACAGCCAATCCCATCAGGCCAACAAAGAATCGTTTATTTTTAATAATCAATGGCATGGCTGGTTTGATAGAATTATCGCCATAACCTCCTATGATCAAGTCTACTTTTTCTTCGTCGAGCAGCTTTCGGTATATTTCTGGAACCAGATTTGCGTTTGTTTGATCATCAATGCATTCCAATTGAACAGTTCGTCCAAGGAGTCCCCCTTTATCATTCATCTTTTCCTCCCAAAGTTTGTGCGCTAAAAATGCTGTTTTGCCATTTGGGGCCAAAATGCCACTCAGTGACAAACTATACCCGATTTTTATTGGTCTTTCACTCATATATATTTGTTTTATTTGTGCTAAGGCATATAGTTATTTGTCTCGTTTGACATGAGCCAGGTTCTGACCTCGTAGCTTCTGAAGCCTCCCTGGATAAGTGGATCCTTATCCATAATCGATTTGATTTCATCCTTGTTGCTACCTCGCAATACAAGCAAACCAGAGGGATGATCGATGAAGGGACCAGCCAGCACTAATTTTTCATCTTGGTCAAGCTCGCGAAGATGTTGGGCATGTTTTGCTAACACTTCGTTACTTAGTTCCTTTGGTTCCTTGGGCGGTTGTAAAAGAACCGCATAGTAAATACGATCTGGGTCGCCTTTCATTGACTTAAGTTAAGTTTAGACCAGAATTTGTAGTGCTTTTCGGATAGCATTTCCAATTTCTGCAATAGCATCCTTGCCAGCATCAATACGATCTGCGGATTGTACGAACCCGTGAGGCATTCCATGATAATGAATTAACTTGACATCGACCCCGGCTTTTATCAATTTTACCGCGTAAGCCAGGCCTTCATCACGTAAGGGGTCAAATTGACCGATGATCACCATTGCCGGGGGCAAGCCATTTAAGTTCTCGGCCAAAACAGGTGCCACGTCGGGGTTTTGCAGATTCTTGTTGCTTGCGACATACATACTAAAAGCCTGTTGAGAATTGGTCTTTGTAATAACGGGGCCTTCGGCAAATTCGTTCCAGGATTCTGTTGAAAATGAACTGTCGGTAACCGGGTAGATAAGTGCCTGGTATCGCAACTGCGTCAAACCATTTTCTCTAGCCTTCCTTGCTACAACGGCAGCTATGTTGCCTCCGGCACTGTCACCAGCAACTGCCATTCGTCCGGAGTCTACACTGATTTTTTTACTGTTCTTGGATACCCAGACCAATGCTTCGTAAGCATCGTCTATTGCGGCAGGAAATGGATGTTCCGGCGCAAGACGGTAATCGACTGCGATAACCACACATGCACACGCATTGGTCAATAACCGTGCGAGGGCGTCATGTGATTCCAAATCACCAATTACGAACCACCCGCCATGAAAAAACAAGATCACTGGCAGATCAATGTTGTCTGAAGGGCGGTAGATTCGAACGGGAATTGTTTCCTGGTCGCCGATTAAATAGTCTTCAACATGAAAAACAGCCTCAGGTGTTCCGGTCGCTCGTCCTAACCTCCTGAATAGATCTCTTTGAGTTTCGAGGGGGTTGCCGGCAGGCGGTATTGATTCTACCAGACGCTTTGCGGCTTCAAACGAAGCCAATACCTGAGGGCTGTATGCAATTTCTTTCATATCCAATTGGCGCAATTACGGGAATCTATTTTTCGAGCACTGCGTCCAGGTTTTCCAAGACTCCTAGTTGCCCAAGCAAAATGGTCGCCGCTGTGTAACAGTGAAACGCTTTTACCTTACCGTTTTCCAAATGGAACACATCGCAACAGGGATCGCTCATTGCCTTGTTTGTTGCCGGAATTTTTCCCACAGGTAAAGCGAGTGGCCCTTTATTTGTTCCGTTCAAGGTGAGTTCTACAACTACCACATTTTCGTCGTCTTTTACATAAACTTCCAAAAGCTCACGATGCATATCGGGAAATGCTTTGGCATAGATCTCGACGGTTTTGCCAATGTCGTTTCCGTAGTATTTTACGCCCGCGGAAACATCATAGAAGTAACCGTCATCTGTAAATAGCGAAACGAATCGCTTTATATCCTTTACTTCAGCGGCTTGGTACAATTCGCGAATTACCTTTTCATTTTTTGAATTTGAACTTGATGTTGCTTTCATATATTTGTTTTTTGTTGATTACGCCTGTTATGATCTGTCAATTACTAAACAGGGTACTGTCCTGTTGTGTAGCGTCTGACATTAGTTAAAGACGAGGCATAGGAGGTGGAACTTTATTTTTAATTGGCTTAGTGGTCTTCAAATAGGCAAAAATGGCTTTTAGTTCATCATCGGTCATATTCCGATACATTTGCCATGGCATAGTAGGTAGAAGGCTTCTGTCGGAAGCTCTACCATTATATTTTCCGTTCCGAATGGCATACATAAACCTATCCTCAGTCCATGCTCCGATTCCTGTTGCAGAATCAGAAGTAAGATTGGAAGAAAAAGTAACTCCCCAAGGCCCCATCCATAATGTTTGGTCTCCTGTTACTGCCAGATTTTTATCTTGTAGGTCCCGCCTATTTACGTCCGGCATTGGACTGCCGATATATCCAGCCAGAAAATGAACACTATCCAAACCAGTACCTGGCTTGGAATAATCTTTCGGGCAATGGCAATCAAGACATGCGGAAACAGTAACAAGATGTTCACCCCATTTTACTTGATTCTTAAATGGACCAAAATTTACTTTTTCGACCTGACTCGTGGGAGTTTTTGCGATGTTCCATTCAATAAAGGTGAATGTGACTAGTAAAAAAATTATAAGTGCCAAAACATTTTTCATACAATTGATTTTTTTAATTTACTAAATGCCAAGGCTTCGTTTTGTGCATCGTCGCATTCAAACACTATATAGGGTACTGCCCTGGTGTGCTTCGTGAATTGATCCATATCAGATCAGTGAAATCCTCAATACCATGCGGGCCTGTTCGTCCCCAGCCGCTGTCTTTGACACCACCCAAAGCCGCTTGGGTTTCCTCGTTTATGGTAGGGGTATTTACGTTAACCACCCCATGCATTATCTGCGGCGCCAATTCGAAGCCTTTGTAAGTATCCTTTGTATAAATCGACGACACCAAGCCGTAGTGTACGCGGTTGGCCACTACCAAGGCTTCTTCAACCGTATCGACCGGTTCGACGATAACTACTGGGCCGAATGTCTCATCATTCGATACGGCAGCATCGTAAGGAACATCTGTCAGAATCGTTGGATGGTAGATCTGTCCTTCGTGGAAACCGCCCGCGTGTACTTTGGCGCCCTTACTTACCGCTTCCTTTACACGGTTGTCAACCATTTCGATAGCCGCCTGGGTGATAAGTGGGCCGATAATGGTTTTATGGTCTTCCGGATCACCGAAAGGTAAAGAATTGGTCTTCGCAATAAATTTTTCGAGGAATTCTTTGTAAATCTTCCTTTGGATAATTATTTTACGCGTGTTCATGCAGAACTGTCCCTGGTGAAAGAAGGAGCCAAAAGTCGCCGCACTGACAACGTGGTCTACATCGACATCGTCCAGTATGATCATAGGGTTGTAGCCTCCCAACTCCAGTACTGTTCTTTTTAATGTTTTACCGGCTCGCTCAGCGATGTGCCTTGCCGTATTTACACCGCCGATCAAGTTGATCATGCGTACGTTCGGGTTTTCAAATATTTCGTCCGATATTGGCCCGGTTTCGCCCGGTGCATGAGTTACAATGTTTATCAAACCCGGCGGAAACCCGGCCTCTTCGGCAATTTCTGCAATCAGGAGGCCGGCGCAAACAGGGGCGTATTCGGAAGGTTTGACGACAACAGTATTACCTGCAACTATGGGTGAAATTACCGTACGCCAGGAGAGTATAACAGCTCCATTCCACGGAGTAAGACTTGCGACGACGCCAAGGGGTCTCCGAAGATTCATCGAGAATGACCCAGGTATGTTGGTTTGCAAAACTTCTCCCTTAGGATGATATGCCCAGCCTGCCGCCGCCTCCAGCGTCTGAAGAAGCACTTGCAGTTGAGACAAAGCAAATAATATGGTACTTCCTGTTTCTTTCGCCAAGAGCTCGCTCATCTCTGTCTTTCTTCTTTTGACTATTTCCGCTACTTTGAATAGCAGTTCAGCTCTTTGAGCGGGGGTAGTAGCGGCCCAAATTGGGAATGCCGCCGCCGCCGCGTCAAGTGCAATTTTCATTTCTTTTCTCCCGCATGCCGCAACTTTTGCAAAAACCTTTCCGCTATAGGGCTCCATGTCATCGAACGTGCGATCATTTTCGGCATTCCGCCAAACACCGCCTGCATAGTATTGATATGTTTTCATCTTGATGCTATTTGTTTTTTGTCAAACATATTTCTCTTAAATAGAAGCCCTTATTTGATCCGCTATCTTTTCCGCTGCCATGATCACGGTAGGGTTAGGAGCTGCTGACACAAAATCCGGGAATATAGACGCGTCAACCACTCTCAACCCTTTAACCTTGTAAACATTCCCTTGAGAATCCACTACCGCGTTCTTGCTGCCAAGAGGACCCATCGGTGCTGTCGCAAATGGATGGCCATAGGTAGTCACCGTCTTTGTTATAGAATCTATAATTTGCTCGTCTGTTTCTGCATCTAACGGATTAAGCTCTTTAACGATCAACTTTTTTAGATTTTGCGATGCTGCAAGTCGTCTCGCTAATTTGACTCCTTCTAACATTCCCTTACGATCTTCTTCCTCTGCCAGATAATTCAAATCAATAATTGGTACAGTATTAGGATCTTTTGAAGCCAGTTTTACTGTTCCCCTAGATTTCGGATTAGTCCTCGAAACGCCAAAAACGAATCCAACCTTAGTAGGACTTTGATTGGAAGGAAATAAGTGCGTCGCGGTGATATGTAAATCAAGTTCCCCGTTTTTAGCGAAAGAAGATTTTGTCCAAACATTTGCCGCAATAACCGGTATTTGTCGACCGATTGAATTTGGATCAGCAGCATAAGCATTGTAATAAAACGGATGTTCTGCTAAATTTTCACCTACCGGCAGTTCCGCCACCAGTGGAATTAGCAATTCCGCCAATTGCTTTTGAGGACCTATTCCGGAACGAAGCAGTATTTGAACGCTTCCATAGGCCCCGGCCGAAAGAATAACTTCATCAGATTTGAACTGCCGCCCATCCGAAAGCTGAATCCCATACGCAGTGGTGTCGTTAAAAAGGACCTTATCAACGAGCGCACCCCCGACAATAGTCAGGTTGGCGCGTTTTCTAACGGTATCATTCAGGTATGTCATCCCTGTATTCATTCGCTTTCCATTCACGATGTTCATAGGAAGAGGTGCAACACCATGTTGTTCGCCCGCGTTAAAATCATCGATCTCCTTGAAGCCATTCTCTATCGCGGCATTGATAAAGGCTAATTGCATGGTGGAAATATCAGCTTTGGTCATTTGAGTGATCGGCAAAGGGCCGGAGTACCCATGCCATTTACTGTTGGGAACATTGGAAGTTTCCATCTTTTTATAATAAGGCAATACGTCTTTCCAGTTCCAGTCCTTTAATCCCGCATCAGTCCACCTCTTGAAATCGCTAGGGAGTGCACGGACGGCAACGGCACCGTTAATGGCTGAGCTCCCGCCAAGCACTTTTCCATGAACCGCATGAACGGGATGACCAACATAGCCGGGTATTGAATTGTATCCCCAATCGAAACGGCCGTCATAATTCGCAGCCACTATATTGCTGTTGGAAATTAAGTCCGGATAATTCCCCGGTTCATAAACTGTCCCAGCTTCCAAAAGCAAAACTTTTATGCCTGGCTTTTCGGTTAGACGACAAGCGAGAACTGCTCCTGCCGAACCTCCGCCAACAATGATGAAATCATATTCCGATCCTGGGTTTCTCCCCCGCTTGCTGCCGATAACTTTTGGCGTTTCGCCTAACGATACAGGAGAAGAAACTACCGTAGCCGTCGATAGCACCAGCATATCTCCTATAAACTTTCTACGTGTATTCATGTGAACAAATATTTAATGATCTTTTATCTGACCGTATTTGCCATCATAGTAGTCGTTGTATGCTTGTGTAATTTCATGAGGCGTGTTCATCACAAAATTTCCATCCGATACTACTGTTTCCATATATGGTTCACCACCAAAAAGAATAATATCAACCGCAGTATTATTTTTATTTTTCATTTCAATTATCTCTCCAAGGGAAGTAAACACTATTAACTCGCCCGCCTGAAATTCTCTATTATTAATGATCACCATGTTTGCTAAGATGAATGCTGCATATTCGAATCTCACTTCTGCAATCATGGGAAACTGCTTTCCTGCTTCCAAATGGACGTGATAAAAAAACTCTTTTGAGTAATAAGGGATTTCAGCAACCACGTTTTTATATTCGCCCAAAAGTATTTTGATCCAGCCCGCACCAGCATCCAATAGCTGTTTCGGAATTTCACTTGATAATACAGATAAATAATCCGGCTGCTCAGACTTACGGGTGGATGGAAGATTGATCCAAACTCGAACAACCGATACATCCGAATTAGCCACTTGAAACTCGGATCTTACCGTTTCATAATAAATAATGCCCTTGCCTGCCTTTGTCCAGTGCACTCCACCTGAACAAAGTTTAACCTGGTTTCCGATGCTGTCCAAATGTTCAACCTGTCCGGCAAGGCTGTAGGTCAGGATTGTAATTCCTCTATGAGGATTTGGACCTTTCTCAAGCGGTCCATTGTGCATCTCATTCAACGAACGTTCATACGCAAGAATATGTTCTATAAAAACAAAAGGACCAATTGCCCGAGCGAACTGATTCGGCAACGCCTGCTGCACTTTTATTTCATCACGCCACCCGCATTGACTGTGTATGCTAAATCTAAATTTCTTTTTGATTTTACAACGCATTACTCAATAGAATTTCGACACCGGAAAGTTAGACATCGAAGAGTCGATAGAAGTTGATAAATGACAAAAAAAAACTGTGACAAAAGTCACAGTCTAAATGATGGAGTGGGTTTCGATAAAGTAGTTACCTTTTAACGTAGCGACTGCGAATGCGGCTAAGTGTTTCCCTGTTAATACCAAGATAAGATGCAATAATATGTTGGGGGAATCTTTGTATAAATTCAGGATGAGTTTTTTCAAGATCGAAATACCGCTCTTCTGCCGATAACCTGATAGAAGCGCTAATTCTCCTATCTGCATCTATAACAAAATTGTTATCGAGTTTTCTGATCCATTCCAAGAGAGCCGGAATGCGATTTATCAAATACATAAGATCCGTTTTTGCAACAAGCAATGCATCTGTTTCTTCCCAGGCGTCGATGAAGTAGATTGAAGGTGTCTTTTTTAAAACACTTTCATAGTCAGATGCCCACCAGTTCTCGATGAATAACTTTATAATGTGTTCCTCTCCCTTCTCACTCACTGTATATTGGCGCATAGCACCTTTTACAATGAAAGCCGAGTAGGTACACACTTCGCCTTCCTGCAAGAAAAATTCCCTTTTTTTAAATTTCGTCAGGGAAAAAAAACGCTGAATCAGATCGATTTCGTCACCGAGCAGAGCATTGCTTGTGTAACTGCGGAAGTATCTAATTAGGGCGTCGTACATATCTTAGACAATCATCAAATATATTGGGTTTATGTATCAATGGATCGAAAGAGGATATTGAAATTATTTATATCAGACGGGCACAAAAAGACTGGAGTGGGCCAAAATATATTCATTATTTTACCGATTATGGATTGTTTCATATTCATACGGTAAAGGAAGAGAATCTCAGACAGCTCAGGCGAAGGGCAAGTAAGGATCCACAAACCCCCGGAAATTGTCGTTGAGCATAAGACGAAGAAAATGTCCAACAAGTAGCAATTGTATTTATTGCTCGCCGGATAAGAATTGATATTTGTCAATTTCATCTATTGCCTTATGTCATTGGCCGGATTGCCTTCTCATTAGACTTTTACCGAAAGGTCCATTTTCATCCACATTGCGATATGTCGCTAAACCCCGTTAAAAGTTTGTCATGTGGCTTGTTGATAGTGAATAAATTATCAGATTGGCATGATATTATAACAAGTATTCTTCAAAAATAATTCCTTGGAGGCTCTTTTTGTCTTATCAAGCAAGTATACCGTTAATGAAACGATAGATAGGTTGGTCATATTATTGGAAAGTCTCAAAATGACTATCTACGCCAGGATTAACCGACAGAACGAATCCAAACGCTACGGACCCCGGTTTCAGTCCATGCAATACATCCTGTTTGATGATCCGAAATTGTCCTGTTACCTGATTGAAAAATATCCGATCCTCGCACTCGGCTTTCCGATGAAGATCATTGCCTGGCAAGATGGTGACTGTAAGATCGCGTACGAAGACCCGGTATTGTTGATGCAAATGAATGATCCAACTCTGGAAAGAATTCATTGGCCTGATCTGCGAACGAATATACTGCAGGCATTAGAAAAATAGTGATTTATCAAATCAAAATAAGCAGTGATGCAAACGATCGAAAAACAGAATGAACTTTTTGTCTCCCCAGGTTACCTTACAGACGTGGTAAAGAAGGTAACGGGCCATTCCGCAAGTTATCATATCAGACAGCGCACGGTGCAAGAAGCTATTCGTATGCTCATGTCCAACGATGTTAATATGAAAATGGTGGCTTATACACTGGGATTCGAGGATTTGTCGCAATTCAGTAAGTACTTCAAGAACGCAACCGGAATGAGGTTCACTGAGTTTAAGAAAAAGACATCTATTCGTCAATCCAATTGACATTTAATCAATCACCCTTATACTATGTACGATGCTCTTTTTAATCATATCGAATTGAAATCCGGTCGAACATTAGCAGATAATGAGCGAGATGTCATAATGCATGCATTTCACCAAAAACGCATTCGAAAAGGGGAATACTTTCTCAGGGAGGGTGATGTGTGTAAGTATATAGGATTTATCGTAAAAGGCTCCGCGCGGATGTTCACGGTTGACGAAAAAGGGCACGAGCATATCATCCGTTTCGGCCTGGAATCATGGTGGATAAGCGATCACGAGAGTTTAGTTAATCTGACCCCTTCGACTTATTTTATCGAAATGCTTGAAGACTCCGAGCTTCTTATTATATCTCTTCCAGGCGCACGCGAGCTACGACATAAAAGCCGATGCTTTAATCTAACGGTTAGCGTACTCGATAAATTTCAGGCTATTGCCATGCAAAAAAGAATTCACGCCGCCATCGGCATGACCGCAGAAGAAAAGTACAGTGATTTACTGGCTACCTACCCCGAATTCCTGGAACGATTTCCTATGAACATGATCGCGTCCTATTTAGGCCTTTCTCCGGAAACACTTAGCAGAATTCGTAAAAACGCAATACATAAGTAAGGCGACTTGGGAACAACAAGCGATTGTCGTCGACAATGGTCTTTATAGTGCTGGCTAACCAAAAGATGTTTTGAAATCTGTGAGAGCAATTGACATTTAGGAAAAGAATACTAAATCTCTTAAGGGCCCTTATATGAGCTATGAATTAAAAGCAGACTCGTCAAAAACCAATTTCTCAACAAGACTTGCAGGAAAGGTTTGTATCATTACGGGCACCGGTGGCGGCATGGGGCGTGCCACCGCCTTACTCTTCGCGCGAGAAGGTGCATTTGTGGTTGGATGCGATCTTCAAGAAGACGCTGGATTAGCCACTGTTGACGCCGTTCAAAAGGAGGGTGGAACGATGGTATCCTTGCAGCCATGCCATCTCAATGAACCCAAAGAATGCAAGGCGCTGGTCGATTTTGCCATCCAGGCTTTTGGCAGAATCGATGTCTTATTTAATAATGCCGCCCTGGCCTACTTCAACTGGATTGCTGACATTTCTGATGAGGAATGGAATCTCAGTCGTAGAAATGAAGTGGACCTCGTTTTCTATCTAACACGTGCCGCCTGGCCTTATTTAAAGGCAAGTCACGGAGTAGTCGTAAACAATGCTTCACTAAATGCACTATTAAGCTTTAGGACATTACCCAGTCTAGCGCACACAACGAACAAGGCTGGAATCATTGGCATGACCCGTCAGCTTGCAATGGAAGGCAGGGAGCACGGGATCCGGGCCAATTCGATTTCTCCGGGAGTAATCGAAACAAACGCGACACTTGAACAATTGAAGGATCCAAAATGGGCAGGCTACATGCTCGGAAAAACATTATTGGGTCGTCTCGGCCATCCTGAAGAAGTAGCAAGTGTCGCCCTGTTCCTGGCGTGCAGTGACAGTTCCTATGTGACAGGGGAAAATATTGTTGTCGATGGTGGAATGAAAGTTTGGTAATAAGAGGCGACCTGACCCCGCCAAATGAATACGTAAATAGAAATGAAAAGACCATGCTTAGAATTGCTATTATTATTGGGAGCACAAGGCCCGGCCGCGTGGGTGAATCTGTTGGTCGGTGGGCCATCGATATAGCCCGAAAACGCAGTGACGCCGAATTCGAATTACTTGATGTCGCTGAATTTAATCTTCCCCTTTATAACGAGATGAGGCCACCCTCGACCGGTCAGTACAGCTACGAACACACAAAAATGTGGTCGGCAAAGATTGCATCATTTGATGGCTTTGTTTTTGTCACGCCCGAGTACAATCACAGCACTTGCGGCGCTCTTAAAAATGCGATCGATTACCTGGAAAATGAATGGGCAAACAAAGCAGCCGGATTCATTGGCTACGGCGCCACGATGGGAGCCCGCGCTGTAGAGCATTTGCGGCTGATCATGGCAGCATTGCAAGTGGCCACCGTCCGGGCCCAGGTTGGGCTTTCGATGTTCATCGATTTCGAGAATTTCAGCATACTCAAACCAGTTCCAATGCAGGAGAAATATGTTAACAATATGCTCGATCAGTTAATCGCCTGGAGCCACGCTTTGCGTTCTCTTCGAAAACATGCTTGACCGATTTTTGATTAAAGTGAGCGGAACCTTGGGAACAGCTCAAGTGCATTACCGGCAAAAACCTGTTTTTTCTCTACAGCGGAAAGCTCATGATTGGTTTGTATTATTGACATCCCTTTTACTGCGAGGTCTTTCCTCAGATAGGGAAAATCTGTTCCGAATAGCACTTTGTCTAATCCGGCTATATGCCGAAGGGTATGCAGAACCGGATCTGACCAGGCCAGCGCGGTATCCCAATAAAGCCGCCGAAAAGATTCGGCCGCAGTTCCGGTGGCCGAACTATCGCCCATTATTTTCATTTCGTCCACGATGGCAAACCTTCCTGCGAGGTAAGGAGCTGTTCCCCCCGCATGTGAGACTATGTACTTAACATCAGGTGTTTCTGCGAAAGTTTTGCCATAGTGCAACTGCGCGATCGCCCTGGTCGTATCACTGGGGAAATCAATAAGGTTGTCTGTAAGTCCAAGCTCGTGCGCTATCGGGTCTGGCGAAGCGTTCGGATGAATAAAGACCACCGTTTTTCTGCGCTGCAATTCCTTGAACAAAGGTTTCATGCGCTGGTCGCCGAGATAAATGCCTTGTGAGTTGGTGAAAAGTACCACGCCATCCAGTTTGAGAACATCAAGGCCATAGCAGGCTTCCTCTATGGCATCATCTATGTTCGGCATCGGAACACCCGCGAATGCACCAAAACGCCGGGGGTATTTTGCAATAAGGGAGGCTGCAAAATCATTACACTTCCTTGCCAGTTCCTTTGAAGCGAGCCGGTCCGGTAATTCTATTCCGGGTGTGCTTATGGATGTGACAGCGATATCTATCTCGACTTTGTCCATGAATGCCAGAGAGCCTTCGATACTCCATGCCTGTGGTTTCAGGCCGCCAACGGGGTTAGCCTTCTCATTTGTTGCCTGAAAGAAGAATTCCGGCAACATGTGATGGTGTGTATCGATGGTTAGGGACATGAATGTGAGTTTTTTCAGATTCCGCCCTGGATGTCAGACTAAACAAAGCTATCTCAACTTTAGATCGCTCACAATGATTTTGATCAGAAAAAACAATTGATATTTATCAAGAGCTTTAGCTGCATTCATGCATTTCTCGTTTGTGAGATCGCACCATATTCCCCGGCAAAAAAATCCAGGTATGCATCCGCTATCTCCTTCTGGGAGTTCATGGCAAATGGTCCCTGAACGATCACCGGTTCAGCGGGTTCGGGGCCACCCAGGATATACGCATCGGCATTGGATATACCGGGATTGCGAAGAACGATTTCCCCGCAGTTGTTCCCCAAGATCAATAATTGGCTTTTCCCGACAAGGCTTTCATTAACAATGACCAGGTCATCCGGGACAAAAATTGCACTCTTCATTTCCTCGTCGATTGAAATTCTAAATTCAGACTTGGCATTTAGAGTAACCCGATAGAGAAAAGCATCCGAAAAGGATTGAACGGGCGATTCATACGATCCGCATTTGCCAAGCAAAATGCTTATCACCCCCGCGTGATTTGACAACGATGCATCAGGAAAAGCCTCGGCGCTTAAAGCCTTATATTGGGGAAGATCGCCTTTGTGCGCAGCTGGAATATTGGTCCAAAATTGAATAACATGAAGAATGCCACCCGTGTGTACCATGCAGTCGCTAACGCGGTCCCCGTGAATAACCCCCCTCCCGGCACTGAGCCAATGTGCACCACCTTTAGTCACAATTTCACGGTTGCCAAGGCTGTCAAAGTGCTCAACCTCTCCGTCGATTACGTAGGTAAATGAAACAAGTCCCCGGTGCGGATGTTCATTGAGACGCGGCGAGAGCGGCAGGCCTTTCTTAATACCAATGGGATAGCTGTGGTCCAACAAAAGAAAAGGTCCAACGTTCTCAACATATTCCACAGGAACCAGCCGGTTAACCAGCATATCCCCAACTTTGACATTTCTGCCTTCGATAATTGTATTTTGGTTTTCCAAAATTTCTCCCTTAATAAATACAAGTTGAATATTCTCTGCCAACATATTCCGCAACGTAAAGTTCCTTGGTCGCGATACGGTGCATCTTGATACTTGTCAAAAAGTGCGCTTGATATTTGTCAAGTTCATTGGGCCCAATTCTTACGCGATAAATATTTCAGCTTTTCAGCCGGCGACGGAGACGTCGGGATCATACAATTTCAATGTTAACGTACGATAAGTGAACCCAAATTTTGAATATACATGTCTGATTATATCTTGATTAAAAACATATTGCAGTTCTTAATTAGCGATATTCCGCTAATTAGTCTAATTACTTCAGATCACTTTTTTTTAATTCTCTTAAATTCGAAAATGAATTGCCTTTGAAATCGAACCCGCTAAAACGCAAGAAATGTCAGCGAACGTCGAAAATGAAAAGGATCTTTTGTTGGCATTCAGCAATGATCTTGCTTCTGTCCACACTGAGTCAGGAATGAAAGGCGTATTAAAGAGATTTCTGAAGGAGAGATTCAAGCTGACGGAATATATAATCACCCTTAAAAATGACGATAATCAAACGTACAGGTATTTCCTGCACGACTCGAAGGGGAAAGACCCCGATGATGAAGGGTTCAGAATTATAACCGGCCCAAAAATGCCCATCGAAGGAGCTATGACAGGGGCAGTTCTTCGATCTCCAGACCCGGTTATTTTTGAAGTGTCAAAGGTCAGGACGGCGGGTTTTTCGTTTCCCAGCGCTTCGTTCTGGCAAAGGGCGGGGGCCACCCAAATCCGTGGAATGCGACTGCGGGTAGCAAAAGATGATATAGGAATCATCTGGACCCAACCACACCAGATCAATGATGCCCTGCTTATGGGCATAGGCGCCCAAATTTCCATTGCCATTTCCAATATTCTATTACTGGAAAAAATCAATTTTTATAAACGGCAGCTTGAAAACGAGAACGAATATCTACAACAGC
>JAJPJP010000320.1 GCA_021324175.1 Chitinophagia bacterium
ATTTAGATCTCTGTCGTGTTTTGTACCGCAGGCGTTGCAAGTCCACTCACGGTCTCTTAGTGTAAGCGCGTCGTTGATCGAACCGCAATTTGAACATGTCTTGCTGCTTGGTTCGAAGCGGTCAATTACTATCAGGTTTTTTCCGTACAACTTGCATTTGTATTTCATTTGCCTAAAAAATTCAGCAAAGGACGCATCGGCAATTGATCGAGACATTTCCCTTTTACCCAGCATGGCAGCTACATTCAGATTTTCGATTACAAAACTTTCCGTTTGGTTATCGCGGATCAGTCGTGTTGTAACCTGTTGAATGTAGCTGACGCGCTGGTTAGTTATTTTCTCATGGAGCTTTGCTACCCGCAAATTTGCTTTGATCTGATTTTTGGAGCCTTTAACCTTTTTGCTCGCCCTTCTCTGGAGGCACCGGAGTCTTTTAAGATTATCCTTTAGTTTCCTGTTTGCCTCAAATACCTCGCCGTCTGAAGTCGTGACGAATGATTTAACCCCAACATCTAGACCGACAGTGGTTTCAGGCAATACCTTATCAGGGATCACAATTTTCTTGTTGGAGTCAACCTGAAACGCAACAAAATATTTCCCGGTGGGGGTTCTCGACACGGTCATATTTAAAATTGTGCCCGGAATCTGCCTGGATAAGACAATCGGAATGCTTGAAATTTCCAAAATACTTAGCGTCGAATTTTTCAAATCGAATTTGAAAGAACCAATTAAACACTTGAAGGAATTGTCATTTATACGAGACCGAAATCGGGGAAGCTTCCTATTCCCTTTGCGAAATTCCTCAAAATTCACGTCCATTTTCTTGATGGATGCCTGCAAGGCGTAACTGTCGATTTCGGTAATCCAGGGATATTTATTTTTCAAATCATTTAAACGGATTGGCAAATCGTGCACTGATAAGCTTTCACCGTAACGATCATATGCATTCAGCCTGGTCTCAAGAGCGTGGTTGTAAACAAATCGGCATGCCTCCATTACATGATCGAGCTTGGTCTGTTGCTCAATCGTTGGACAAATGCGAAACTTATATCCTAAAAGCATGCGGGCAGAAATTAACGGTTTGTAATCCTTTTTCAGAAGAGATCTTGTCTAAATGAAAAAGCGAAGGGGAAAACTTAGTAGGTCCTTTTGTCGATCGACAGGATTGCTCCGGTTGTTTGACGAATGTACAGCCGCTGAAAGCGTGATCACTTATGAATTCTAGAGAATTAGTTATGATTTTTTTACTAGTTATCCCCAACGACACGTGGAGCTTTGAGCGGCAGTTCGACCTGGACTCGAAGAGAAAATGATTTTCGCATGCGGTTTAAGCAGGTGACGATAAGGATATCGTTGTACGACCTTAAATCTTTCCGGATTCTCGTTCTGATTCTTGTCCGTAAAGACCCTGAAAGCGGCCTAGGTGCTTACTTGTAATTTGAACCTGAGCAATAATTTTTTTAATTATTGTACGTTCGAATAACCTAAATCCACCTTATGAACATGCTTCAAATGATGGCTCATCGTGACGGTCCTGTCGGCTTCTTTATCATTATTTTGTGCTTTGTTTTCCTGGTTATCGCCCTGAGTTCCAAAAAGGCAAGAAGGAGTTACAGAAGGCAACGCAGGCCTATCACGCAGAATAAAGTTGACATTCATATCAACAAATAGGTTCATCTGATACAGACCAACCTTTTGAAGAATCATTCGGTTCTTAAAGATTTCACGGGATTAGCCAAGGCCGCTTTTATGGATTGAAAGCTGATGGTAATTAGTGCAACTAAGATGACGAGAAGGCCTGCCGACGTAAATAACCACCATCCCAGTTCAACCCTATAAGGAAAATTTTCAAGCCATTTATTCGCCGCAATCCAGGCAACAGGAATTGATATCACCAGGGAAACAACAACCAGCTTTAGAAAATCGGATGACAGGATTGCGACAATCCTTCCTGCAGACGCCCCGAGCACTTTACGAATTCCGATCTCTTTGGTTCTTTTCTCAGCCGATAACATCGACAACCCTAAAAGACCGATGCAGGATATGAATACGGTTAATATTGCGCTGAAAAATAGGATCTCTTTCCACCTCGCTTCGGATCCATAGCTTTGGGCGTTCACCTGATCAATAAAATCATAAGTGAAAGGGCTTAATGGAAAGAGATTACGAAATGTTTTAGATATGGAAGCGAGAACGGCGTTCCATCATATAACAGGTTCAAATTCACATGCGATCTTTCGAATTCATGCGAATACACTGTTCGCATTCGATACACCAGCCGTCCGGTTTTGCTCCCTTTGAACGCATTAATTAAAAAAACGGTTCAACCTGTCGAGAAATCATAATCAAATTTGTCTGGAAAATCAGCTTCCGTTGGCACGTATACCGATTGAATGTTTCACCACAATAATTTAAAGAATCGGCCTATTTTTATTGATCAATATGCATCCTCATGAATAAATATATACTGATTGGACTATTATTTGTTTGTGCCTGCGGGGAAAAATCTAAGGTTCCCGTAGTGGGTTTTGCCGATGCATTCCAGGACAATACCATTGAGCAGGCTAAGAGGGGCTTTATTGACGCACTCAAAAAAGGCGGCTTTGACGAAAACGAAGGGACGATTAAAATTCTTTACAGGAATGCACAGGGCAATATTCCGACGCTGACTCAAATCATTAATTATTTTATTGATCAAGACGTGACGCTGATCGCTGCAAACGCCTCCCTAACCGCTATCACGGCTGTTCAAAGAACAAAGACAGTCCCGATTTTTATGATGGTAGCCCCAACACCAGCATTAATGAGGGTGTTGGATGATAAAGGAAACGCGCCCGCCAATTTAATGGGCGTGGGTGAAAATCTGGATTATATTGACACTTCTTTTTTACTCATTCCGAAAATCATAAAGCCGAAATCGGGGGATTTAAGAGTTGGCATGGTGTTTAATCAGGCCGAACCACAGTCGGTCGAGGCGATCAATAGGATTACTGCTCTTGCAAAGGATAACCACATTACGCTCGTTTCTCTTCCTGTCAACAGTTCCGCCGATGTACAGCTGGTAACTTCGGCACTCTTAAACAAAGACATTGACGCTTTTTTTGCCAATCCAGATAATGTTGTATTCTCTTCATTTGAGTCGATTGATAAATTATGCAAACAGGCCAAGATTCCCATATTTACGAGTGAAGCCGGCCTTGTGTCCCGGGGCGCGCTGGTGGCTTATGGTGCTGATATTTATCAGTGGGGTTACCAGGCCGGCGAGCAGGCCGCGCAATATCTGAAATCAAACGACAAAGCAGGATTTCATTGGGAAATGATAAAAGTCAGAAAAAGAGTTTTCAATCCTGAAGTAGCAAAGTTTTACAATTTGTCTATACCTTCAGACTTCCAACCCGTCACAGCGCAATGACGTTTTATTTACAGGCTTTACAGCTCTCTCTTTGTCTCGGGACCATGTGCATGGGTGTATTCATTTCCATGAAGATTTTCAATATTCCTGATATTACGACCGACGGGAGCTATACATTGGGCGCAGCGGTGACGGCTGTTTTATTATCGCAGCACGTTCCACTGATACTTGTCATGCTTGCGAGCATCGCTGCTGGTGCGATTGGTGGCATGCTGACGGGCCTGATTCATACAGTCCTCAGGATAGAAGCCCTTCTTGCCGGAATATTGGTAATGACCGGCCTTTATTCCATTAACCTGGTGATCCTTGGCCGATCCAATATTCCGCTGATTGGGACTTCCTCTATTTTTAATCTCATTACGGTATTTAGCGCCGAAATTTCAAACAACCTCGTTGTCGGAATGATCTTTATCATTGCGCTAGTGACGTTACTGACCTTCGTTTTGCGAACCGATTTTGGCATAGCGATGCGTGCAACCGGTAGCAGTGAGTCCATGGTAAAAGCACTTGGTATTAATAACAACCGAATGAAAATTATTGGCCTCGCAATGGCCAATGGACTAACGGCGCTAAGCGGTTTTCTTGTTTCGCAATTCCAGGGTTTTGCAGATTTCAATATGGGAATCGGCATTGTCATCGTTGGCCTCGGGTCTGTCCTGATCGCCAACGCGCTGAAGACTTGGTTAAACATAAAATCGATTGCCGCCCAATTGGTTCTCGTGATCTTGGGAAGTCTTATTTTTCAGTTGGTTCTCGCTCTCACGCTGGCATCGGGGGTAGATCCCAATTTGTTGAAGTTGGCTACCGCGGTCTTCGTTCTCATCATTGTTGCCTTGCCCCGGGTTAGCAGCGCACTGAAAAAAAAATAATGATAGAACTAGAGAATATATCGAAAGTATTTAACAGAGGAGAAGCAAACGAAGTGGCTGCGCTTCGAAATATCAATTTGCGGATTGAGAAGGGCGAATTCGCGGTGATTGTCGGCGCCAATGGTTCGGGGAAGACCACTTTGTTAAATATTCTTGCAGGCGCAGAAAAAGCGAGTGACGGTCATGTCATCCTTGGCGGCAAGGACGTGACTGGCCTGGCAGAATATAAAAGAAGTAAGTGGATAGCGAGAGTATTTCAAAACCCATATACGGGAACAGCGTCAGATCTCAGCATACTGGATAACTTTCGATTGGCGGCTTTAAGGACCCAACCCAAAAAACTGGTGATTGGAATCGACGCCGGCTTTAAACAAAGGGTTCGCGATATGATCGCGAAACTGGGTATGGGTCTCGAGAATAAAATTGACCTGCTGATGGGGTCCCTTTCGGGCGGGCAGCGCCAGGCTCTGACCTTGTTAATGTCTGTAATGGATACTGCGAACATATTGTTACTTGATGAGCCTACAGCCGCACTGGATCCCAAATCTTCAGCATTGATTCTTAACCTGGCTGATCGCCTGATCAAGGAATTTCATCTGACTGCGCTTTGCATCACCCACAACCTAAAATACGCTCATCAGTATGGTTCGCGGCTTATCCAATTCCAGGAGGGCGGTGTGCTTCGCGATTATCATGCGAATCAGAAAGGGGCATTAAGCCTACAGGATATGTTTGGATGGTTTGAATGACCCAAATCAGTTGCAATCTTTATTTTTACATTACTTTTCGCCATGGCATAAACAAAAGAGGGCCAGTTCGCATAATTTGCGATTAGCCCTCTAATCGGTCGTACATCGCTTGGCAACAACCCCGTGTTACCACGGGATCTTCCTGCTTCACCGCCCGGGCCAACGCCCATGACTCTGCAGGCCCACCCCGACTACCCATCGGTGAATCTTATCAATCCTTCCCTTACACTACGATTAGAACGCCTTCTCACTTCCGGGTCGATCATTTAGATTGATTGGATAAAACTACGTGGCCGCGATGGGCAATCACTTATGAATTCTAGAATACTATTTATGAATTTTAAAAAAGATATTAACAAGGAATGCGAATCCCTGACCGGGGCCATTAAATTATTTTCTACGGGATATTTTTGTTAACTTAATTCCATACTTTTCAAGACTGCAAATATGAGAAAGTCCCTCTATCGGTGGATAATTCCTGCGAGCATCACATTGATAGCTCTTATGATAGCCTGTGGCAAAAACTTTCTCAGTAAGCCGCCGATTGGTGTGCTTTATCCAAACATCCTTGCGACCAGGGCGGGGGTCCAGGGGATTCTTATAGGCGCGTATGCAGGTCTTGACGGACAAGGATTGCTTAATTCCGGATGGGGCTCCGCCGCGGATAACTGGACCTACGGCAGCGTGGCCGCCGATGACGCGTATAAGGGCTCAACGACGGAAGACCAGTCCGACCTCATCAACATCGTGCAATGGAACTGTTTGCCAAATAATTCTTACGTAAGCCAGAAATTCGATGCAATGTACGACGCGATACAACGGTGCAATTCTGTTCTGAGGGTCATGCGGGTTGCGTCAGGCCTTTCCTCAGACGACACTACAGAATACAGGGCAGAGGCGCTTTTCCTTCGCGCATATTTTCATTTTGAACTCCGGAAAGTCTTTCACTATCCTCCCTATGTAGATGAATCTGTTGGGGTGCAAAATCCCAATCCGCCGAACATTGATGCGGCGAAAAATTACATTGAAATCTGGCCGATGATCGAATCTGATTTTCAATATGCAGTTGACAACCTGCCTAAAACCCAACCGAACAAGGGGCAGGCCAACAAATATGCAGCAGAAGCTTTTCTCGGAAAAGTCTATCTGTTTGAAGGAAAGTATGACCAGGCGAAAACTTTACTCGATGATGTGATCAAAAATGGAACGACTCCATTGGGAGCACCCTATGCCTTGCAGACGAACTACCAGGAAAATTTTAACGCGGATCCCCAAGCAAAGAACAGTTCCGAATCTGTTTTTGCTGCACAAATATCAGTTAATGACGGCTCGGGACCCGCTGGCGGAAAAGCGTTCGGCGATAATCTGAATTTTCCCTACGGTGGCGGCCCGGGTGCGTGCTGCGGGTTTTTCAATCCCCAACAGGATTTGGCGGATGCTTATAAGACTGACGCGAACGGAATGCCTTTAATGGATGGTTCATGGCAATCTCCTCCCCACGTCAGTGATCCAACCACTCCTTATACAGGCAATCTTGATCCGCGCATTGACTGGGCCATCGGGAGGGCTGGAATACCCTATCTCGACTGGGGCCCGCATCCCGGGGATGTATGGATCCGGAGTCCTGAAGATGATGGCCACTTTAGTCCAAAGAAAAATGTTTATGCCAAGTCGCAACAGGGGAAATATTCTGACGTCAGTACCAACTGGGCTAATGTTGAGCTGGATGCGAATAATATTAACCTGATTCGCTTTGCCGACGTGCTACTTTGGGATGCGGAATGTGATGTCCTGGGCTCACCACAGGATCTATCGCAGGCAGCTACTTATGTAAATATGGTCAGAGCGAGGGCTGCAAGTCCAACAGGAATGGTTTATCTCAATGGGACCTTTGACGCAGTCAGCTATACTTATCTAGGCGGAACGATTCCGGCGGATAAATACAAGATTGGCCTTTATCCCGTTCCCTTTCCTGACGCTTCGACAGCGATGAAGGCGATCATCTTTGAAAGGAGGTTGGAATTTTCGATGGAAGGGCAACGTTTTTTTGACCTCCAGAGATGGCAGGCAGGAAATGCAATTTATCCTTCGGCTGGCTATATGACGACTGTGCTTGACCAGATGGCTATTGTCGAGGGTGTGCTGCATCCCGCCCAATACCAGGGCATCAGTTTCACGACGGGAAAGAGCGAGTACTTTCCAATTCCAATTGATCAGATCGACCAGGAAAATTCAGCGGGGAAAATTGTGCTGAAACAGATTCCAGGATATTAGAAGAGTGGTTCAGGCGGAATTAAACTCCGCTCCGGGTCATAATGATCATTAATCGTTGCAAAAATGCGCTTGTTTTCATCCGCCGTTCATCCTCGAGGCATTATTTGGATTTTTCGTTACGCCTCACTCTTCTCCGTTTATCATCAATTTGGACAACCTGTTGTTGAATTCCAGGCTCTCGTCGAAGGGGGTAAAAAATACACATGCGATCTTCTTTTGAAGATCGAGAAAAAATCCTGACTGGAAATCTGCATTGTTCCCTCCTGAAAAATAAGAATCGCCACCCCAAGGAAATAACTTAAATTGGGAATATTTTTTTGCACCG
>JAJPJP010000283.1 GCA_021324175.1 Chitinophagia bacterium
GGCATTACGATTGCCTTCGGGGCTGCTGACACACTTTATATTTTTGCTTTCTGCGTATGCTGTGTCGATCAGTTCCATGCCACTGCCGAGTCTCCCGATCCATTTCAGCTTTGGCGCCTTGTCGATCAGGTTGCGGTCAATCGGCATTCGCGTGGTCACGATCAACCCTTCCGCGTCGATGACAAGGCCTTCCAGCTCACCATATGTTACTTGCGGCAGGTGCAATACTTCGTAACCCTGGCGCGTGAGCCGCTCGATCAGGTACGCATCGACTTTTGCCGTTACGATTACTTTTCTTGTCATGTCAGGCATATTTTTGGTTTTTCATCGAAAGGGACAGTTCGCTGAATTCAAAGACGGAAAGTTGTTCCGCCCGTTTTTCGAATAGATCATCCCGCAGAATTTCTTCATCAAATAGTTGCTTGACGGCGTTTCGCATGGTTTTTCGCCGCTGGTTAAATGCGGTGCGGACCAGGAGCCTGAAATTTTGCTCCTGTGCCGGATTGACAATGGCTTTTTGTCTAGGAAGCAGCCTGATCACCGCGCTCCTGACCTTGGGCGGGGGCGTAAATGATTTCTCGCTCACCTCGAACAGATAGGTAGGTTCATAAAACGCCTGCGTGAGAACGCTGATGATGCCGTAAACCTTGCCGCCCGGCTCTGCGCATATTCGCTGGGCTACCTCTTTCTGGAACATTCCGATCATGCATTCTACGCTGTCCCTCCAGTCAAGGATCCTGAATACGATCTGCGAGGATATGTTATAGGGGAAGTTGCCGACGATGGTAAAGTTCCCGGGAAAAGGTTTTGAAATGCGCAGGAAATCTGATTCGATCAGCTTTCCGGTGAGACCAGGAAATGTCTTTTCCAAAAAACTGACTTTATCATTGTCAATTTCCACTGCCTTAAAATCGACGCCGGGCAGTTCGAGAAGGTATTTGGTCAGCGCGCCAGATCCCGGGCCCACTTCAAGGAGCCGTGTAAAGGAATGCCTTTTTAATTCCGTCACGATCTTGCGGCAAACGTTCTCGTCATGAAGAAAATGCTGGCCGAGTGACTTTTTGAGCGTATACATATCCGGCTGCAAAAATAGTTCATTGCATCATTGCAGCTTGCCAAAGCATGGCTCCGGATGGCCCAACGGGATAATTTCGTAATTTGGCGTACGAAATTGAAAGCATGAATGCACCACAGCACCGGCCACTGATCGGTATATCAATTGGGGACATCAACGGTATCGGGACCGAATTGGTAATCAAGACCTTTTCTGACCATCGCTTGCTTGAGCTGTGCACGCCAGTCATATTTGCGTCCAACAAGCTCATCAATTTTTACCGCAAGTCGATCCCTGAGATCAATTTGAACTACCAGAGCACAAAGGAATTCAACAGGATCAACCAGAAGCAGGTCAACATTTTCAATTGTTGGGAAGAGGAGGTGGCCATCACGCCCGGGCAGCTGACCGAGGCTGGCGGTCTCTATGCCGTCAAATCATTAACAGCAGCTGTGGAAGCACTCAGGCAGGGCAAGATCCAGGGCCTGGTAACGGCACCCATTCATAAAAAGAACATCCAGTCCGCCAATTTTTCCTACCCCGGGCATACACCTTTTCTCAAGCATAGTTTTGGCGTGAACGACGTGCTGATGCTCATGGTTGCTGAAAACATGCGGGTCGGCCTCGTGACTGAGCATGTCCCGGTAAAGGACATCGCTTCGACAATAAGCCGCGAAGTCATTCTCTCCAAACTGAATATCCTCAATGCCAGCCTGCAAAAAGATTTCGGGGTTGACAAGCCAAAAATAGCGGTACTTGGTCTCAACCCTCACGCCGGCGACGAAGGGGTTATCGGCAGGGAGGAAGAAGATATCATCAAGCCTGCAATCAAGGACGCCAAACATAATATGCTTGTCTTCGGTCCTTATAGCGCGGATGCATTCTTTGCCCGCAATCAATACAGGAAATTCGATGGCGTTCTCGCCATGTACCATGACCAGGGACTAATTCCGTTTAAATCCTTTGCCATCGGCGAAGGCGTAAATTTTACTGCTGGTCTTCCTGCGGTCAGAACCTCTCCCGATCATGGCACCGCATTTGACATTGCGGGTAAAAACAAGGCAGATATTTCTTCCTTCCTGGCCGCAATCTATGCCTGCATTGATATCATCAATACCCGCCAGGGTTATACGGAAAGCCGACAGAACCCGTTGAAAAAAATGACGCCGGCGGTGCTGGCCAACGCGGAAGACGAGAGCATAGAGGAAACTGAGGAATGATTGACAGCCAATTATGAAATTCCAGGGTTTTTTTTGGCTGCCTATTGCATTAGTAAAATCTACGAATTATCTTTATTGTCTATTCTTACTAACTTTTTCCCGGCAGGAAGATCCCTTTCTGGCCCCAAATCCAAAAGCCTAGATTCTCTAAATCCTCTACCTGAATGGTCAGCCGGTTAACCCATCCGGCAACTGAATAACCTTTCGACCACACTGCTCCTTAAACGTAATTTCCATCCTGTGAACTCCAGGTTGACGCGTTCCCCGCGTATTTATTTTTATTATTAAACTTCTGAAATTTGCAACGATGGAACATTTGTTTAAACGCATCCTGGTCATTCAGGGCCTGGCTTTTATATCAGCCGGAGTTTTTTCTACCCCGCTAACATCACTCAGTCACGATACGACTGGCAACAGCAGCGCAAAACTTTCCGTGCGGACTATCCTGACCGAAAAGCTGGTCAGCTTTAACGCGACCTACGAGCGCAATTCGGTCACACTGCACTGGAACATTAACGCCCTGAACTTTTCAAACCATTTTGATATAGAAAGAAGTACGGACGGAATCAATTTTGAAAAAGTTGGCGAAGCGCGCCAGGAAACTTCTGCTCTAAATGGTTTTTATTTTGACGATAATTTTAAGGCGTCGCTTGCGCGTAACAATGATCTTTACTACAGACTAAAGCAGACGGATGCAAACCAGCAGGCAGTATATTCAAAGATTTTAATTGTTCGATCTTTTAATAGCAAAAGCGTCCAGGCAATCAGCGTTACGCCGGATCCTTCGATCAACGATATCGCCGTCAATGTGCAGCTCAAGCAAAGCTCTTATGTTGTGATGAAGGTTATGGGAAAAGACGGAAGTGAGATCTTGAGAAAATCGACCGAAGCGAATGATGGCGAGAACCGGTATGAACTCAAGGGCACCAACCGGCTTCTACCTGGTGATTACACGCTCGAAATCATCGTCAACAGCAACGAAAGAATGACGCTCCATTTAATAAAAAGCTAAGATTCGTTTGGTTTACAGAGGTACTATTCCCTAAGCCTTCCGTTAAACCGGAAGGCTTCATTTTTTTACACTGAGATAGGTTTGGAGACTCTTAACATAGTCTTCGAATGCTTTGAACCCGGCTGTCGTTATCCTACAGATAGTCTGCGGATAATTGTCCTTGAATTGTTTGATTACTTCGATATAACCGGCTTCCTTAAGTTTATTGATCTGGACACTCAGGTTCCCCGCGGTAGCGTTCGTCTCCTCCCGGATGTAAGTAAACTCCGCCTCTTTCAGGGAAATGAGCAGGCTAATCACGGCGAGCCTGAGTTGGGAATGCAATATGGGATCCAGGTCCTTAAACATTTTCTTTTTTTAGCTGCAGGTATTTTGCTCTTAACATCAGGCCGGGGATAAACCAGGCAATGATGGCAGCGATGGCCGTAAGCAGCATGGTATCCGGAAAATGAACATAGAAGCTGATGATACAGATGACCCAGCAGGCGATGCCGCCCCAGGTCATCGGCTTAAAATTGGTCATCATGCCCGTCGTGAAAGTGGGGATGCCATAAAACATCAGGTAGACTGATTCGGCATGCGGGACATTGTACAAGCCCGCGAAGTACGAAAACAAAAGAAGGCCAACGCCAAAACTAATCCAGATGGCGCTCATCGTGACCGAATCATAGGACTTGTATCTCCGCCGCCTTCTCTCACGTATTGCGATCACGACCTGCGGGATAACCGCTGCGGCGGTGAGCAGCCAGACATAATTCAGCCATTGCCAATGCAGGTAATCATTAAAAAACGTCACCAGGCTGCAAAAGACCACGATGATCCCCCACATCAGCGCACTGACGCCGGTTTCATCATATGCGCATTTCGCCCTGGTGATCATGCTCGTGATAATCTCGAGACTTTCTTTTTCCGTGAGCTTTTTTTCTTCCGTCATGACTGAATGTTTAGTGTTGTTCCCTGTATTTTTTGCGAAGGAGATATCCCGGGATAATATAGCTGAACAGGATCGCCGCAGCGCAAAGCAGGATATTGATATCAAATCGGGTAAAGGTGGACACCACGGCGAGCGCCCAGCTGGCTATTGCTCCCCATACAAGTGGCTGCACTTTGAGCAGGCGTCCCGTAACAAAGCTTCCTAGGCCGTAAAGCATCATATAAAACGTGTAACAGTTCTCCCAACCGATGCGGGCAAAAGCCAGCCCAAATAGCACATAAGAGACCACAATGCTGATCCAGAGATAATCCAGGCATTCATCGATATAATTCCGCACGCGTCTTTTTCTCTCCTCATGGACGCTGTGGTAAATGGACAGAACGATACCGATGATGTTGACGCTCCAGACAATCGGGTGCCAGCGCGAGTCAACAATAACTTTAAGCACAAATTGACTAACGCAGGCAACAAAGACCAGCCATCCCCACAACAAGAAATAAAAACTGTTGTCGGCAACCGATGCCTTGGTTTTATCTATCATTGACTGGATCACCTGGATGCTGTCCTCCGGCGAAAAATTATCTTCTGGCATATGAGCTGGTTAAGTGGTTAACATGCTATTTGATTCCTGGCTGAAGGTCGCGCGGCTTATTGGCATTGAGCCAGCATTTTTTCAGCCTGGTCCCTGCCCCAGTTTGGATACAGGGGCTTCGACTGTTCTTTCTTATAGAGCTCAATCGATTTTTCGAATATCGGTTTGGCCTTGTCTTTGCCGCCGCCAAATTGTTCGGGCGTATTAAATATGCTCATCCCCTGCAAATAATAAATGCGCGGGTTGTTGGGATCGAGTTGGATTGCCTTTTGAAGGTCCGCACTGGCTTCCATTCCATAGTTCTGCCAGCGGGTCTGTGGATCGACCAACATCTCCTGGGTGGCCGCCATGTTCCGAATGGTGAGGATCTCCGCGTTTTTTTCGATGGCTTCAGCCTTGTCGCATTCCGCCTTTACCTTTTCGGCGTTCGCATCCTTATCGACCTTCTCATCCATCCAACCGATACGCGTAAGCGCAAGACCTGCGTAGTAAAAAGGGAGCCACTGATTTTTTTCTGCTTCGCCAATCCGGTCAAATGCATTAGCCACATTTTGAAAATCTGCGGTTGTCTTTGCCGAGTCCATCAGGTCAAGATTTTTTTTCATGGCCTCAGTGTATCTCGGACTTTGTCCATAGGACCAGGCCGCGCATAGAACCAGCGAAAAGAGAACTAACTTTTTCATTTGTTGATTTTTTATGTTTTGAATAAAATTGGTTTGTCTTGTGATGATATTCATGGTTACAGGTTGTTGTTGATTGCATCCTGGCTCCTGTCCACTCCCCAACTTAGGAAAAGCCCGACAAAATAAAACCGCTTTGCAGGAGGGGTTATCGCCTGTTTCTCGGAGCCGGTGAACGAATAATTATAACCGTAAATGGCATTATATCCCAACACATTGGTGGCACTGGCAAAGAGCACGAGAAATGTTTTTGCCTTGATATTGCCTGCACTCGGTACATATTCCGCGCTGAAGTTCATGCTGTTGTAATCCTTTGTTTTTCCCTGGTCGGCGATATAAAATTTGTTGGTATTGTCAAGCATCAAATTGTAGTATGGCCTCGGGGAAGCATAGCTGTAAGTCACATTGAGGCCCATTTTAATTTTTGTGATAAACCGCTTCATCACGATCGAGGCCGTATGCGTTGCCGCATAGTTTGGCATCAGCTGTTTGGGATAATTCAGGTAGTCGCGCTTCGTATCGAGGTAGGAATAGCTGATCCAGTAATCAAAGTTCTTGATCGTTTTTTTATCCCTCCAAAAAAAGTCTATGCCCTGCGCATATCCGCTTCCCGCATTGTTAAAAGTCGTGTAGAAGCTATAGAAAAGGGGAACGGTTTTAACCAGGTCGTCATATTTTTTGTAATAAGCTTCTACGCGAAAGATCCGGTCATTCGACATTTTCTGGTAGTTGATGATATAATGAGTCGCTCGCGTATACCCAAGATTCGTGGCATAATCGAGCTGGGAGTTTTCCGGCTTCTGGTAGAAAATGCCATATGCCATGGAAACCTGGGCATCCTTGCCCGTTTTGTAAGCCAAAGAGACACGCGGCGCGATATCCGATTTATTTAAAATCGAGGAGTATTCGACACGACCGCCGATTTTCGCTGCGATCTCGTTGGTCAGATAGATATCGGATTCGGCGAATACAGCGGTGTAGTTGTCGCGGAGTTTTGCCCGGAATGTATCATTGAAATTGCTGTTGTCGTAGCTGTACCAGCATTCGCTACCGAACCGAATGGCACTGATTCCGCCCAGCTTTTTTTCGAATACCGCTTTTGCCTGCGAAAGATCCTGGCGATGAACGAGCGTGAAATTTTTGTACGCCATCCAAAAGGCCGAATCCGAAAAAGCCTGCGGTTGATCGCCTCCGTTTTGTACCTGCTGCAGGATATTGTCCTTATTGGTACTGTAGCTGGCCCCCAGATTCATTTTCCATCCATTCTTCAGATACTCTTTCCAAGTCAGGTTGTTATACCAGTTATAGTTTCTAAGACCGAATGCATCTTTAAGATCGGCGCTGTCGACATCCGGTCGGCGAATACCAAGCTGGTTGTAGCTAAATGTGGTGTAGTATTTGATCATCCCGCCGCTTTTCGTCTTGATGCGGAAATTGGCATCTGCGGTATGGACCTGCGGCACCCTGAAATAGTCGATATCCTGGCGAACGGCGTCAAAATAAAGTTGCAAATTGGTATAGCCATAGTTGATGCCCCAGGAAGACTTTTTGTTATTCGCCAACTGCTGCGTACCGGCGCCGACAAAAAGCGGCGAAAATGAAGCGTCGATCTCCGAGTGGTCCGGGAGGTCGATAGATTCCAGGAGAAGCGCAGAGGAAAGCGCCTGCCCATATAAGGCCGAGTATCCGCCGGTGCTGAAAACCGTTCCCTTGAACAGGAAAGGAGAGAACCGACCGCGCTGGGCCAGGTCGGGGACACTGGAATAATAGGGGTTGTTGACCAGTTCACCATCGATAAACTGTTTGGTCTCGTAGCCGGCGCCACCGCGCACGAATAAGCCCTCCTGTTCGCCCACCTGGCTGGTGCCAGGCAGGGTTTTGAGCGCCGCCGTGATATCTGCATTGGATCCCGCGGTCGTGGCGACATCCAGGGAGCTGAGGACAGCCGCGCGTTTGGAATCGCCGGCTGCAAACGAACCGGCCGTGATTGTCACGGCGCGCATTTCGTCAAGCTTTTCTTTGACTATCGCTGAAACCGTGATGGGCTGGTTGTTGAGCGTGACGGGCTGCTGAAAGTCATTATATCCCTGACTGGTAACTGTCAGTAGGAAATCGCCATGCTCCAGGGTGGTAAAGCTGAAATTTCCCGAAGAGTCGCTGGTTGCGCCCTCATAGGTATTTTTGATGCTGATACTGGCGCCCGGTACCGGGTGACTTTTGGTATCCCTGACCTTCCCATGAATTGTAGTTTGGGCTGCGCCGCCAAGCGTCCACGTCAACAGGGTCCATAACATCCAATTCTGTTTCACAATCTATAAATTTATCTCAAATCTAAAGTAGTTTATAATATAAACCAAAAACTCCTCCATCATTTTAATGGCGATGGCAAATACACAAGAGTATCCAGGGGGAGCTTTTGATTAAACGACAATGGGAATCAAGACGGTGGCTTCGACGGTGTTGCCGCTGATTTCGCGGATGTCAAAATTGGCTTTGTCGCCGAAAAGCAATTGGAGGCGGTTTTTTGTACTGGTCAGGCCGAAGCCATCGTCGTAAAGAGATCCGTTGAGATAGCCGGTATTCTGAATGACCAGTTCGTGGTAATCATCTTTGAAGTCGGAAATTATTTTTACCCTGCCACCGTTCACCTGTTTGCTGATGCCATGCTTGATCGCGTTTTCGACCAATGTTTGAAGCATCATGGGGGGTATCGGCTGATCAAGCGTCTCTTCATCGATGTCGTACTCTACTTTCAGTCGGTCCTCGAAGCGGATATGTTCCAGTGCGAGATAATCCTTTACAATATTCAACTCTTTTTCGAACGAAACCGTTTCCATTTTTTCCGCCTGCATGCTGCTGCGGAGGATATTGCTCAGTTCGGTGATGGCCGTCCGTGCACGATTCGGGTTCTCGTCGATCAAAGCACGGATACTGTTCAGCGCGTTGAATATAAAATGCGGGTTGATGTGCGACTTGATCGTTTTGAGTTCAAGCTCCTTGACAAGCGCCTCCATCTTCAGCGTATCTACCTGCTGTTTTCGGCTCTTGTCGATATAGTGATAAAAATAATAGATCAGCGTCCATGGTAAAATGTATAGCCCCCTGTCGAGGACGTTGGCAAGCAGCCTTGTGATGAAATCGGGCTTGATCCGGTTTTCGTGCTGCTCATAGAGATTGAACACCTGGTATACGCTCATTTGGAAAAGGATAAAAACAAGCGTCGTGATGATTACCGCGATGATGAGTTTCGGAAGAATTTTTTCAATGGGGGGCGATAGCCAGTTCATTTTCTTGATAAACTCGCGGAGCAGGTGAGTGCTGATAATTCCCGCCATGATTACCGTTACTGTGCGCCAGAGGTAGATGACAGAAACCTTCTGCTCAAAAGTATGTGCGAAGAACAACATGGTGAGGCCTAAAAAGCTCCACCCGCCAACCTGGCACCACCAATAATACCGTGAAATTCCTTTTGCCATAAATAGAAGGTCTCGATTCAAAAATATACTTTTCTAATGGCACATTTCGTTCTTTTGTATTAATGGCCAAATAGGTAGCCTGTCGGTGGTATTGACCTTGGTTTCCCTCTTACTCCGGGGAAAAAAAGCGTAACTTTAACATTTAAAAACCAGCAGATGGATATTGCCCCGGGGGCCTTGCTCAAAACAATCAACAGCCCTGCCGATCTGAAGACCTTGAACCGCGAACAACTGCAGCAATTGTCGGATGAACTCCGCCAGTATATCATAGACGTGGTGAGTGTGCACGGCGGCCATTTCGGGGCCAGTCTCGGCGTAGTCGAGCTGACTACTGCTCTTCACTACGTTTTTAACACGCCTGATGACCAGTTGGTTTGGGATGTCGGCCACCAGGCATACGGCCATAAGATCCTGACCGGTCGCCGCGACAATTTTATCACCAATCGCAAATACAAAGGTATCAGCGGATTTCCCAAACGTTCGGAAAGCCCTTACGATACTTTTGGCGTTGGTCACTCATCAACATCGATCAGTGCAGCTCTCGGGATGGCCATGGCCGCCAAATACAAGGGCGAAAAAGACAGGAAAACAGTCGCGATTATCGGAGACGGCGCAATGACGGCAGGGATCGCCTTTGAAGGCATGAATCACGCCGGCGTCTCCGACACTGATCTTTTAATCGTCCTGAATGACAATTGCATGAGCATCGACCCGAACGTCGGGGCGCTTAGGGAATACCTGACGGACATTACCACGTCGCAAACGTACAACCGCCTGAAAGATGATATTTGGAAGGCGCTTGGAAAGCTCCCGGTCGGCGGCCGGTTTAGCCGTGACGTAGCCAGCAAGATTGAACACAGCATCAAGAGTTTTGTCAACCGCAGCAGCAATCTTTTTGAATCACTCAACCTGCGCTACTTCGGGCCAATCGATGGCCACAATTTAATGAAGCTTGTCGACACGCTGAGCGACCTTAAAAACATCCCCGGCCCCAAACTCCTGCACATCCTTACCGTGAAAGGCAAAGGGTATTCGCTGGCAGAAAAGGACCAAACAAAATGGCATGCCCCCGGCCTGTTCGACAAAATCACCGGCGAGATCTACAAGAAAAAATACGAAACGGTGCAGCCGCCGAAGTACCAGGACGTATTCGGGCAGACGATCATCGAACTTGCCGAAGCCAACAACAAAATATTCGGCATCACTCCTGCCATGCCCAGCGGGTCCTCATTGAAATTCATGATGGAAAAAATGCCGGAGCGCGCCTTTGACGTCGGGATCTGCGAACAGCATGCCGTTACGCTCAGCGCAGGCATGGCTACGCAGGGCATGAAAGTATTCTGCAATGTCTATTCTACGTTCATGCAACGGGCTTATGACCAGGTAGTCCATGATGTGGCAATCCAGGATCTCCCCGTGATATTTTGCCTTGACCGTGCGGGGCTCGTAGGCGAAGATGGCCCGACTCACCATGGCGCTTTCGATATCGCGTACATGCGTTGTGTTCCCAACATGATCGTCAGCGCGCCCATGAACGAATCAGAACTTCGAAACCTGATGTACACCGCGCAACTTGATTCGACAAAGCATCCGTTTGTCATTCGTTACCCGCGTGGCGAGGGCGTCATGTCCGAATGGAAGACGCCAATGAAGGAAATTATCATCGGCACGGGCAGAAAGCTTAAGGACGGCCATGGCCTCGCGATCCTTTCACTCGGCCACCCCGGCAATTTTGTAACCGCTGCGATACGTGAGCTGCGGACCGAGGGGCTTGATCCCGCCCACTATGACATGCGCTTTGCAAAACCGCTGGATGAGCTCATGCTCCATGAAATTTTTGGGAAATTCGACCGGATCATCACCGTCGAAGATGGAACGGTAACCGGTGGCTTTGGTTCTGCCGTTTTGGAATTCGCCGCAACGCATCATTATAGCCCGGCATTCAAAATCCTGGGCATACCCGACCGGGTGGTTGAGCATGGCACACTCAAGGAACTTCACCATGAATGCAATTACGACGCCCAGGGCATCATCGATTCCGCGAGAAAAATGATGGAAGACGTTTTACAGGTACATTGATCGCGAGACTGCAGTTTTTATTTTTCTTAACATCATTTCATTGTGGAAAAAAGTGCAAAGGGCGTCCTGTTGATGACCAACTCCGCACAACATGAGGTGGCTGCGTCTGCTACTCATTCCCCCGATGGCTATTGCGTTGTCTGCAGTCGTCATAGCTGGGCACTACTACTACAGCATTCTGTACGGCCATGTGGGCACGCACAAGTATAGGTCGGATCCTCCTGATTTATCCGAACGCGCAAGGCTCCGTGAAAAAGTCTTCGCTCTCCGCGCATTTGGCAACCGGAAAAAATTTAACCAGCGTCTTTTTTTTCTAATCGACATGAAGTTGCCATCGGGCAGGAATCGTTTTTTTGTTTATGATGCGATGCACGACTCCATTATACGGAGCGGGTTGGTCGCGCATGGCCACGGGCCTGCCGGCTACAGCTTTTACCCCCGGTTTTCCAATTCCTGCGGCAGTAGTTGCACTGCCCTTGGACGCTACCAGATTGGCGCCTGTTATCACGGAATTTTCGGCATTGCCTATAAACTTTATGGGCTTGACAGCACCAATAGTAATTCCCTTTCGCGTCATATTGTTCTGCACGCGCATGACTGCGTGCCTGATGGGGAGACATGGCCCGTTCCCATCTGCAACAGCTGTGGCTGCGCCATGACTTCTCCCCGTTTTCTTGAAGCGATCCGCCCCCTGATTGACACGTGTTCGCGTCCAATCCTGCTCTGGATATTTTACTGATAAACGGTCACTCCGCTGCGTGATTTTTTTTTAAATTTAAATATGCAACGGTCGGCCCTTTTTCTTGCGTGGATGATTGCCTTTTCCCAGGTCTTCGCGCAGCGTGCCGACATCATCACCTACACGCCGCGGGACGGACTGATTAATAACCGAACTCGTTTCATATTCCAGGACTCCCGCGGGAAACTCTATATCTCCACTTTTGGCGGACTGAGCGTTTACGATGGTTCACGGTTTACGAATTACTCTACCGAAAATGGCCTGGCGGCAAGCCTTGTCAACCAGATTATCGAACTCGGAGACGATTCGCTATGGATCATTCCCAATACCCGTCGCCTGCAATATCTTGTTCATGGAGTTATCAAAAGCAGCAGGACTGCGGATGACTTCGTGCCCGTCATCAATCAACTCATCCGGTGCAGTGACGGCTTTTATTATGCGCTGGCCGATGAAGGCTTATACAGGTTTAATAAAAACCGGTTCGACAAAGTCGAAGTGGATGACCACATGAGCGGCCGGTCTGTCATCAATCTCATTCACGGAGCAGAATCGGGGGGGAAATTGTATATCTCGTCAGATCCGAATATCCATACGTTCTCCCGGAACTGCCTCTTTATGGTCTATGACCTGAAAACGGGGAAATCGATTGTGACCAGGAGCGAAGACCCGATATATTTTGTTTCTGTGGCGCCCGACGGCAATATCCTCTTATCAACGCAAAACGGAATATTCCGCGTGGCAAATCTTTCATTTGATTCCAAATCGGTTCATCTCGCTGACGCCGTCGGCCTTTATCATCTACCGTCACACAGCAAGGCAGCCAACATTTTTTTTGATCGCCAGGGAAATACCTGGCTCCTGGCCTTTAACGGCGTGGTGCGAATAGATCGCAGCGGCCGCAGCAAATTATTTACCACGCAGACCGGCCTGGCCGAAAATGAACAGGAATCGATGCTTGAGGACAGGGAAAATATCATCTGGCTTGCCGGTGCTCACAGCGGTATTAGCAAACTCGTGAACCAGGACATCGGGCTATACACCGAGTTGCCGGGGGGATTCAGAAGTACGATCCTGGATGTCGACGATACCAGTGACTCGGTTTGGCTCTATGATTTTAATCGCAATGAAATCCTGCTTCATACCGGCCGATTCGAAAAAATATTCCACGGTGGCAAAGAGGGTTCTTTTACGAATATGGCTTCTGTTGGCGGCAAACTTTATCTCACCAAGTGGTTCGAGATGTATAAAGTGAATGTGGATAACCGGCTTATGCGTTTTTCTACCACGCTCACTATGAGAGATACCTCGGCGGCAAACGGGTTCTCCTGTCTTCTTCACGACAGCGCGCAAAATATCATCGCGGTATCGGACAAACTGACTGTTCAACTACAAAGCGGGGAGGTTAAATATGCGCCGCTTGGCTACCTGGCCGATGAAGCCTCCATTATTGGTGATCGACTTTGGGTAGTTACACGCGCCGGCAAATTGTTTCTTTTTCGTGTATCCGGCAGGAATGCTGACCACTATTTTCAGCTGTTGGAGGAGTATGATAACGCGCTCCGGGGAGCGGCGCCGCGCTCGATCACCGTTGGGCCGCAAGGAAATATATGGGTTGGAACAAGGGACCACGGGATCTATTTATTCTCCCACGCTGAAGACAGGCTGACGCTTCTGCGCCACTTTACAACAAGGGACGGCCTGTCGGAAAACTTTGCCAGCTATCTTCACCGTGACCGGTCAGACAATATTTGGGTGTGTTCGCCTGCGGGGCTCGACAGGATCGTGATGGTCAAGGGAAAATATTATGTGGAAAATATCACAAGGAGCGTGAACACCTTCCAACAGGTTTTTAAAATTTCAACCGAGAGAAGCGGCATGCACTGGGGTATTGGGGATGCGGGTCTGCTTCGCATCTCCGATTCGTTCTTTACCGTCAAAAATTATACGCCTAGGCTGCAATTCGTCCAGATCAAAATCGGCGACAGCTTGGTTTTTCCGGGACGAACAGCGCCCGAACTCAGTTACCTCCAAAACAATCTTTCGTTTTATGTCGCAGCGCCCGCATTTTGCGATGAACGACAAACGCGATTCAGTTATTTACTGTCCGGCAGCAGCGAAAACAACTGGAGCGAACCATCTGTGCAGGCGGATATTCATTTTGTTAACCTGGAACCTGGAAATTATACGCTTCGCGTCAGGGCAAGTTTTCTGAACGGACTTTACGCCGAGCAGAACGCGGAATGGTCTTTTTCGATATCGCCTCCCTGGTGGCAAAGTTGGTGGTTTCGCAGCGTGATCGTGCTTGTGCTTATCGCGGGGATTATTTTTTTCGTGGTCTTTTACTATAATCGCAAATTCGCCAGGCAACGAATCGTTCTTGAGAAACAGCAACTTGTCGAGCAGGAAAGAACCCGGATCGCGACCGATATGCACGATGACCTTGGGGCCGGTCTTTCGCGGATCAAGTTCCTCAGCGAAACCGTTGATATCAAAAGCAGGCAACAAAAGCCCATTGAGGAAGATATTGTCAAGATCAAGGAGTATTCCAATGAAATGATCAACAAGATGGGAGAGATTGTATGGGCATTGAATGAAAAGAATGACTCGCTCAAAGACCTGCTGGCCTATTCGCGGTCATACGCGGCAGAGTATCTTTCACAAAATAGTATCCACAGTGATATCCGGATAGCCGATGATGTTCCCGACCTCTTTGTAAGCGGAGAAATCCGCCGCAATATTTACCTCACGCTGAAGGAAGCTTTACACAATATTGTTAAGCATGCTGCCGCCACAGAAGTGACTATCAGCGTCGAGGTTGGCCGGGTTATCGACATCGTGGTACAGGACAACGGCAGGGGTTTCGACCAACACCACATACGGCCGTTCAGCAATGGACTTTCGAGCATGAAAAAGAGGATAGCGGATATTGGAGGGAAATTCGAGATCCGATCTGGCACCGGAACGCAGCTGAGGATTACCGTTCCGTTGTGGAGCTAACTTTCGTTCTATTGTCGATTGTGTTAACTGGCATTATTTTCGTTTGCGCATGAAAATTTCAATCGTTATCGTGGAAGACCTGGATGAAGTCAGGGAGGGCCTGAGAAATTTTCTTGCCATGAGCGGGGACTTCGTGGTGCAAGAGGCGTTCAAATCAGCTGAGGAATCGCTGAAACATATTCCTTCTCTAAAGCCGGACATCGTCATCATGGACATCAATCTGCCGGGGATGAATGGCATCGAATGCATCAGGCAACTGCGGGAAAAAACCATGCCGACGCAGTTTATGATGTTTACCGTCTATGAAAATGACGAAAAGGTATTCGAAGCGCTCAAGGCAGGCGCAACTGGGTATTTGCTGAAAAATACCGGCCTGTCCCAAATCGCTGAATCGCTGAAACAACTTCATGAAGGCGGCTCCCCGATGAGCGCGAATATTGCCAGAAAACTGGTCAATGTATTTCGCCGTGGGGAGAACGCGATTGAAAACCTTGACGTGCTGAGCAATCGCGAAAATGAAGTGCTCCATTTGCTTTCCACCGGCCTCCTCTACAAGGAAATTGCGGACAAGCTTCTTATTTCAGTCAATACGGTCAGGCAACACATCCACAAGATCTACGAGAAACTCCACGTACAAAACCGCACAGAAGCCATTAGCAAAGCGATGAAGAAAAACTTTTGAGCGGCACCTAACTTTTGTTCTATTGCAGGATTTCGCGAACTCCGCTAGCTTTCAAAAAAAATTTATGAAAAATATCTGCAGCTGTGTTCTATTGCTGGTTTGTTCGTGGAGTTTTTCGCAGACCAACAGCCCGGATCAAAACCCTCCTCCAAGACCCCCAAAAAAAGATCAGGGCGGTATTGGGATCGGCATCAAGGCGGGACTGAATTTCGCTAACGTGACCAATGCCGCTTCCATCAACGGTAAAAGCCAGACAGGCTTTCACGCCGGCATATTCATTTCGCCGCATTCAAGGTCGATCTTCAGTTCGCATACAGAATTGCTTTTTTCGCGTCAGGGTTATGACTATTCCACGGATTCCAATTCGGGCTCGGTAAAACTAAGCTACCTGACTTTGGCGCAATTGATGGCCATAAATATTACCAAATATGTGCAGATTCAATTCGGTGGCCAATTCTCTTACCTGCTCAATGCGAAAGCAGACAGCTCGAATACTAAAACCGGGAACCCCATGGCCGATCAGATCCTGAGCTTTTATAACAGGTTCGATTACGGTTTTGCCTTTGGACTCGAAATCCATCCTTATATGGGCATCGTTATCGGCGTGAAATATAATCTCAGTCTGGCAAACCTCTACAAGATCCCAACCTCTTCGGGAGCAGGATCAATGCCCTCATTTATTCCAAGTACAAGTAGCATCAACCCAAAAAATAACGTCGTCCAGCTGTCCCTGGGTTACCGCCTTTAGATGTTTGATAAACTTAGTGAGCGCGACTGGTCTCTTGTGCTCAGCCACTAGTCATTAGTTGACAGCTCTTTGCCGAAATTTGATTACATTGGGTAATCTTCCTTTTTCCCAATCTGATCTATGTCTCAGCAAACGCGGCAACTCGCTGCAATCTTATTCACCGACATTGTTGGCTACACGGCGATGATGCAGCAGGATGAAAACCAGGCAGTAGCCATAGTAAAGCGATATATCGGTGTTCTGCAATCCGCGGTCGACAATCACTCCGGAAAAATATTAAACGATTATGGCGACGGCAGTCTTTGCTCTTTTAGCAGCGCGACCGAAGCCGTTAGGTGTGCCATAGAACTACAGCAGCAGTTACAATCGGGCGTGAAGGTGCCCCTGCGACTTGGATTACATGTGGGAGAAATTTTTTTTGAAGGTGAAAAGGTTTTAGGCGACGGCGTCAACGTGGCATCGCGAATTCAATCCCTGGGCCAGGAGAAAGCCGTGCTGTTTTCAAAAGAGGTTTTTGATAAAATTAAAAACCAGCCGGAATTTAAATGCGTCTCACTCGGCACATTCGAATTTAAAAATGTTGATGACAAAATAGAGGTCTTCGCTACCGTTGGTGATGGCTTGATTGTTCCAAAAAAGGAACAAATGCGCGGCAAAATTAAGGAACGGCAGCAAAAATCGATGATCAAAAAATGGACAATCGCCGCCGCAATCATGGGTTTGCTGGCAGCATCATTTTTTGCGTATAAAAGATTTCTGGCTTGGCCTCAATACAATGGCAGTGACAAATCCATTGCGGTCCTGCCATTCGAAAATGTCGGGGCGCCCGGCGGCGAAGATTTTATCTCCGACGGTATTACCCAGGATATCATTAATAATCTGTCCAAGGTTTCTTCTTTGGAAAAAGTCATAGCATGGTTTTCGGTTAGAAAGTTTAAGAAGACGACAGAATCGCCTCAGCAAATTGCCAGCGAGCTCAATGTTGCAGCAATACTCACCGGTACGATACAAAGGGAAGCCGATAACCTCCATATCATTGCGCAGTTGATCGATGTGAATACAAGTAAAATACTGTGGGGCGAAGACTATATCTACCCCAATAAAGATATTTTAATCATTCAATCCAAGGTGGCCCAATTGATTGTAAACGCGCTAAAGGCGAGTTTGACACCCCAGGAACAAAAGGGGCTTTCTACGCTCTATACGAAAAATGTGGAAGCATATAAATATTATATACGCGGCCGTACATTTTGGAATGCGCGCAACCCCGAAAACTATGACAGCGCGGAGGCGAATTATAAGAAGGCCATCAGTCTTGATTCCAATTATGCCCTTGCCTATGCCGGGATAGCAGATTGCTATACCTATAACCTAAAGGGGATACCGCAGTTGCATGCGATCCCTATTGCTCTTGCCTTTACCAATAAGGCCTTGGCATTGGATAGTAATTTAAGCGAAGGTCTGACGACGCTTGGCTTCATTCAATTCAATTTTGAATTTAATTGGAACGAATCAAAAAAAACATTGCAAAAAGCCTTGTCGCTGGATCCCAATAACTCGCCCGCGCGCATGTATTACGGAATTGCCCTGCAATATGCCGGCGACACCGAAAACGGGCTGAAGGAATGCAGAAAAGCAGTTTCATTAGACCCATTCGCATTCCCTCCAAACTGGGTATTGGGAAGAAATCTTTATTTCGCAAGGAGGTATGATGAATCGATTGCACAATTTGAAAAAGCAAAATCAGTCGCGCCTAAAAACAATGAGTTTTGTTTTTGGTCAGAAGCCCTGGCATATGTTGAAATGAAAATGAATAATGAAGCATTGAAACAAATGGAAGAGATTCCGCCGACGGCTGTCAACAAAATCGACAATGTTGATCTATTGCGCGCCTATATTTTCGCAAGAGTGGGACAAAAAACCAGGGCAAAAGAGCTACTGGAAAGGACGGTAAAGCGGGATTTGGATGCCCCCCCATACAGGATTGCGCTGATTTATGTCGCACTGGGGGAAAACGAAGCCGCCTTGAATTGGCTTGAGGAAGGCTATCGCATTCACGGTCTGCACATGTTTTTTGCCGGCGTTGACCCTGCTTTGGACCCCCTTCGAAACGATCCCAGGTTCATCAGCTTACTCAGTAAAATGAACCTGCACAATTGAAATTTTTCCGGCAAATTCAGACCGCGGTCGCCCCAATCCGCACGCTGTGCACGCCCGTAAGATGGCAAAATCGGTGGGGAGCGGCAGACCTTACCAGATTTCATGCAGGATTAACAGGAGATTCATCTGCGACCGGCAAATTGTCTTCTTCGGTGCGGTTTTCGTTGAACTCCACGATAAAATTATTTCTCCCTTCGCCCATCATGATGGCCATATACCGCTGCTGGATGAGTTCAAGGAGTGACAAGAAAAGAAAAATAGCGTGAATACGGTTTTCGCATGGGTCGAAAATTTTTTCAAAGCTCATGACTTTTTCGCGGGCTATCGTCTGGAGCATGTATTCCCGGCTTTCTTCCATCGTATAGTTGTACTGTACGACCGTGTGAACGGGTTTATTTTGCCTTTCCTGCAACCGGTGAGCGACGCGCTCGAAGGCTTTCATCAGCTTGAATAGCGAAACCGAGTGGATTTCTGTGCCCTCGCTTTCGGTTTCACCCACCTGATACAGGTCTTTTTGCAGGTTGCCGCGGCGAATCATCATCATGCGTAAAGCTTCCATCTCCGCCAGTTTGGCCGAAGCTTCCTTATAGCGCTTGTATTCCAGGACCCTGTTGACGATTTCCTGCCTCGGGTCAATCTCGTTGCCCAGCTCGTCGACGTCCTTGCGTGGCAGCAACATCTTTGCCTTGATCCTCATCAGCGTAGACACAAACACGATAAATTCGCTTGACAGTTCAATATTGAGGTTTTCCTGCCTGTGTATGAATTGGAGAAAATCCTGGATGAGCTTGTTGATCGGGATATTATAAATATCGAGTTCGTCGCGTTCGATAAAAAAAAGCAACAGGTCAAAGGGTCCTTCGAATTGCGGTAGTTTGATTTTATAAGACGGATTGTTCACGTTTCCTTGGTTGTTTTAAATATGGCCGAATTTAAAAGCCAGCCCGATGGCCATGAGCTCCTGGATCTGCGGCTTGGGACCTCCGGCTGTTCCGTCGCTTTTGACTGATTTGATGTCATTGTCGTATATAACATTTACAGTAAAGCTCATGCTGATGATCTTGGTCACCTTGACAGCCAGCACATTGGTCATGTTGATGCTGATGTTTTGTGGGTTGTGCAGGTAGTTCGAAAAGAGATCGAGTCTTCCCGTATATGCCGCGCTTGCGCTGATTTTCTTGATGTAGCTGATCGTAGCAAAAGCGCCGAACTCAAACCGGGAGTTCTTCCCCGAATCAACGCCAAAAGCGGCGACCGATGCCAGGGAGTCATTGTTTACGATTACCCAACGGGCCGTGGCGGGCGAGAGAAATACGGAAAATTCGTCATTGGGTTTGTAATTCATTCCTGCAGATAAGAGGAGATAAGCGGGGGCAAACGCGTCGGACGTCAGCACCTTGGAACCATCTGCCTGATAAGCATATCCCTTCGCAAACTGGCTTCGAAAATTGAACAACCCGCCGACATACCAGCTTTTGGCAACTTCGTAGCCGTATTTGGACAAAAGATCGATCCGGTCGTCCGACTTCCTGGAGCCCAGCGAAGTGGTGTGAACATATCCATAAGCCAGGTCAAGCGTGTTGTCCCAGGCGTTCCTTCCATTTTTGTAAAATGCGAAAACGTCCATGAATGTCGCCAGCGACAACGAGGAATTATCGCCCCCTGCCGACCAGTTGCTCAGCGCAGCCTGGTTGAAATTCAAGTTAAAGAGACCGCCTATTTTCCAAATCATTGGAATCGTGTCATTCGGATTCTTTTTGATGGTCTGGGAAGCGTCGGATTTCAAATCCTGAACTGTTTTGTCCTGTGATCTCAGACCCGAAAACAACATTAAGACGCACAGGCCCAATCCAATTCTTTTCATAGCACATATGTTTGGTTCAAAAAAAAGTCAGCCAGGCTTGGGAGGTCAAAGTTAACTCAAGTAGGGCTGACAACAAGATGGGTGGGTTATTTCTTCTTCAACTCATCGCGGATTTCGGCCAAAAGTTTTTCTGTTGCCGAAGGTTCGGAGGCAGGCGGAACTTGCTTTCTTTCCATTGCCTTGAATGATTTAACAATTAGGAAGAGAACAAAAGCGAATATGATGAATTTGATTACCGCACCCAGAAAGGCTCCATATTTCACATTTCCCCATTTGAGATCCTCAATATTCTGCAGATGGGCTGCTTGCAGCGCAGGCGTCAGGAGCAGGGGCGTGATGATGGCGTCAACCAGTGAGGCAACAATCGCGCCGAAGGCGGCACCAATGATGACGGCGACAGCCAGATCGATGACGTTGCCCCTTAGAGTAAAGTCTTTGAATTCCTTAAGCATTCCCATAACAGTAGTTTTTGTTGTTTAAAAAGTATTCTAATATACCAAAATAATTCAAACCAAAGGTGTGACCCGGGTTACCAAATCGCGAAAAAAGAAATCATTTTTTCAGACCGGGAAACTTCATCTTCAGCTTTTCCAGCGTTTCTTTTAATGCGGAAGCGATCACAAATTCCTTGTACCAGTTCTGGTCAGCGGGCACAATGGTCCAGGGAACATCATTGCAGTATTCAAAACAATCTTCGTAGGCCTGCATGTAATCATCCCAAAATTTAGCTTCGGCAAAGTCGCTTTCGTTGTATTTCCATTGTTTGGTATGGTCGCTGATTCTTTGTTCCAATCTTTTTTGCTGCTCTTCGGGTGAAACATGAAGGTAAAATTTGAAAATCTCCGTGTTGTTGTGATCGACCAGCAGTTTTTCAAAAGCGTTGATGGCATCCATTCGCTTGTGCGCCGTCTTGTCATCGATCATTTTATGTACGCGCGTGATCAGAATGTCCTCATACTGGGAACGGTTAAAAATTTCAATGTTTCCTTTGGCAGGCGTGTGGATGTGGATGCGCCACAGAAAATCGTGCGCGAGTTCCTCCTTCGTTGGTTCTTTGAACGAAGTCACTTTTACTCCCTGTGGATTCAGTTTGCCAAAAACGTTTCTCACTGCGCCGTCTTTACCCGCTGCATCCATTCCCTGGATCACGACCAGTATTGAATGTTTGGATTCGGCATAAAGCAGGTTTTGCAAATAATCCAGCTCCTGCAGGATTTTTTCGAGCTTGTCCTTGGTCTCGCTTTTGTCAAAATGTTTCGGGGCGCGGGTGTCGATCTCCTTCAATTTTGTCTTACTCATAACTTGTCGTTGAATCGCAGGCGGTGCGAAGGGGCGGTTGCGGCGGGTATTTGTCCACAGGGTTCCTAGACAGACATAATCTCTTTTTCTTTTACGGTCAGATGTTTATCAACCGCCGTAATGTATTTGTCCGTTATTTCCTGGACATTTTTTTCGGCGTCCTTGGTGACGTCTTCGCTAAGTCCTTCTTTTTGCAATTTCTTGATGTGCTCAATGGCGTCCCTCCGAATATTGCGGATGGCCACTCTGGAGTGCTCGCCCTCATGATGCGCTCTTTTGACGTATTCCCTGCGTCGCTCTTCTGTCAGAGGAGGCATAAAGAGCCGGATGATGGCGCCGTCATTTTGCGGCGTCACGCCAAGGTTGGCTGCGATAATGGCGCGCTCGATAGGCTGCAACATGTTTTTTTCCCAGGGCTGGATCGTCAGTGTCCTTGCGTCTGCGACGGTAACGTTGGATACCTGGCTGATGACCGTGGGCGTTCCGTAATAGTCGACCGTAAGTCCTTCCAGCATCTGTGGATTTGCCTTGCCTGCCCTTATTTTGATCAGCTCGGATTCGAGATGGCTGACTGCCTTTTTCATGGAATCATTCGTTTCTTCGACGATAAACTCTAGATCTTCGGACATAAAATATGATAAAGTGTTGGGGCAAACCTACATAAAACCGCAAAAAGAACACCAAAAAACCGTCAATTCTTCTGTTCGAGGATCGTGCTTGCGTCCTTGGAGAAGGGCACCAGTTTTGAGGGTTTGATATCGTTGCCGTTGCTTTCCTTTTTGGTGGACTTGGCGACAACCAGTTTGGGAACCCGGGAAGGCATATAGTAGAAAAGCGAAATGATCGAAAAAAAGAACGCGAAAGCGAAAAAGATCAGCGCAGTGCAACTGAATGTATTTCTTCCCGCGAACATCAGCAGGATAGCCAGGACGTTTGAGCCAACGAGGATCAGTGTCACTGCGCGATGCGAAAAACCTTTGTCCAGCAGAATGTGATGAATGTGGTTACGGTCAGGACTAAAGGGCGAGCGCCTGTAAAAAATACGAATGCCAAATACGCGCAGGGTATCCAGCAGCGGGATCAGCAGGATCGTAAATCCTATGGCAGGAGCGGCTGCAATGGGATAACTGACCTCGGTAGTGTTGGCGACATTGATAAATTTGATGACAAGAATGGCGCTGACCAACCCAATCAGCAGGGATCCCGTGTCGCCCATAAATATTTTGGCTGGTTGAAAATTAAAAATCAGAAACGCAAGCAGGCTGGCCGCCATAGAAAACGCCAGGATGGAATATGCCGGCATATCGATGATTAAGAAGTAGATCCCGAAGATAGACAGGGAGATCAGGCCGAGGCTGCCGGCAAGACCGTCCACCCCGTCGATCAGGTTGAATGAATTGATAATGACGATGACCGCAAAATAGGTCAGCATCAGGCTGAACATTTCGGGCATCTGGTAAATCCCCAGGAAACCGTGCATACTCTTGATCTGGAGACCGCCATAATAGATAACCATAAATGCTGCGAGGACCTGCCCGATAAATTTCTTAATGGCAGAAATAACCAGGATGTCATCTTTCAGCCCGAGGAAAAATATCACGAGGCTGGCTGCCATGAAATATTGAAATTCAGAAGAAACGCCGAAATGAACAGTAAGAAGGCAGGCGAAAATAAAACCGGCGAATATGCCCAGGCCGCCAAGAGGCGTTACGGGCGTGATATGAATCTTCCTTTCGTCGGGAACATCGAAAAGTTTCTTCGTTTCCGCAACGGTAATAATCACGGGGATGGCCAGAAAGGTAATAGTGAATCCGATCACTATCGACAGTAAAACGTCAAACATTCGTTTGGTTTTGTTGGTACAATAAAAGGCTAGCCCTTGCACGAGTTATTGTCCTAACTGTTTCGCAATTACGCATGCAAATTAATTGACATTAACCGGGGGAAAAATCCCCTGACTCTAGCTAATAGATTAGATTACTTTGCGAAGCCAATTGAGCTGCCAAATTAGCGAAAAACTTTAATTAATCCTATAATTATCTAATTATTAATTCCCTTAGCTTTGTGGCCCAATTAGATACAAATCCCCGACAACATGGCTGATTTAAAAGCGATCGCGGCGCAGATCAGGAGAGACATTGTGCGAATGGTTCACGCGGCTAACAGCGGGCATCCTGGGGGTTCACTTGGATGCACAGACTTTTTTACGGCGCTGTATTTTGAAGTCATGCAGCACAATCCCGAATTTCATATGGACGGGAAAAACGAAGACATCTTCTTCCTTTCCAACGGGCATATTTCACCGGTCTGGTACGCCACGCTGGCGAGGTCAGGCTATTTTGATCTCAAAGAACTTTATACGTTCCGAAAAATAAATTCCAGACTGCAAGGACACCCGGCGACGCATGAACACCTTCCGGGCGTGCGCGTTGCGAGTGGGTCGCTTGGCCAGGGGATGAGCGTGGCCCTGGGAGCGGCGATAGCAAAAAAACTCAATAATGATAAAAATATTGTCTATTCGCTGCATGGCGACGGTGAACTCGAGGAAGGGCAGAACTGGGAGGCCCTGATGTTCGGTGCGCACCATAAAGTCGACAACATCATTTCTACCGTCGACTGGAACGGTCAGCAGATTGACGGGACGACGGCTTCAGTAGGCGGTATTGGCGACATCCGGACCAAATTCGAGGCATTTGGATGGAATACGCTGGCGATGAACGGCAATGACATCGACGAAGTAATTGCCACGCTGCGCACGGCAAAAAATCTTTCGGGAAACGGCAAACCGACTGCCATCATGATGCACACGGTCATGGGGAAAGGCGTTGACTTCATGGAAAATGATCATAACTGGCACGGCGTTGCGCCGAACGACGAACAGTTACAAAGAGCACTCGCACAACTGCCCGAAACACTGGGCGATTTTTGAGCAGAAGAAAAAGCCGGTTCAACTTTTTAGTTCGATGGGCTGCGAAGCAGCTTTTATCGACGGAAGAAGGGAGGCGGAGAGTGTGACCAGGAGGATGGTTCCGAAGACCAAAAAGAAATCTTTGGCGATTAGCTTGACAGGATAATAATCGATCAGAAACGAACCTCCCCGCAAGGGAACCAGTTTAAACCTGACCTGGAGCCAGCAGATTATCAAGGCAAGTACGATACCGCAGACGCCGCCGAGGGCTCCCAGCAGGAAGCCTTCACTCAGGAAAATGCGACGGATGAAGCCACCCGTGGCGCCGAGTGCCTTGAGAACCTGGATGTCCTGCTGCTTCTCGAGCACCAGCATGGTCAATGCGCCGACCATATTAAATGATGCGACGATCAGTATGAGCGTGAGCAGGATATAGATGACCCATTTTTCCATGCGCATGACGTTATAAAGACCCTGGTTCTGTTCGTAGCGGGACCTGACCTGGTAAGATGGGCCGAGTAATTGCTCCAGTTCCCTTTTTACGGCGTCGCCCTGCTGATCATCCCGGACTCTCAGCTCGATGGAACTGTATTCATCCGGGTTCAGCCCGAGCATCCGCTTCATGAAGGCCAGGTTAGTAAAGGCGTATTTGTTATCAAAATCCTGCTGGATAGCAAAACTGCCGGTTGGTACGACATTTTCGTTACTGATGTCTTTGGCAAGATCACCCTCATTTCCGCTGTTCCTGTTGAATATATAAACGGAAAGCGGCAATACTTCTTTTTCCGTTTCAGCGGCGATCGCACTTTCAACGCCCACGCCAAGCACCGCACCGGGCGTGTCTGCATTGCCCAGGTTGAATTTGCCTTTGATCAACTTATCGGCGATTCCCGAAACCCGGGTATAGTTTGAATCGACTCCTTTGAGATATACAATCGTGGGCAGGTCTCCGTTTTGTAAGATGGCGTTGTCTTCGGCCACCAGGGAAAAAGCGCTGACACCGTTAAGAGCCGCCAGCTGTTTTTGCTGTGCCGGCGTTACCCTGATCACCTTTCCCGAGATTGCCGATACTTTAAGATCCGCGTAAAACGAAGAATAAAGTGATTTGACCAGATCTTCAAAACCATTAAAGACGCTTAAGACCAGGATGAGGGCGGCAGAACCGACAATGATGGCAGACATGCTGATCCAGGCGATGATGTTGACCGCGCTGGTAGATTTTTTGGCTTTAAAGTAACGCCACGCAAAAAGAAAATTCATAGTCGGTTGATGAAGCGATTAGATTTTCGAAAGACAGCCACCGTTTCAGGAGCCATTATCCTTGAGTTTTTTGAAAATCTCTTCCATCTTGAACACATAGTCCAGCGTGTCGTCGATATGAAACTGCAGAACCGGGATCCGTCGCACCTGCGATTTGAGCCGGAGTGCCAGCTGTCGTTTTATTTCCCAACTTTTTTCCTCGATATGCTTCATCGAATCGCGCGCGTCCTTCACCTGGAAAAAGCTCAGGTAGATTTTTGCCTGGAGCAGGTCCTGCGAAATCTTGACAGACGAAATAGATACCATACCGCCGTCCATCATCGTTAAATTCAGGTGCTGAAAAACGTCGTTCAGTTCTTTCTGAACCAGTGAAGCCACCTGCTTTTGTCGTTTACCTTCCTGCATAATTCAAAATTTTCGAATGGTAGCGTTATTGGGATGCAGCCTGTCGAGTTCAGCGGCTGACCATTTCTCCCCGAGGGGGACCAGGTTGGCGCCATCTGCAAATGGTTTCGGCTTCGTGCTGTATTTGACAGTCATCCGGTTAAAATGGTGAATAAATACGCCCAACGCAATATGACAGGGCTGGATATCGCCTGTTTCCAGCGACCTTTTTTTGGCGCGCATGAACAAATCAAAATCCGCCGATTGCATGCGTTCATCCCACAGTCCGATCTTTTCGAAACCCCGCCTGGTCATCATCACGTTGTTGCCCACGATGCCCTCGACTACTGTTAATTTTTGTCTATCAAAAATACGACCACAAAATCTTTTCCAGTTGCCATACATGAGGCGGAACATCAGGCGCATGTTTCGCTCACTAAAACCGAAAATCATCAATGGATTTTTAATCCGCTTCCACCTGCGGTCGAGGTTTTGCGTCGTTTTCAGGTCCCCCATATTCTCGATACCCGATGCCGACAGCAGGTCAAGGCCGTGGGCTTCACAGGTTTCGACCAGGTGTTTATCCCAAAGTGGCGACAAGACGATATCATTATTTAGAAAAAAGAGGTATTTGCCCGTCGCGGCCCGGATGCCCTGGTTCTGACAGAACGGGTAAGAGAAGTTGGATTCATTTCGAATCACCTTGCAACCCCGGTTCTCAAAAAACTGGCCGCTGCCGTCATCGGATGCGTTGTCGATGATGATCATCTCGAAAGGGTAATGCGTAAATTGCTGCAACGATTTCCAATAAATTTTGTTAAAAGAAAGACCATTGTGGATGGCCGTGATGATGCTGATAAATTCCATGGTAGAACGGCAACAGGGGCAATGTACTGCCAGCCTAATTTCAGTAACTTGCCCGAAATTACAACAAACTTATTTGAATGAAGGTTTTCATGCGGTTGCTGGGCTTTTCCAAACCCTACCACCACTACATACCTGAATACGCGGTCTTCATCCTGCTTTACATCATTTTCAGTTTGTTGAATTTTTCACTGCTGATCCCGCTGCTTGATACGCTTTTTGGCAAGGACAACACGCACGCGGTGACTGCGCTTCCGGCATTTCATTTTTCGGCCGACTATTTTAAGAACCTTTTTTATTACTGGGTGACCTATTACATTGGTCGATATGGACGGCTTGGCGTGTTGGTCTATGTCTGCGTGATCATATTGTTGTCGGTTCTTCTGAAAAACATATTTGGTTATCTAAGCCAGAAGGTGCTCACCCGGATGCGTGTGAACCTGGTTCGGAAGATCAGGGAACAGCTGTTCGAACAATTCAGCACGCAGTCACTTTCATTCTATCACAAGCAAAAAAAAGGCAACCTGCTTGCAGTCCTGAGCAGCGATGTGGTCGAAATCGAATCGACCGTGGTCACATCCATCCAGGTTATTTTTAAAGAACCCCTGATCATCCTGGCGACGTTCGCGATGTTGTTCTATTACTCGGCGCAACTTACCCTTTTTACAATCATCTTTTTTCCGATCTCGGGCTTCCTGATCTCGTCGATTTCCCGCCGGTTAAAGCGAAAAGGAAGCCTGATACAGGAATCGATTGGCCGCCTGCTCAGCTTCGCAGAAGAGGCGATGTCTGGTATCCGCATCATCAAAATATTCAACGCCGAACGCTTTGTCCGCGATCGTTTTTCGCAAGAGAACAGCGCGCTTAGCAAGACCCTGAAATCCACGCTCAACCAGCGCGAACTTTCTTCGCCGCTCTCTGAGTTCCTGGGCGTTTTTGTCATCCTGGTGATCGTGGTTTATGGTGGCAGCCTCATCCTCAGCGGGCATAGCGCCCTGACAGCTTCCGCCTTTATCACCTACATCGCCTTTTATTTCCAGATCATCGAGCCGGCAAAGAATACGGCCAGCGCGATTTCCTATATGCAGCGCGGCCTGGCTGCAGGCGAACGCGTCCTTGCGATCCTGGACAGCAGGCAACCGATTATGGAGAAAGCCGATGCGGTAGCCAAAGCGGAATTCACCTCTTCGATTGAGTTCAGGGATGTTGGTTTTCGTTATGACCAGAGCGATGTGCTCGAAAACATCGATCTCGTCATTCCCAAAGGCCGGATGGTCGCGCTGGTCGGACAGAGTGGCGCCGGCAAATCAACGATGACAGACCTGATACCGAGGTTCTATGACGCTACTGGCGGTTCAATCCTGATCGACGGGATCGATGTCCGGGATATCCGGCTGAAAGACCTCCGGAGCCTCATGAGCATGGTATCACAGGAAGCTATTCTATTCAATGACACCGTTGCCAATAATATTGCCTTCGGCATGACTGAAGTGAGCAGGGAGCAAGTGATCCTCGCCGCCAAAATTGCCAACGCGCACGAGTTCATCGAGGGAATGGAAGAAGGCTATGAAACGGTGATTGGAGACCGCGGCGCGCGCCTGAGCGGTGGCCAGAAACAACGCATCACGATAGCGCGTGCAGTCCTGAAAAATCCCCCGATCCTGATCCTCGATGAAGCCACTTCGTCCCTCGATACGGAGAGCGAGCGGATCGTTCAGGAAGCCATCAACAATATGATGCAAAACAGGACCAGCATCGTCATTGCTCATCGTCTTAGCACCGTAAGGCATGCCGACGAAATTATCGTGCTGCAAAACGGCCGCATCATCGAACGGGGCTGCCATGACAGCCTGATCAGCCAGAATGGTTTTTACCGCCGCCTTGTCGAAATGCAGGAAGTAAAATGACCGGGGCATGGCGTCTATTTTTTACACGATCGGGTGATTTTGCCACCCTATAGTTTGTACATTCATTCTCCAAACACGCAACCAACATGAGAAGAACTTCCTTGATCTTCGCTTGGACCATCCTGGCAATCACCTTATCATACGCTCAGAAAAAGGACCTCGACTACGACCAGATTTTCGGCGGGGGCCATACCGAAATTACCAAACGTCTTCCTGTGATCCGCGAATGGATCGATGACGAGCACTATGTCGAACAAAAAAAGGACGAAGCGGACGGCAAAAACAAGTTGTATTCGGTCGACGTAAAAACAGGACAGGCGGTTTATTACAAGGACGCCCCGGAGGGCGGCGGGCGCAACGGAAATACGACCAACAATGACGCCGATAAAAACCTAACGAATTCGCCAGATGGCAAATGGGTTGCTTTCACCCGAAAAAATAACCTTTATGCGCGGGAGCTAAGCAGCGGAAAAGAAATTCAATTCACAAGCGACGGGTCGGACAATGTGTATTCCGGGTATGCGGCATGGGTCTATTTTGAAGAAATCCTGGGCCGCGGTAGCCGCTACAGGGCATTCTGGTGGAGCCCCGACAGCAAGCATATCGCGTTTATGCACTTCGACGAAACCGAAGTCCCCATCTTTCCGATTTACAATTCAGAAGGCCATGAAGGATTTTTGGAAAAGGAGCACTATCCCAAGGCTGGCGATAAAAATCCGAGCGTCAGGATCGGCATCGTGTCGCTTGAAAACCCCACCCCGGTCTGGGCTGACTTCAACCAAAAGGTTGATCAGTATTTTGGCAGCCCCCTTTGGTCGCCGGATGGATCTTCGCTTTGGGTCCAGTGGATGCCCCGCCTGCAGAATACCGTCAAAATCTATAGTGTGAATCTTCTGGACGGCAGCAAGAAGGAAATTTATAGCGAAGTGCAGAAAGCCTGGATCACGCTCGAAGATGCACGCATAACTTTCATCAATGGAGGAAAGCAATTTATTGTCTTAAGCGACAAGAGCGGTTGGAAGCAACTTTATCTTTATAATGGCGACGGCACATTTGTCAATCCTGTTACACAGGGCGATTTTACGGTGACCGAAGTTTCGCTGGTCGATGACAAAACAAAAACGGTCTTTTTCCGCGCGAGAAAAGAAAACTCGACCAGGTTTGATTTTTATCGCACAGGCCTGAATGGCAAAGGCATGACGCGCCTCACCTTCGGTGACTATTCGCATGACCAGATCAGCCTGTCGCCCACCGGAAAATATTTTATTACGACCTACTCGAATATCTCGACCCCGCCAAAAATGGCACTCGTTGACACCCATGGAAATGTCATTCGCGAACTGGGCGACAGCCGGGGAAGCGATTTTGACCAATACGAGCTCGCGCGAACAGAATTGATTCGCGTTAAGTCAGCCGACGGGCTCTTCGATCTCCCAATGACCATCACTTACCCCTTGCACTTTGATCCCAACAAGCGCTACCCGGTACTGGTCAGCATTTATGGCGGTCCGAATGCAGGCACCGTTTATGACCGGTGGAATAACGGTTTCCTGCGTAGCCAATGGTGGGCAAAGGAGGGAATGATCCAGGTCGCGATGGATAACCGGAGCAGCGGTCATTTCGGCAAAATGGGCCAGAATTATATATACCGGCAAATGGGTAAGTATGAAATCGAAGATTTTATGGACTGCGCGCGGTGGTTACGGAAACAATCCTACGTCGACACGACAAAAGTCTGTATCACGGGCGGAAGTTTTGGAGGCTACATGACCTGCATGGCGCTGACCTACGGAGCGGATGTCTTTACCCACGGCATTGCCAATTCCTCTGTCACGGCCTGGGAATTATATGATACCCATTATACCGAGCGCTTCATGAGCACTCCGCAGGATAACCCGGAGGGATACAGAATCACCTCGCCGCAGAATTATGTTAAAAATTATAAAGGACTGCTGCGCATCACCCACGGCACGATGGACGATAATGTTCATATGCAGAATACGATCCAGTTCATCAACAAAATGGAAGATCAGGACAAAAATTTTGAATGCATGATCTACCCGGGGGAACGCCATGGTTACC
>JAJPJP010000096.1 GCA_021324175.1 Chitinophagia bacterium
TACGCAGCCCAGGGAAGTTTAACGCTGCACGGCGTCACCAAAGAATTCACTATGCCTTTCACTTTCAACAATACAGCCACGGGCGGCCTATTTGTGTCAACCTTTGATGTGAACAGGCTTGATTTTAATATCCAGACACCCGAACCAGACCTCGGCGCCGCTACGATACTAAAAGTCGATCTGAATGTGCCGGTTACCAGGTAGCAAAAATTCGAAATTGAATGGTAAGCTCAAGTTAAAATCCTTGTCAATATTGCTGATTACGTCTTCGTTATTTTTCGTTCTACATGTTGTTGCAAAAATCGGGATTGATAAGATTATCGGTCAACGCATTAGAATAGATATCCCACCCTTATAGATTAGTCGAATTATTCCGACAGTCATCTTTGCTGTAATCATGTTCTTTCCTTTGCAGCGAAGATTAAAGGTTGTTAAATCTTTCCACAATTTTTTATACCGTTTTTTTTGGTTTGTTCGGCGCCGGGCAAAATCATGACAATTCATTCTGCGCCACTTACATATTGTCAAACCTTTAGGATCAAAATTCTTGTTAATAGTTATCCATCTTGCCGGAATCTGTGTGCTAGTTACTCTTGTCTTGGCACGGTTTTAGAACTACATGTATACCCGAAAAAGATATTTCTACCCTGTTATCAGCCCTTGTGGTTGCGCAAAGAAGCCGAATTGCTACTATTTCAATGGATTTTATTTTTCAAATCAAAAACCATCTTAAATATGGAAAACAGTGACTATTCTTACGAAGAACGGCCCCGACGGAAAAATTCGAAGGGACTTGTTATCGTCCTCCTTAGCATCGGCGTTCTAATTGGTCTGGTCTTCGGCTTTGCTAACAATAGCAGCCATAATACCACCCAGCAAACTCAGCAAACTCAGATTGCCAAGGTTTCTGACGAAAGAGGCCAATTGCAGAAAAATTTCGATGATGCGCTTGCCCGGCTCGATTCCATGACTGGCATCAGTCACAAAACGCAGGAAATGATCAGCGGCCGCGAAAAGGACATCACCAAAATGGAATTGCAAATCCGTTCAATCCTGAGAAAACAGCATTTAACTGAAGGGGAAAAGAAAAAGGCAGAAGCGATGATCGCTGATCTGAATACAAAAATCAGCGGAATGCAAGAGCAGGTTGCCAAGCTCACCCAGGATAATCAGACGCTGACTCAGGACAATACAGATCTAAAGCAGGGCAATGACAAACTGACTTCTGATTTGCAGACAACAAACACCACAAATGAAGACTTGTCCAAGAAGGTGGATGTTGCGTCTACTCTGGTAGCAGATAATATCAAGGTAGTTCCCGTGCACGATAAAAAAAATGGGGAAGAAAAAGAAACGACCAAGGCAAAAAAAGTGAGTAAACTAAATGTTTCTTTTGATGTGACGAACCGCATCGCCGCAACGGGTCAAACCGACGTATACGTCTGCGTTACGGGTCCGGATGGCAAGATTATTTCAGTGCCTGCAAGCGGATCGGGAACTTTTACTACCCGCGAAGAAGGGGATAAAGCCTTTACCTCCAAAGTGGCGGTGGATTTTGAAGCAGGCAAATCGAAAAATGTACAATTCTCCTGGAAACAGGATGGCGGATTTCAGACAGGAATCTATAAGATCGAAATCTACCACAACGGCTTTAAAATAGGCGAAAAGTCAACCGAACTCAAAAAGGGTGGTCTTTTTTCCTAACAGAAAGCAGAGAGTTTTATATCTGACCACAAAAGAATAAACCGGGGGTGCAACCATTCCCGGTTTTTTAATTTCCACACGGAAATTGATTTTGATGGACGAGGAATAGATGATACTTTAGCACCTATCCTTTGCCAAGCTGGCCGATGCACAATGAAATCAATTCTCTTACTTTGCTGGATCGGGATGAACCTGGTCTATTTTTCCTCCGGACCTACCCAAAATCCTTCTAATCGTTCACCGGACCTCAAAGCGGTTCAAGCTTGCGACGAAAAAATAGCCATCGCCCTCATCAAAGGCGATGTTCCGGCCCTAATTAAATTATATGCTACAGACTGTACCTATCTTCCCGAATTCGGGGCAACGCTTACTGGCAGCGACCAGTTAAAGGACTTTTATCTGGCCTGGTTAAAATACAGCCGTGTCACAACCTATCGTAAATCCATATACGAGGTTCAACGTATCGACAACTATTTACTGGAGACTGGCAATTTTACCGTGACTTACAAAATAGCAACTAGTGCAATCCGCGAATACACCGGGAAATACATGGTGATCTGGCGTCAAGATAATTCGGGTCAACTAAAAATATTCGCCGAAGCTTTTGGAGCGGATCATTACGTCGAGCCTGCAGACATACCCTATGCACCTGGGGATGTAACAGCGAATCAGCCAAAGGTAGATTTCGCGGCTAGTTCGAATATAAAATCTCTTCTGAAAGAATATGATCGAAAAGTCGTCCACGATGTGCTAACCGGTGACGGCGCAGGAAGGGCTGGCGGATTTACCGAAGATGGTATCTATATGCCTCATTTTGACCCCATGCAGATTGGGATGAATACAATTAGATCCTATATGCTTAAAACTTACCATCCCAATACGATTTCATTGGTCAAAGACAGCTTGCGTGAGTTATTCGATAATGGCAATTTTATTTTATTATCAGGGCACTTCCATGTTGTCCTCAATAATCCGCAGAAGACCAGCTTTGACGGGAATATGCTCAACCTAATGAAGAGAAATAGCGATGGAAAATTGTTGATGTACCGGCAACTCGCTCATAACTGACGCCAATTGTCGTAACGATCCAATCGATGCAATTTATATACGGCCGTTTTGATAAGTTTCGGTGACTTCAAATCGTCCGTCAAAATACTTCACCGTCTTGAAGTTAGTGGAGTTTGCGATATGGAAAAAATAACTTGTGCTTTTCAGATCGCTGATTTCTAGCACTGATTTAATGGTATACGCTTCGAACTTATCGAGTGTTACTCGTTTCAGAAGCGGATTCAGCTGATCCTCCCCGTATGTTCTTACTGAATACATGAAATGACCATTCTTCGTATAATAGACTTTGTTTTCAATGCTTCCCCCGGCTTCGGAGTAAATGGCGATAAAGCAATCCTCCGACATTTCCCATTTTTCCTGGCCGTTGCTTGAAAAGTGACGGATAAAATGTCTCGCGGCTGTCGCGTTGATCTCGTTAAGCCGGAGGTAGGGTACCCCTGAGACGTTTGTTGCACCATAATTCTGTGAATATGAATTGGCGGGGCTAAACAGGATTCCGGCTACCAAAAGAGAAAAGAGGAAAAACCGGCCGCAAAATGGGCTATGACGATTGCATTGGCGTGGTTTCATAAAGCAGATTTGATCATAATTAATTAACCATAATTTAATATTAATTTAATAATTAGGCAAAATTATTTTGCTAGTTGGCGGGATGCCAGGTTAAAAACAGATCACCGTTTGTCGGGATTGACAGGAGCTTAATTTGGATTTGAATAACGACATACCGGGGGCGGCACCGTCGAATCATTACTTGTCGTTTGGTAGCTGGTCGAAGTGAAATCTTGCCGATAGAAGCCACTTTTAACGTCTTGGCCTGGAATTTTTCATGACCCCGTAACGAGGTTTTCTTAAGCGGTAAGATAAGGCAACTGAATCCTAAACTCACTCCCCACGCCGTCATGTGATTCAACCAGGATATTGCCTCCGTGTGATTTAATGATATCATAGCTCAGGCTAAGCCCGAGACCTGTTCCTTGCCCTGTGGGTTTCGTGGTAAAGAAAGGTTGAAATATTTTGTCCTTTATTCTGTCAGGAATCCCATTGCCATTGTCTTTGATCATCACATAGACCCAGTTGTCCAGCTTTTTACTACTGACTGAAATGACAGGGTTGTATCCTTGAGAATGCTCCTTTTTCTTCTCCGAAACGGCATAAAAAGCATTGTTCAATACGTTAAGCACGACCCGTGTGATATCCTGCGGCACAAACAGGAACTTTCCAATGGAAGGATCCATATCTGATCTGGACTTTAATTCAAATGATTTATCCTTTGCCCTCCAATTATGATAGGTGAGCTTGGTGCATTCTTCGAGTAAGGCATTAATGTCGGCAAGTAACTTTTCTCCCGCGTCGTTTCGGCTGTGAAGCAGCATCCCTTTCACAATTGCATCGGCACGTTTGCCATGAAGTATGATTTTGTCCTCATTCTCTATCAGGGTGCTTGTCAGGTTGCCGGCCAGGGGCAGGGAGCCATTTTCAATTTCAGTCTTTAACTCAGCGAGCAGTTCCTTGTTAACTTCCGCGAAATTGTTTACGAAATTCAGCGGATTGCGAATTTCGTGCGCAATACCTGCCGTCAATTCGCCGAGAGATGCCATTTTCTCCGATTGAATCAGCTGGGTCTGGGCCGCTTTCAGGTCTTCTATGGACTGCTTTAATTGGGAAGTGCGCAGATTCACTTTTTCTTCCAGTAAAAGGTTTTCTTTCTTCAAGTATAGTGAGCGATACCTAATAATGGACCAAACAATGGCCACAATAAGAACTGCGTAGAGAGTATAGGCCCACCAGGTTTCCCACCAGGGCGGGCGGATATCAAAGACCAACAACTTTTGCGGCTCGGTCCAGACTCCGGATGCATTGGCAGATTTCAGATAAAATTCATAATGGCCCGGTAAAAGGTGGGAATAGCGAGCCACTCTTTGTGTGCCTGCCGAGACCCAGCGGCGGTCAGCGCCTTGCAGGAAATAAGCATATTGATCAAGAGAAGGACGATCATAATGAAGCCCGACATAAGAAATCTCCATATCATTCTGATCATGTTTCAATGTGAGGGCATCTTGTCCTGACTCATTAAAGGCGATCGCCTGTTTACCCACATTTAGGTCGGTGATATGCAAAATCGGCCTGGATGAATCTACCGAAAGATCCGCGGGTTTGAACAAGCAGAGTCCCTGTTTTGTAACGATGGCGATTTCGCCGGACGGAGTGACGAGGGAGGTCTGGTGATATCCATGTTCGATATAATCATTATAGTTGTATTGAGAAATGGATTCATCGACTTCCTTATGAAGACTTACCGCCCCCGTTGTTGTATTGATCAATGCGGTTCCGAGATCGGTCAGCGCCACGATAGTTGTTCCGGAAAGCATGACTTTCGCGATAAAATTAGAAGACATTCCCTCCTTCTTGGTCCAGTAAGTACATTTCCCATTTAAGGGATCTACCCTGATCACCCCATTATCATAGGTGCCCACCCACATGAAACCCTCCTGATCCTCACAAATGCTAAAAATATCATATTGGCCTGGCAGGAATTTCCTGACTAAAACTGCCCGCTTTGCAATAGAGTCCCATTTGTACTCATGCAGCCCTTCGAATCCCGGAGCGACCCATATGTTTCCATTACGTGAAAAATAGATCGTCCGGAAAAAGCCCTGGTAGTCGCCGCTGGAATCAAAAGGAACTGTGCGGAATTTTGACCCGTCATAGACAAAAAAGTTTTTGTGCGGACTAACTTCTCCCCTTGGTCGAGAATGAAATGCCCAAAAATTTCCATATGCATCTACGGCCAAAAGCACCAGGGAATCGGGAACTCGAATCGTGATTGGCTTAAGACCAGATGAAACGGGATCATAGGCCCGGGTTTGTCTTTTACCCGCGATGATAAAAACTTTTTCCAGCGGGTTATAGAAAATATTTTTGACAGAATCTTTGGGAGTTGCAAATAAATTACTCATTTGCCCATTCTGAGCATGGTACAGGAAAAGATTTTGCCCGTTTTTGTCTAGTAAAAGGTTTCCGTGGTCATCCGCTGCTATCCGCGAAGAGTTTAATTCCAATTTACCAGGCGGAAATACCGGCACAAATCGAATAGGTGTCGGTTTCCATCTAATCTTATAGAGGCCAAATTCCCTCGATCCAACCCATACATAACCAGAACGGTCTTCGAATACTGACCAAATTTGTTCAAATGAAGGTCTGCCAGATTCATGGCTTCCCGGCGGGCTAAGATCGAGTCTTTTGAATGTCTGCGCCTCTTTTCCTTCTTCCGCCGTATACAGACCATTTCCATCGTTGTTGAAGGTTCCGTACCAGAAAATACCCCTGGGATCCCTGACAAGGTTATGATAGAATGATTGCGACAAATTCTTATTTGATGAATCGCTTAATACAATGGAGCGAGACTTCTGTTTTACATCATCGAAAAAGGTCCAGGCCGTTTCATTTGCTTTTCTCGTGCTGTCGAACTTCGAGCCTGTGATCAGGAACTGGCCAGGACCTGTTTTTATAATATTGGATTGAAAGTCGAGATGGGGTAAGACTGGGATCTTAACCTTAATCAGTTTGCCTTTCGCATCGGAGGGCAGGAGAAGCTTTTCAACCCCAAGGTTAGTCAGGTTCCACATCGTATTGCCAGAATCAACGAGCATGCTTATGACTATGTCGCCAGAAAGTGGATTGCCGTAAAGCCCATTTTTAATCAGCTCTTCGATGGTATCAGCAAGAGCAGGAGGTAATCTGAAGAGCTGAATTCCCCATAATTCCGGATGATCCGGCGGTGCGGCAGTCCAGCTGTTCCACGCATGGGCTTCATCGGTTTTGTAGGCGACCTTGTATCTTCCTGGCAATAACCGGACTATTTCGAGATTCAATATGTTCTTGTAAACACCACCCGCATTAAAACCACTGTCGGCAGCCTGCTTCCAGACAAGTTTTCCCCGGTCATCCTCTATCCATCCGTAGTCAACCATGGTGTTGTTAAAGGGCTCTCCTTCTCCCATACTGATCACACAAAAACGCGCCGTGTCCTTTATCTCGATGAACTGTTGCCTGTTCTCCAGATTGCCGACGCGAATGAGGCTTACCAGCGCCTTCTCGTGATCAATGATCCGGTTGAAATGATCCAACAGGCTTCCCGTTAGTTGCCTTGTATACTGCTTTACTTTTATACTGTCTCCTTGATAAAACAGCGCGTTCAGGCCGGTCATTGTGCCAATCCAGATATTGTGATGGCCATCCTCCTCAATTGCCATGATCCGATCTCCGGAAATGGCGCCTGCGTGATCACCTCTATAATATCGACTGAATTTTTGGGTTTGAGGATTGAAACAAAATGCGCCTGTTTCGATGCTACCCATCCAGAAATTGCCCCTGGAATCCTCCAGAAGACCCGAAGAAAGATTGATTTTCAAGCCAGGGAACTGATCAATTGGAGAAAATGATTTGAATTCATAGCCGTTAAAGCGCACGAGGCTGTAAGGGGTAGTCAACCAGATATAACCCTTCCTGTCCTGACTAATATCGACGACAATATGCTCCGGAAGTCCCTCTTTCTTACCATAATTTTCAACCCAGTAATTCCCCGCGAGATATTTCGTCTGAGCCGGCGAAAATAGAGGAAGAAGTAAAACGCAGCTAAAGGTCACCAGTGAGACGGTGACTGCGGGAATTGCCTTTCTAAGATGAAGTTGGACGGGCATCAAAGGACTGCATTGCTACAAAGGTTACTAACAATTCTTCAAAAATTTCCATTCGTTAACATATTTAAATCACTGCTATTTGTGCAAGAGGGAAAGTCCAACAAATTCTAAATTAAAGTGAGCAGAAGGCCGCGCGCGAAGCACGTTCAAATGAGAGGTCATCTATTTCGGCGACGACTTTGCACAACCTCGCCATTACGCACAGGTATAAGTTATCTTAAGGAACTCCCATTTACACGGATATTGATGGGCGGGACGAACCAACCCTTCGTCTGTTACTAACTTTGTGAAATGGGTGGCCGCTGGAGTAGATTATAGCCAAACTAAGAATGCGCAGGGAAATTGCCTATATCGTTATTTTCCTCTTGTCAGGGGCAAATGTCTGCTGCCAGCAGGCCGACTCATATTCATTTCGTCTAATCGTGTTGGATGAAAACCATGCGCCGCTGGCGGCTGCCAACGTGCAATTACTGCGCGAGTCCAAATCAATTAAAGAAACTATTTCGGATGCTAGAGGAATGGCTTCATTCCAGCAAATTCCCGCGGGGAATTTTATTTTCAGGGTTAGTAGCGCGGGCTTCGAACCACGCAATACGCACAGCTATCATTTCCCATCCTTAAACTACAGTGATACTGTTCAATTGAAGACATTCATTAATTCCCTGGATGAAATAAGTATAACGGGTCGTAAATCTTATATCCAACAAAGCCGGGGCAAAACAATTATCAACGTGGAGGCATTGCCGACCAATGTGGGATCAACTGTTTTGGAGGTCTTGGAAAAATCACCCGGGGTGACTGTCGATCAGAACGGAAATATTTCGCTGAAAGGGAAATCACCTGTTCTCGTAATGATTGACGACAAACCAACTTATTTAAGCCCGAGCGACCTGAATAATTTGCTCTCCAGCATGAACTCGGCGCAGGTTGACCAGATCGAGCTGATGCCGAATCCACCGGCAAAATATGATGCGAGCGGCAACGCGGGAATCATCAACATCAAAACCAAAAAGAATAACCAGAAAGGATTCAGCGGCTCCCTGACCTCAGTGGCGGCTCATGGCAGGTACCCTAAGAACAGTGAAAACCTGAACTTGAATTATCGGGATGGGAAGTTCAATGTTTTTCTGAATTACAACTTTAACTATGTCAAATATTTTACAGACCTGTATGCTCTTCGAAAATATTATGATACCAGCGGGAAGCTTACGTCAATTTTGGATCAACCGGCCAATTTCACAGGCAATTACTTCAACAATACTGTCAAGGCGGGTTTGGACTATAGTTTCAGCGCAAGAACCGTTCTCGGTTTGGCCGTCGGGGCTACGGCGATTCACCGGTCGGGAACGAACTACGGCAATGCAACCTGGCTGGAACCATCGGGTGCAACGGACTCTACTATTGACACGAAGAATGATAATGTCAACAGTTTTAAGAATGCGACAATAAACGTGAATGCCAGGCACAGTTTCTCTGACAAGCAGGATATTTCGGCAGATTTTGATGCGCTTTATTACCGAATTAATACAGCGGAGGATTTTACGAACCAGTTTCTCGCGCCGGGCGGGTATGTCGAGGAATCGCGTGGCAGTATACCCACCACAATCAGGATCACATCCGGCAAGGTGGATTACTCGCTTAAGGTGGCGTCCAATACCAATCTGCAGGCTGGCGTCAAATCTTCTTACAGTGCCACGGATAACCTGGCGTCTTATCAAAACCTGGTTAGCGGCGCCTGGGTAGAGGATAATACCATGAACAACCATTTCCTGTACCACGAAAATGTAAACGCCATCTATGGCAGCATGGACGGTAAATATGGAAAAGCAGATATTCAGGCCGGCTTGAGATATGAAACCACCGATTACCATGGCGACCAGCAGGGGAATGCCATTCAAAAGGATTCCGCTTTTTCTCGTCATTATGGGGGCTTGTTTCCTTCAGGGAGTATAAGTTACCAGGCAGATTCGGCGAACAACTTTACCTTAACCGCGGGCAGACGAATTGACCGGCCCGTCTACCAGACGCTGAACCCTTTTTATTTTATCATCAATAA
>JAJPJP010000088.1 GCA_021324175.1 Chitinophagia bacterium
CCAGGACTTATGACCGGGGGCTCCTGCAGTATTTCCAGCCATTCAATGTATTTTTTGCCCTGGTCAAAGCTTACACCTTTTCTTTTATCATCTCAAGCATCCCTGCCTACTACGGATACTACGTCAAAGGTGGCGCACTTGAAATTGGAAGAGCAAGCACCAAGTCGGTGGTCGTAAGTTGCATAATGATTTTATTCGCAGATTATATACTGGCCCAACTCCTGCTGAATTCGCCAGGGGCATGAACTTGAGAAGGGTGGAGAGAACAATAGAATTTTATGATCGAAATCAGGCATATCAAGAAAAGCTTTGGCGACAAAATAGTGATCGACGATGTCAGTGCAATCATGCAAGCTGGCAAATGCAACCTGATTATTGGAACGAGCGGCAGCGGGAAGACTGTTTTGATGAAATGCATGGTGGGCCTTTTTGAGCCGGATAGCGGGGACATTCTATATAACGGCCAGTCGTTTGCAAAAATGAATGGCGAACATCGGAAAGAGTTGCGTCAGCAGCTGGGAATGCTGTTCCAGGGTTCTGCACTTTTTGACAGCATGCATGTAGAAAAAAACGTGATGTTCCCCTTAAGCATGTTTACCAATGACACTTATGGACAAAAGCTAAGACGAGTGAATGAAGTTCTGGAACGTGTCAACCTAAGCGGTGTCAATAGAAAATTTCCAGCTGAGCTAAGCGGCGGAATGAAAAAAAGAGTTGGCATTGCGCGTGCCATCGTCCTTAACCCAAGATATCTCTTCTGTGACGAGCCGAACTCCGGCCTGGATCCCCAAACTTCACTCCTCATCGATCGACTCATCAAAGAGATCACAATCGAATATAATATTACGACGATCGTGAATACCCATGATATGAACAGCGTAATGGAAATCGGTGACAATATCATATATATGTACCAGGGTCTGAAGGAGTGGGAAGGCAGCAACAAGGAAATTATATTCAGCAGCAACAAACGCTTAAATGATTTCATCTTTGCCTCTGAATTTCTCCATGATGCTAAGGACATGCGCATGCTTGAGGCACGCGGTAAAATTGGCAATGACCGGGATATGAATGAGCTTCTCAAATAACCGGATATGCCTGTTGGAGCCGCGCCTGATTAAAACTGTTTTTCCCTATTTTTGCTGCACTTAATACGCATACATGAGCATTCTAGTGAACAAGAATTCTAAAGTCATCGTGCAGGGATTTACCGGAACGGAAGGCACTTTCCACGCGACACAAATGATAGAATACGGTACAAAGGTTATGGGCGGTGTTACTCCCGGAAAAGGCGGCACGCTGCACCTGGACAGGCCGGTATTTAACACTGTATCTGATGCGGTAAGAACGACGGGGTCCAATGTTTCCATCATTTTCGTACCCCCTGCTTTTGCGGCCGACGCCATCATGGAAGCTGCTGAAGCTGGCATTGAGCTCGTCGTATGCATAACCGAAGGAATTCCGGTTCAGGATATGGTGAAAGTGAAAAATTATCTTAGCGGAAAAGTGACAAGGCTAATTGGACCGAATTGCCCGGGCGTAATTACGGCAGACGAATGCAAGGTTGGCATCATGCCTGGCTTTGTTTTCAAAAAAGGGAAAATTGGAATCGTATCCAAGTCAGGAACTTTAACGTACGAGGCGAGCGATCAAGTGGCTAAAGCGGGCTTGGGAATATCAACTGCCGTCGGAATTGGCGGAGATCCCATTATTGGAACGCCTACAAAAGAAGCTGTTGAACTGCTAATGAACGATCCCGAAACTGAAGGTATTGTAATGATTGGCGAGATCGGGGGCAGCATGGAGGCCGATGCCGCGCGATGGATTAAAGAAAATGGAAAGAAACCTGTAGTAGGATTCATCGCTGGCCAAACAGCTCCCCCCGGCAGGCGAATGGGACATGCGGGAGCCATAATCGGCGGCGCAGACGACACGGCTAATGCAAAAATGAAAATCATGGCTGAGTGCGGCATTCACGTTGTGCAAAGCCCGGCTGACATAGGATCGACGATGGCCAAAGTCATTCCATAGTCAGGTCCATTCTTCTAATAGTTCCTCGGGTTTGGTTCCCCGCGACTGCTTGCTGCGGAATTATTCTGATCCATATCACACACCACACGGCGGTCATTGCAACGCATTGGTGAAAAAAGAAACTCACCGGCTTTTGCATGATTGTTGCGAATGTGGTATGCTTTGCACAGACATCAAAATGCTGAGATTAATATAATAAAGTCTGGAACCGACGCCGAATTACAGATGCCCCGTCAGCTTAACAGAATATATTTACTCTGCCTAAGCATTTCTACGTAAACATAATGATCGCAAGCCTGTTATCCACACGCTGTTGACATTTCACTGATTTAATGTATTCACTCGGTATCTACTATTGCAGCGAACTCTTTGCTGCCAGAACAAAGTTTTCACATATTGGTTACCGTTAACGGCCAACTTACCCCGGAGGATTGTAAATCTTTTCCGGAAATGGCTTCAAACAAAACTACGCTCTGATGCATATTTCTACACTTCGCAGGTTTTTGCTACTGGTTTCCTGGTTGTTCACTTCATTTATATCCCGATCTCAATGTTTCGACGACGCACTGAAATTCACCAGGGCACAGCAGCAATTCGCTACATTGCCAAACAACATTGTCTCTTCACTCGATTCCAATTTTACGATCGAGGCATGGATCTATCCCACGAGCAACCTAAGCTTCCTTCAATCTGAAAGTATTTTCAGTTTTGGGAACAGCAGCAGTGACTTTATGACCCTTGCTCTTTTTTCCGGTAACAATTCGCCTCTTTTCTCTATCTCGGTAAATAACCAGGAAACCGACATCATTTCAACCGCCAAGGTGACCATCAATTCTTGGCATCAAGTGGCTATAGTCTCCAATGAAGGCCATGCAACACTTTATCTCGATGGTAACTCAGTAGTCACAGATACACTTGACAGCTTTCCCAATTCTCTTGGAGGAGGCGCTGGCACGACTGACGACTGGCTGGGCAAATCAGAAGTATCCCCGATAACCTTTTCGGGTTACATGGACGAATTCAGAATTTCGGATGTCGCCCGGTATTTGGCGAATTATACGCCACCCTCCAGTCCGTTTACTCCAGATTCGAATACTTATGCACTATACCATTTTGATGATGGTAGCGGTCAGACGATAACGGATGCGTCTTCGAGGGGTGAAAATGGTGTTCTCGGAGCCACGTCCGCAACAGAGAGTACCGATCCCTCCTGGCAAAGCTGTGCGACATTGCCAATATTTCTGTCGCAATTTGGTGCTGTTCACGAAAATGGCTACGTCCACCTTCAATGGACGGCTTATAAAGATGAAATGCCTGGAGATTTTGTCGTGCAGCGAAGTATTGACGGTAAGAATTTCTCAAACATTGGAACGGTGCCTGCCCGGGAATCAGAAGGAACATTCAGTTATTCGTTTGACGATCTTATGCCGTTAAATGGAAATAATTATTATCGTCTCGAAATTAACGACCAGGGCTCGGATTCCAAATACTCGAACATTCTTCTTGTCACCATCAATAGAACCCCGCAGTTTGCCGTATTTCCGACTGTAGCGAATAGCTCGGTCACGGTGGAATTGCCTGATGCCGCTCGGTTAACAATATTCGACGTCAAAGGCGCTGTTGTGCGCCAGTTGAATTTAACTCAATCGCAGGTGATTGATATTTCAGCACTCGCCAAAGGATTCTATTTCGTCGTGGACCATGAGACCGGCGAAGTAGCCCGGTTCATAAAAAATTGATAGGCAGAGCCATCAGCTGTTGTCATATAGCCGAAAGCCCGGACATCCGGGCTTTCCTGCAAATTAAAAGTTTCAGAGGTATTAAAAGGATCTGTAGCCTTCATGAAACCTGGTCTCTCTGCGGTCAAACCGAACTTCCCTCCGATCACGGCGAAGTTTCCGACGATCATGCCGCAGGCCAAAGCGGTCTCCAAAGAATTCATCACGGCCAGTTTTTTTTCTTTCCATAGCGATCTGTGATTGATCATGGCTGATTGCAACCCTATTATACCGGGATTGCGCCTGCGATGCAACAGAAAAAAATAAACTTGCTGTTAATAAAAGCGTAAATTTTAATTTCATAATTTCTGTTTAATTGTTATAAAATTTTGTTTTCCTATTTAAGATCATCGGCCTCGCCTTCTGTTTAACTTCGAACAACTATATAAATGTTAAATGTGAATTGTGCAATTCCTGGTCGACTCGCATCAAAGTTGAGGGAAAGCCAAAACCGGTATCTTTAAAACGAATTCATTTCTATGCGCAGATTGATTGCAACCGCTGTGTTTATCCAGACAATGGTTTTCAACGTGCACGCACAGCAACCACACCTCGACTACGGGTCAAAATGGAAATTAATTGATTCGCTGATGGGCAAGAGAGGCCTTGTATCCTCCGCGTTGCGTGAAGTAACCCTGGTTTATGAAGCTGCCAGAAAGCAGGAGAATGAAACGCAAATGATAAAGGCAATCCTGTTTCGTCGGAAAATTATGAGGATTAAAGACCCCCAGGATGCAGAAAAAAATTTCATAAGGGATCTAAGGACGGCTGCGCAAACGTCCCATGAACCGGCAAAGTCGATCATCGAAAGTTTATTGGCTGATGGGCTTTGGAATTACTACTTAATCGAACGCGCGAAGGTTCCCGCACGAACCAAGTCGGATAATTTTCGAAAAGACGATTTGGAAACCTGGTCTGCCGAAGACTTTCACAGGGAAATAAACGGGGCTTTCATGTCTTCCGTCAAAAATGAAGCAATTCTGCAAAAAACCAGCCTGGATCATTTTGATCCGATAATAAAAAAAGGCAATCTGCGGCGGCTGCGGCCCACCTTATTTGATTTACTCGTCAACAGCGCGATCGACTTCCTGGTTATTGACCCGATTGACTATGGCAAATCCGCCAATTCATTTGAAATAGATGTTCCGGCATCCTTTGCGGAGGCTTCGGTATTCGCGCAATATCCCTTTCGATCATCGGATACGCTTTCAGATCATCTTCTGGCGGTACACTTGTTTCAACGCCTTCTAGTTTTTCGGCTGGCGGACGCCAACAAGGACGCACTCATTGACGCTGATATTAAACGACTGAATTTTGTATACGATTATGCTATCATGGTAGACAAGGATAAACTGTATGTTCAAGGCCTTAAAACCATTACTGACCGGTTTGGCCAATTGCCTGGTGCCACACAGGCGTGGTATTTGCAGGCGAATCATTTCGCTTTTGCCGCCGAATCATATGACCCGATAGATGATACATCCAATCGATACGGCCTGGTACAGGCGCACGAAATCTGTGAAAAGGTTGTATCGGAAAGGGACAGTTCTGAGGGAAAGTCCAATTGCCAGGATCTCCTGACAACTATCGAAAGAAAATCGCTCGTGCTGAAAACAGAGCAAGTTAATGTCCCCGGTGTTCCATTCCGTGCATTATTGACCTCCCGAAATATTTCCACGTTGTATTTCCGGATTGTTCAAGTCAGTCATCAGCAGCGAGAAAACCTTTCAATCTATCGTGGGACTAAAGATATTTGGAAAAAACTGATCGAACTTCCCTATATCAGAAGGTTTTCCCAACGACTGCCCGCAACCGGGGATTTTCAACTGCATCGCACAGAGTTAAAAATTGATTCATTGCCGGTCGGCGAATTTTACCTGGTTGCCAGCACGGATTCCGCATTCTCCATCGACAGAAATTTATTGGCCTATGAGGCGTTCCACGTATCTGGTATTGCGTACATAAAAAATGGCCTCGACTATTTTGTAGTGAATCGCGTAACGGGGCTTCCCATACAGAGGGCGGATATTCAACTTTGGTACAGGCGTTACGATAAGCTCCAGCAACGCGAAATTGCAAGTAAGGGCGAGAATATTATAACGGATAAAAATGGCTTTTTTCGACTTTCACCACCAAGAACTCAAGACTACCGCAACTTCAATATTGAATTCACGACTCCGGATGATCATTTATTCCTCGGCGAAGAAGAGGAATTCGAATCTTACACTTTCGGCAATGACACAAATTTCACCAACAGGCAAGCATATGAAAATGATAACCTGAACACTTATTTTTTTACAGATCGCGCAATTTACAGGCCCGGCCAGGAAATCTTTTTCAAAGGATTAATGGTCAGCCGTGATTTTGGCAGCGGGCAGCCCAAAATAATGACGCAGTTGAAAAGCATGGTATTTCTTTATGATGTCAACGAGCAGGCGATCGACTCACAAATTATAGTCACGAACGAATTTGGTTCGTACCAAGGCCATTTCAATTTACCCGCCAACCGTCTGAACGGCCGATTTTCGATTGTAGACAAGCTTAGCAAATCGCGAACTGAACTTTCGGTTGAGGAATACAAGAGACCTACATTCAAAATCTCCTACGACTTGCCAACTGGAAATTCTCGTCTGAATGATACAGTTACCATCACGGGCACCGTCGTTGGTTATGCCGGCATCAGTTCCTCGGGTTCTTCAATTAAATACAGAGTAACCCGGCAAAGCCACGTGCCATTCGATCGATTGAAATACGGCCGTTTGATTCCACTTCAAAGAACTTCGGCGGAAATCGCAAATGGCCTCATCATTGCGGATACAAAAGGGAAATTCGAAATTCATTTCCTTGCAGTACCTGACCGATCCATAACAAAAAAATCGAACCAGAGTTTTACCTATGTGGTATCTGTTGATGCGACGGATATTGCAGGTGAAACCGCGACCGCGCAAACATCGATCGAAGTTGGATATAGCGCGCTGTCAATTGCCATAGGATTGTCCGATAGAACAATCATCCGGACCGACAGCCTTCGCGATATTTCAATTTCGACTTTCAATACGGCAGGTCAATTTCTCGCCACGGAAGTGACCGTGCGGGTATTCAGGCTTCGGTCGCCGTACAGGCTTATTCGATCCAGGTATTGGGAGCGGCCGGACCAGTTCGTCATGAGCAAAGAAGAATTCTTAAAAACTTTCCCAAATGATGAGTACAACAATGAGGGGGATCCCAAAACCTGGGAAAAAATCGAAAAGGTTTTCGACCGGCGGGATTCGGTAAAGGAAGGCGTGCCCTTTTCGTTCGGCACGTCAAGGTTTGCGCCAGGTTGGTATGTCATAGAAGCATCGGCAAACGACAAATATGGCACTAAAGTGAGTGATAGCCAGTTTATCCGCATAGTAGATCCAATTACTGACTCGCCTCCCAGCCCTGAGTTCAATTGGTTTCCCGATTTAACAGTTGTTTCGGAACCCGGAAATCATGTCACCGCGGAAATTGGAAGTTCAGCTAATAACGTTTTTGTAATTTCTCAATTGCAGCGGAAATCATATGGAGAATCAAATGCAGCGGCCACGCAGGACACATCATTCAATTATGGTTTTTTTCCATTAAGCAATGAGCAAAGGAAATTGAAAATCGAATTGAGAGAATCTGACAGGGGAGGCATCAGGTTACAATATGCTTTTGTGAAGGATAATCGCTTCTATTTTGGCGTCACCAACGTAAATGTGCCGTGGACAAACAAAGAGCTTTCGATTACGTTTCAAACTTTTCGAGACAATACTGAGCCGGGATCTTTGGAGACATGGAAATTAAAGGTGGAGGGGTTCAATAAAGACAAAGTTGCCGCTGAATTACTAACCGGGATGTATGATGCTTCGCTTGATCAATTCGTCGAGAATCAATGGAATATTCCTGAATTATATCGGGCAAACTATTTTGAAACCAACCTGGCGGGGAAGGGCTTTAAAGCAAACGAGTCTATAGCGATTCCCCTCGAAAACCCCTACACGGTTTTTGACTTCATTTATGACAACCTATTGGATGCAATGTCCGAAAAGGCGGTTAGGCTGTCTTATTTAGGATCCGGCCCCGAGGGCTTTCGGACTTTGGCGCGAGAAAATATGATCAATGGAGGCCTGATAAGATCGGTTTCAAAAAATATGCTTCCTAAAATTGCCTTCAATGACGAAGACTTGACAGTTCCAAAAGCCGCACCCGTAGAAAGCCCCGTTGAGATCCGAGGGGCGCAGGCGCCACAAATCGAGATCAGGAAGAACCTGCAGGAAACTGCCTTTTTCTTTCCCGATTTGAAAACTGATTCGTCGGGAAGGATTGAATTTTCATTTAAAATGCCAGAAGCGCTTACCCAATGGAAATGGATGAACATTGCACATACCAAAAATCTTGCATTTGGTCGGGCGGAGAAATACATCCATTCCCAAAAGAGGCTAATGGTTCAGCCAAATTTGCCGCGATTTTTGCGTGAAGGCGATAAGATTATGCTCTCAGCGCGCATAATCAACGCGACCGATTCAGAACTAACCGGACAAACCGAGTTACAGCTCTTCGACCCTACGACGAGCCAGGCGGTGGACGGCTTCTTCACCAACCGCGAAGCCAATCAATATTTCACTGTGGAGGCAGGGCAAAATGTCGAAGCCGGCTTTCCCATCGAGGTTCCATTTCAATATAACCGGCCATTATCGGTCCGCATCATCGTAAGAGCAAAAGATTTCAGTGATGGAGAGGAAGATATCATTCCTGTAATGAGCAACCGCATGCTGGTTACTGAAACTTTGCCATTATCTCTTCACGACTCCGAAACAAAGGATTTAAAATTCGAAAAGCTTCTCCGAAGTGGCGAAAGCGAAACGCTTTCCCAGCATGCTTTGACCATTGAATATTCGGGCAATCCCATATGGTATGCCGTGCAGGCATTACCTTATATGATGGAGTATCCCTATGAATGCATTGAACAGGTTTTCGAACGCCTGTATGCCAATGCTGTTGCGTCTGATATTGTCTCCCATACCCCCAACATCCGCGAAACTCTCGAGGAATGGGGCGCGAGCGACAGTTCGGCATTTCTTTCTAATCTGGAAAAAAACCAGGACCTGAAATCAGTGCTGCTCCAAGAGACACCATGGGTCGTCCAGTCAAAAAATGAAATGCAGCAAAAAAAGGAGCTTGCGTTATTGCTGGACAAAACAAGGATGGACGGCGAAATCAGAACTGCCATTGATAAAATGCAAGCTGTTCAAAACCAGGATGGCGGTTTCCCATGGTTCGCGGGTGGAACGTCAGACCTTTATATTACCCAGTATATATTATCTGGAATAGGCCATCTGAAAAAAATGGCGGCTTTTCCCGACGATCCCAGCCAAGAAATGAGGGGATTGATCGAAAGTGCCATCAGTTTTCTTGACAGCAGAATCATGCAGGATTACGATCACCTGATTAAAAGCAAATCCAATACGGCAAAAGATCGTCTTGGACCTTTGGAGGTACAGTACTTGTATATGCGCAGCTTTTACCCCGAAGAGGCTATTCCCGGTTCAGCTTTCCAGGCAGTCAACTATTTCCGCAAGCAGGCGCAGCTTTTCTGGGTAGACCAAGGGCGCCAGACGCAGGCGATGATTGCTTTAGCTCTTTTTCGCACGGGCGATATAAAAACAGCAAGAGACATCCTGGCTTCCCTGAAGGAAACCGCCACTACTGATAATGACATGGGCATGTATTGGCAGGAAATCCCCGCCGCCTTCCATTGGTACCAGTCTCCTGTTGAAGCCGCATCACTAATACTCGAAGCATTCCAGGAGATTAGCCAGGACAGCAAAGCAGTTGAGAACATCAGAATCTGGTTACTCCGTCAAAAGCAAACGAACAGCTGGAAAACAACCATTGCGACCGCTGATGCCTGCTACGGATTGTTGATCGGAAACCGCCGGTTGACATCGCCATATCCTCAGGTACGAATCACCCTCGGCGACAGCATTGTTTCTGAAGAATCCCGCGACGCTGCATCAGGAGTCAGTTATTTCAGAAAAACCATTGATGGAAATTTTGTGAAACCTGAAATGGGAAATATTCACATTTCGCAAGCCTACTCCAAGGTGGATACCAAACCTAATAACGCATTTTCATGGGGAGCAGTTTATTGGCAATATTTTGAAGAACTTGATAAAATTTCCCGGGCGGTAAGCCCACTTCATGTTATTCGAAAGTTATTTGTCGAAAAAAATACGGAACGCGGACCAATCCTCGAAGCAGTTGAAGACAATTCCGTGATTAAAATCGGTTCGAGGGTCAAAATCAGGATTGAATTAAATGTCGACAGGAATTTGGAATATGTTCACCTTAAAGATATGCGTGCTTCCTGCATGGAACCTGTGGATGTAATCAGTGGAATCAAGTGGGATCATGACCTGGAATTTTACCAAAGCACGAAGGATGCCAGTACGAATTTCTTTATTGCCTCGCTGCCCAAAGGCACCCATGTCTTTGAATATACAGTTTTTATCAGTGCAGCAGGAAATTTTAGCAGCGGAATAAGTTCGGCCGAGTGTATGTATGCGCCGGAATTCAATTCGCACACGGAGGGATTGAGAATAAACAGTGAATGAGTATGAGGGTAGACGTATTAATCATAGGCCAGGGACTGGCAGGAACTTTCCTCGCGCACTTTCTCAGGAAATCGGGTTTGAGTTTTTTCATATTTGATGAGCCACGGTCATTTTCCGCATCACGTGCTGCTTCCGGCATCATCAATCCCATAACGGGCAGAAGACTGGTTAAGACCTGGATGATCGAAGAATTGATGAGCTTTGCGCAAGTGGCCTATGGCGAATTACAGCTTGAACTCTCGGTGAACTGCATGACGTCAACGCAGATCATTGATTTTTTCACCACGGCCCAAATGCGAATTGCTTTTTTGCGCCGCCTGGAAGACGATCCGTCTTTCCTGCGTATTCCGGAAGATGAAAATTGCTGGCGTGAAAGATTTCAATACCAGTTTGGTTATGGTATCATTGAGCCCGTCTTTCTTGTCCATATCAGCGATCTGCTTAACACTTTTCGCCGGGAAATCGAAAAAAAAGGCCACCTCGCAGAAGAGACAATGGACTTTGGGCGTCTCGAAGTAAGACCTGAAACGATTCGTTACAAAGACATAAATGCATCCTACGTCATATTTTGCGATGGTATCGGGAGTTTGTCAATCCCATATTTCAAAAGCCTTCCGTTCGCGCCAAACAAGGGCGAAGCCGTTATTGCAGAGATACGGGATTGGGGCAATGAATCAGTCATTTTCAAAAGAGGGTTGTACATCGTACCGATGGGGGAAGGCCGTCAGTGGATCGGATCGTCTTATAGTTGGGAATATTCAGACGATCGACCGACTGAAGCGTTCCTAAAAAATACCGAAGCCGTTTTGAAAAGCTGGATAAAAAATAATTATCGTATCGTGGAGCATTTTGCTTCGATTAGACCAGCAACGGTCGAACGCAGGCCTTTCGTCGGGTTCCATCCCCAGTTTCGGAACGTAGGTATATTAAATGGCCTTGGAACAAAGGGATGTTCGCTTGCTCCCTATTTTGCCGCGCAAATCGCAAGTCACATCGCAAAAGGAACGCGTATTGACCCGGAAGCTGACGTTAATCGCTTTGCGCGCGTATTGACCCGTAAATAATTGAAAGTAGAATCTGTCTCTATATCGCGGCTTTTTGTTTATTACCGATTGTCTTGTCTGCAATGACTGAGCTTCTACGCAACACGGTAACCTTACCCTTCAGTGCATTCAGGGGGTCCTGATTTAGCACGCGCGTCATCACTTCGTACAACTCAGGCAACTCATGTTTGAACCTAACCGGAGTTTCGAAAAACATTTCAACTGCAACCGCCCAGAATTCATGGTAGTTTGTTGCCGCGTAGTCACCAAGCAGGTTCTTTTGCCCTTGCTGCATCCCGGTGAAAATAGGCTTAGCAACTTTCGAGAAATTTGGAAATTCCTTAGTAAAAATCTTGTCCTGTTCAGTAGCCGTGATGAAATTAACGTAAGCGAGGGCATGTCCCATTTCATGTAATCCGATATTACAATCGGCCATTTGCCCCGATAATCCTTTTATAAAATTATCCCAGGAAAGATAGATCCCAGTCTGGTCAACGTGTCCCATGAAAGGACGCGAATAAAATCCGTAATGGTAGTCATCACGAAGTATAAAGATGTCAGAAAAATAATTCAGCATAAATTTCTCAAGGCCAAATGTCAGCTGAACAGCTACCGCACTCACCAGAATCGGCATTTCAGCGCTTTCCTGAACTTCTAAGTAATGAAATTTTTTGGCCTTTTTGAAAAGATATGTTCTGAACAAGAACTTCCTCTGATCCTCCGTTCCGAGCCTATTGTAGTATCTGAGATGACTGGAAACGATGGCATGATAAAAAGTCTCATTGGAAAGAAAATTCCTGTATTGCTGTTTAATGTAAATCTTATTGTACAGGTAGGCAACGGGTTTGTGGAGAATGAGAATTCCCAAAACCAAGGAAGCAATAATAATAATTTCCATAAGGTCCATTCTTTTTGTTATTGAGGATTAACAATCTGTAAGATTGGGTCTCACAGTGAATTGGATGGAACCATTATTTTAAGCCGGTAAGAGCAAAAAAGGTATGGATAGTTTAATCAGAGGAAATGAATAATAATGCATTTTAAAAATAATAATAAAACTTTAAACTTGAAAGCTTTTAGCAAAATTACTCCTGTCTTTTGATGTACATTTGCGGCGCGTGTTAAAAATCAATCAAATATGTTCAGAACTCACACGTGTGGTGAATTGCGCTTAGCCGATATCGGATCGAAAGTCACGCTGGCAGGGTGGGTTCAGACTGTCAGAAAATTCGGTAGCATCACATTTGTCGATCTCCGCGACAGGTACGGAATCTCGCAATTGCTTTTTGGTGAAGAACTTAACCGCGAACTCGATAGAAACCCCATAGGAAGGGAATTTGTGGTCCAGGTCTCGGGAATCGTCGCTGAACGTACCAATAAGAACAAACAGATAGAAACTGGCGATATAGAAATCATTGTCGAAGCCTTTAAGATCCTTAATGGATCTTCAACCCCACCCTTTACGATCACTGATGATACAGATGGAGGTGACGATTTGCGGATGAAATTCAGGTACCTCGATCTTCGGAGAAATGCAGTCAAAAAAAACCTTGAATTGCGTTATGCCGTTAACAGGGCCGCCAGGAATTTTCTTCATCAGCAGGGTTTCATGGACATCGAAACGCCTTTCCTGATTAAGTCGACGCCCGAAGGCGCGCGCGACTTCGTGGTGCCTTCCCGTATGAACCAGGGTGAATTTTATGCATTGCCCCAATCTCCCCAGACTTTCAAACAACTATTAATGGTCAGCGGATACGACAGGTATTATCAGATCGTCAAGTGTTTCCGCGATGAAGACTTAAGGGCTGACAGACAGCCTGAATTTACGCAGATCGACTGTGAGATGAGTTTTGTTGAACAGGATGATATCCTGAATATGTTTGAAGGAATGATCAAATATATTTTCAACGAAGTAAAAGGAATCAAAATTAAGGAAAAGTTTGAGCGGATGACATGGGAGTATGCAATGTACCATTATGGTAATGACAAGCCGGACATCCGCTTTGGAATGACATTGCAGCATATTGAAGAAACCTGCAGGGGACGGGGATTTAAGGTATTTGACGAGGCGGAAAAGATCCTTGCAATTGTAGTTCCGGATGCCGGCGAATATACGCGCAAGCAGATAGATGAATTAACAGAATGGATCAGGCGGCCACAGGTTGGCATGACTGGCCTGGTATATATTCGCTGCGGTAATGGAGGAGCTTATAAAAGCAGCATCGACAAATTTTTTGACGTGGAATCATTAAGAAGGATTGCTACCGCCTGCCAGGCTGCAGATGGTGATATAATCCTGATCCTTGCCGGGAAACAAGAACGAACGATTAAAGCAATGAGCGAGTTGCGCCTTGAAATGGGCGAAAGACTTGGTCTCAGAAAAAAGAATGAATTCCGTTTGCTTTGGGTTACTGATTTTCCTCTTTTTGAGTACAGCGAAGAGGACAATCGTTGGGTTGCCAGGCACCACCCCTTTACCGCGCCGAAGCCGGAAGATATAGCAACCATGGTTGAGAATGATCCAGAGATTAAGGATGCTTCGCAGTACCTGATGCATCCCTATGCAGGAATTAAGGCAAATGCTTATGATATGGTGCTAAATGGAAATGAAATTGGCGGCGGATCAATTCGGATCTATCAGCGCGATTTGCAGGAAAAAATGTTCGCAGCGCTTGGGATGACCAGAGAAGAATCACTACAAAAATTCGGATTTTTGCTTGGCGCTTTTGATTATGGGGCTCCGCCACACGGGGGAATTGCATTTGGATTCGATCGACTTTGCGCAATCCTCGGTGGAAGCGAAGGGATCCGCGATTTTATTGCCTTTCCAAAAAATAACGCGGGCTGGGACGTGATGCTTGAGGCACCTTCGGCAATCGACCAAAGTCAGCTTAATGAACTTGGCATTGTCGTAAAGGGGTATTAGCCATTGTCTCCTTCAATGTGCCGAATGAAAGTATTCCTCTTTTTTCTAAACAGCAATAACATCAGTGTGATCAGTGCGATCAAACCGATCGTTTCAACAACAGATTTAATAATACTTACTTCCCTGTCCTCTCCTTTTTTTATTCTGGCTTTTGAAATGAGAATGTAGCGGTCTACTGTGGGATAAAACCTATTCAATGTCTTTGTTTTTTCAAAGCTGTTGAGGGCCTTATGGTAGTATTTTTTGTTATAGAATCCAAGGCCCTCCAGGAAATACTGCGTCGATTTGCTCTGAGTGGGGCTAATTCCGGCTGAATCGATATACTCATCGAGAATCGTGACTGGGATTGCAAAATTCAGACCGGCCGCCAGGCCTCCGCTGTTTTCAAGGCTTCCGAATGTTGTAAGGCCAATTACTTCGCCTTGGTTATTACAAACCGGGCCTCCACTGCTTCCGTGGTTGATGCTCGCGTCCATCTGTATGACCGGCCACCCATTAACAGATTTCTTAACTGCGCTAACAATCCCCGTGGTCAGCGTAGGCTCGATGGCCGATGCAGCCGAAACATATTCGTTGTTTGTCGCAGGCCCCGGATAGCCATAAACAAATAGTTGTTCGCCGACGTTCGGCAATTCACCTCCATCGATTTTCAGTGTTGGGAGGCTGCTGTCGCCATCAATTTTTAAAATCGCGACATCCTTGCCTGGCATAGGAGAGCCTTTGACGATTACCGACGCTAGTTTTCGGGTAATATCGCCCTTATCGTCTCCCTGGTCCGTCCGGTATGCGACAAAAATATTTTTTTTGAGGTCATAAAGAGACATCGGAAACAATCGCGTATAGATTGACGCGAACGTATTGTACAAAAGACTTTTTTGTTGTTCAGTAAATTTTGCCGCCCAGGCATTTTCGAGGCCCTGGATATTTGCATCCGTGATTTGCTGAAATGCAGTCAGGATAAATTGACGCCTGATAAAAGCGTTGTCACTCTCGATAAGGTGGCAGTTGGTGGCCACATAGCCGTCGCCAGTGATGAAAAATCCAGAACCACTGGCCGTAATCTCTTCGGGCTGTTTGATATAATCGGAGGTTGCGCGAAAGAACCTACCTGGACGGCTGTTCATTTCACGCAGTACGATATCGAGCTTTTGTTCTGGCGTAAATGCAACTCCGCTGACGTCGACGCGCTGGATCGAGTCTAGAATCTTATTAAACTGCCTGCTTGCAACCTGCATATTTTTAACGTAAACATTGGCAGAGAAGACTGTTTTCACCATCACAACCCCTGGTCGGTTGGATGCATAATTGTCCACTGCCGAGCCATTCTGGGCAAAAGCCTGGATTCCGAGGCACGCTAAAAAGGTGAATAGGGGTGAAATAATCTTCTTCATCGACTGGTAAACACGTTATGTCAACAAGCAAATGTCACTTTAAATTAAACTCTAAAACAGGCAAGTTGTTGTATTATTGTCACTGATTTTATATGTCAATCCCTTTAGCAGAAAGGCTTCGTCCTCGAACACTTGACGAACTCGTTGGACAAAAACACCTCACAGGTAAAGGTAGCGTTTTACGCTCGGCCATTGAACATGGGAAGATACCGTCTATAATATTATGGGGCCCCCCTGGGTCGGGGAAAACGACCATTGCGAACATAATAGCTCACACTCTGAAAGCGCCCTTCTTTACATTGAGCGCCATTTCATCGGGAGTGAAAGACGTTAGAGAAGTTATCGATGAAGCAAAGAAGACCGCGGGCACAATCCTGTTTATCGACGAAATACATCGATTTAACAAGGGGCAGCAGGATGCTCTTTTGGGAGCCGTGGAAAAGGGAACCATCCGGCTGATTGGCGCGACAACAGAAAATCCTTCTTTCGAAGTCAATAGTGCCCTTCTAAGCAGGTGCCAGGTATATGTACTGAAGCCGCTGGACGAGAAAGATCTTATCCTGCTGCTAGATCATGCAATTACGACCGATGAAGATTTGAAGAAAAGAAAAATCGAGTTGACGCAAACTGCAGCAATGCTGAAAATCTCGGGGGGAGATGCAAGAAAATTGCTGAACCTCCTGGAGCTTATCGTAGATTCTTTTCCTGGCGAAGGTAAAATTACAATCACAGATGACTTTGTAATGGAAACCGCGCAAAGACGGATTGCTCTTTACGACAAAAAGGGTGAGCAGCATTACGATATAATTTCCGCTTTTATCAAATCGATGCGTGGAAGCGATCCAAATGCCGCGGTGTACTGGCTGGCCAGGATGATTGAGGGAGGAGAGGATGTAAAATTTATTGCTCGGCGCATGGTTATTTTGGCGAGCGAGGATATCGGAAATGCGAATCCTACGGCGCTTGTGCTGGCCAACGCTACATTTGACGCAGTTAACAAAATAGGATATCCCGAATCGCAACTTATACTTTCGCAATGCGCAACTTACCTGGCTTCATCGCCAAAAAGCAATTCGGCAACGACGGCGATCGGTAGGGCGATGGAGGCTGTAAGACAATTTGGAGATTTGTTGGTACCTCTTCACATTCGCAACGCACCTACCCGGTTGATGAAAGAGCTTGACTACGGTAAGAATTACGAATACAGCCATAGTTTCGAAAATAATTTTTCAGAACAGGAATACCTGCCTGAGGAAATCTCAGGATCGAAATTTTATGATCCGGGGCATAACGCAAGGGAGGAAGAATTGAGAAAATATTTGAAAGGTTTGTGGAAAGAAAAATACGGATATTAATTGGCACGCCTGGCAACATGTTGCTCATGACGAAAATAATAATTCATGAAATGGATTTGTAAGCGGTTTGACGATCTTTCGGCAAGCGAGGTTTACGCCATTTTGCAGTTGCGAAACGAAGTTTTTGTGGTTGAGCAAAATTGCGTTTTCCAGGACGCGGACGACAAAGACCAGCATTGTCATCACCTGATGGGATGGGAGTATGGTCGACTCTTGGCATACTCCCGGATTGTACCGCCGGAAATTTCCTATAGGGAATCTTCGATCGGGCGCATCGTAACTTCGCCTTCAGCCCGCAAAAACGGGTACGGCAGGGAGCTTCTCGCTCAAAGCATCGTTCAGCTTTATCTTCTCTTCGGGAAAATTCCCATAAAAATTGGCGCCCAGCAGTATCTTCAGCGCTTCTATGAATCGTTTGGTTTTAGACAATCCGGCAAATCGTATCTTGAAGATGGGATCCCACATATCGAAATGACTTTACCAACCTGATCATTTTTCTCTAATTGGGAATAATATGGGTGTGAAAAAATAATTCTCACCTGCAGCACACAAAAAAAGTATTTCAAGGCGTTTGTTGTAAATGTATCGGCTTTTTGGTATTTTGAAGCCGAAGAATCCAAAACCATAGAAAGCAAAATCTAATATTCATGAAAAGAAATTTACACGGGCTCTTGTGTAAATATGCCCTACTGCTAACTGTGACCCTCATCTTAAGCTACGCTTCTTACAGTCAACTTTCCGCAGGAACATATTTTGAAGGTGGTATCACGGCCGGTCCGATGGTATTTCTGGGTGACTTGGGGGGACATGCCGGAAAGGGCACTACTTTTATAAAAGACTATAACATGCCTACGACCAGGCTGACGGTCGGCGCTTTTCTTGCAGCATATCCGGCCGAATGGCTTGGCTTCCGGCTAAACCTTAACCTTGGGGGCCTGGCAGGAAACGATAACCTGATTGTTGATAAAGGAGGCGATGAGGATTCTCGCAAAAACAGGAACCTGGATTTCCGTACGAAAATCAGCGAAGCTTATTTTGCAACAGAAATATATCCGACTGTATTTTTCGAAAATGAACCGACAGACGTTCAGGGCAGGTTAAGACCCTACGGCGTCATCGGTATCGGTATCTTTCACTTCAACCCTCAGGGAAGCTATTATGATTCTACAACACATCAGACGAGCTGGGTAAATCTCAGGCCTCTGCATACCGAAGGTGAAGGATTCGCCGAATATCCGGATAGAAAAGAATATTCGCTGACACAGATCAATATTCCCATGGGGGTCGGTGTCAAATACTTCATTAATGAGAACGTCAACGTTTCTTTTGAAATCATTCACCGAAAGACGTTCACTGACTATATCGACGACGTAAGTACGACTTTCATTGATCCGGCCTTATTTTCCAAATACCTTCCGGCTTCGGAAGTGCCGATAGCCGTTGAGATGTCCAATAAAAGTCCTTTGCGAAATGTGCCGAATAGCGGCTATAGCGTTGGCGACAAACGTGGAGACCCAACGCAGAAAGACGCTTATTTTACGGCAGGCTTTAAGCTTGCGATCCGGCTGGGGGCAGGAACCGGAAGAGAATGGAGGAACTCGACGCGATGCCCGGTGTTACGTTTTTAGAATTGAATGAAAAGATATTGTTGATCCGTACCCTTTCAATATTGATTCATTAAATCAATATACCTGATAATGAAAACTATACCAACAACGCAACAAAAATGCAGCCTCGCCTTTTGTCTCTTCTTACTTGTTGTTCTTTCACCGCGTTGGTCCACCGCGAAAATGCTGTACAAAGACACCAGTGCACTTAGAAAAAATTCAAATATCCACGCCGGGGTCATACGGCTGCACGAGAAAGCGGACCGGAAAGCGGTGTATTTTTCGGTCAGGCTGAAGCAGAAAAAAACTTACCGCTTCTATATGTTTGACATGGACGGGGCGCTGGTTGCTGAAAACAACATATACAGCAAACAGGGAGTTGAATTCACGAACATGCCGATAGGCAATTATTATTTTGAGATATTTAGCGACGATATGCGTGTCGAAGACGGTACGCTCGCTATTCGATGAAGTTCTTTTTTAGTCATAACGCACAACCAATAAGCGGCGGGGAAATTGGTAAAATCTGATATCCGAAAACAAAGGTTATTCGTAACCTGATCCGTTCCCTATTTTTGGTACCCTTGTAAAATGATTTTATTAATCACTCCCTGCTTTTGCTTATTGGACTTCTAAACTGATTGGAATTGTCCAATATCTTCAGTAACCGGTGGTGAGTAGCTGCCGGTTATTTGTTAATGTACTCACTGCAGAAATATTTTCGCGGCCTCCTGCCAGTTATTTATTCTTTCATAGCCTGTAACACCCAGATTGTGAGCAGCAGTGAACAGGTATTTTTGGCCATTAAAATGCTTTAGGTTTTTCAGATGGTCATCGATCATGAAGTCACCATGGACGATGCTCTTGTCTCCGCAGAGTGTCAGCTGCCGCCATCCCAGAAATGGGAAATGTTCAAATAACCAGTCAAGTTTGTCTTTTAAGGAGTTAGGAAATTCGGTCGCCGCTGAAACGATAAAGATTTCATACTTCCGGTTCATTTCTTCCAGAACTTCGACGCTGTCCTTGATGACAGGCAGGTGCCGGAAAAAACCAGGCGACAACAATCTCTCCATTACCAAGTGGTGATGTTCCTCTGGAAACCCAACTACCCAGGAGCCCGTCAGCATTTTCTCATAATCGATCTGACCGCCGTAGTGTCGACGATACCAGTCAATCATTTCATTCATAGGATCCGCAATAACTTCATCCATATCGACAATTACGCGTTGCATATAGCCCTTATTTAGTTCCGGCCGCCCAACTCCTGCCTGAGATAGATTGCTGTAAAGCTTTCTTTGTCTTTAACCAGCGCCTCCGGCGTCCCCTCGAAAAGTATTCTTCCGCCCCCATCTCCGCCGTCCGGGCCCAAATCGATGACATAATCGGCCACTTTGATAACATCGAGATTATGCTCGATCACAAGAACCGTGTTCCCGCGGTCCACCAGTTTATTCAGCACGTCCAGTAAGTGTTGGATATCTTCGAAGTGGAGTCCGGTTGTTGGTTCATCAAGGATGTAGAAAGTCTTGCCTGTATCTTTTTTCGAGAGCTCGGTGCCCAGTTTGACGCGCTGTGCCTCGCCCCCGCTCAGCGTGACTGCGGATTGGCCCAGGGTAATATATCCGAGTCCGACTTCCTGCAACACCTTTATCTTGCGGTACAAGTAAGGAACATTCTGGAAAAAATCCACGGCGTCATCGACTGTCATATCCAGGACGTCGCTGATCGATTTGCCTTTGTAGCGGATTTCAAGCGTTTCGCGATTATAACGCTTTCCATTACATTTTTCGCAATGGACATAGACGTCGGGCAAAAAATTCATCTCAATCACGCGCATTCCTCCGCCTTCGCAAACATCACAACGACCACTCTTAACGTTGAATGAAAAGCGGCCTGCATTATACCCGCGAATTTTGGCCTCGGGTACGGAAGCGAAAAGTGTCCGGATGTCGGTAAAAAAACCGCAATAAGTAGCCGGATTGCTCCTGGGCGTCCTGCCAATTGGCGATTGATCTATTTCAATGACCTTGTCAATTTGATCTAACCCTTTTACTGATTTGTATTCCAATGGGTTAGCCTTAGACCCATAAGCGTGCTTGCTAAGAATGGGATATAGTGTTTCGTTGATCAGGGTTGACTTTCCGCTGCCGCTGACGCCTGTCACAACAATAAACCTTCCCAGTGGAAATACGACATCGACATTTTTTAAGTTATTGCCGATCGCTCCCTTCAGTTCCAGGAATTTACCGTTCCCTTTTCGACGTTCAGAGGGAACAGCAATTTTACGGTGATGGTTGAGATAAGATGAAGTAAGGGTATCCAGCGCAAGCAGGGCGCTGGGCTCCCCTTCTGCAACGATTTCGCCGCCATGAAACCCTGCCCGGGGACCGATGTCGATCAGGTGATCAGCCGCCATCATGATGTCCTTGTCGTGTTCGACGACTAGAACGCTGTTTCCAATATTTCGCAGATTTTTTAAGGCATCAATGAGCCGATGATTATCCCGCTGGTGAAGACCAATGCTAGGCTCGTCAAGGATGTAGGTAATTCCCTGAAGTTGTGAGCCAATTTGCGTTGCCAAACGAATCCGTTGGGACTCTCCCCCGCTCAAAGTGCGGGAAGGCCGGTTTAGGGTTAGATAGGTTAGTCCGACATCGAGCAGAAATTGCAGGCGTTCGCGGATTTCTTTCAAAATATCCTTTGCAATCGTGTTCTGTTTTTGCGATAGCATTGGTTCGATTCCTGCAAACCAATCCGCGAGCTTATTTAGATTCAATGCACTCAATTGAGCAATGTTCATGTCTGCCACCCGGAACCAGAGGCTTTCTTTTTTTAAGCGCGCACCCTTGCAAGTTTCACAGGTCTTGAGTTCGGTGTATTTTTCAACCCATTCCCTGAGCGCTTCCGTACTGTAACTGGACGTGAACCATCTTTTGAGCATTGGAATAATTCCCTCGTAACTGCCAGTATAAGACTCAGGAATAGTGTCATCATTTTGATTTATTTCGAAACTTTTGGTTGCGTTACCGTCCCCGTAGAGCAAAAGATTCAATTGCGACTCCGCCAATTCAGTGATGGGAATATCCAGCCTTATCTTATATTTTTTGGAAAAGCGAACAACCTGCTGGTAGACGCTTGCATCCCTTTCTTCGCCCAATGGTGTAATACCCCCTTCCTTTATACTCTTCGTTTTGTCGGGAAGTACCGCGCCCATGCTGATGGTAAAAACGTCACCGAGTCCTTTACAGGTTGGACAGGCCCCATAAGGAGAATTAAATGAAAAGCTGTTGGGAGAGGGCTCTTCATAGCTTATTCCTGTATCTTCACACATCAGCTGCTTGGAATATTGCACAATTTTGTCCTGGTCATTGATCAGAATAAACATGAGATCCTTGCCAGTTTGTAGCGATCGCTGAATGCTCTGACTAAGCCTGACCTTCATTTCCTGGTCGACTTCAATTCTGTCGATGACAATCTCGATATCATGAATCTTGTAGCGATCGACCTGCATTTTGGAAGTCAGGTCTTTTATTTCGCCGTCTACGCGGACCTTAAGAAATCCCTTTTTACGGATGTCCTCAAACAATTCACGATAATGTCCCTTTCTACCCCTTACCACGGGAGCCAGGAGCGTAATCTTTTTACCCTTGAATTTGCGAAACACATTATCGACAATTTCCTCTTCACTGAATTTTACCATCTTCTTGCCCGTATTATAGGAGTACGCTTCACCAATTCGGGCATATAGGAGGCGCAAAAAATCATACACCTCAGTGACTGTCCCGACCGTACTTCTGGGATTCTTATTGGTGGTCTTTTGCTCGATGGAGATAACAGGGCTAAGGCCCGAAATTTTATCTACATCGGGTCGTTCCATGTCGCCAATAAATTGCCTTGCATAAGCTCCGAAACTTTCCATGTAACGGCGCTGGCCCTCCGCGTATATGGTATCGAAGGCCAGGGACGACTTGCCACTGCCGCTGATTCCCGTAATTACCACGAGTTTGTTTTTGGGAATGCTGATGTCGATGTTTTTCAGATTGTGCACACGTGCGCCCTGCACTTCGATATAATCGTCAATGGAATAACTGGGCCCTGCCGTTTTATTGGAAATTGCCATAGTGAATAGTGGTCCTATCTCGATTGGATAAAAAACTGAGAGCAAATATACCCATTAACATGAACTGTAAGACTTAACGGCTGGCTACCCCGCTTGTGAATGCCCTACAATTCTCCGGATCGTTCATTTCCGACCCCAAAAGTCATCATTTCATGGACTGCACTTCAGGTGAAAATTGTGGATAAATTATAGCTAATTAATTTGGCTAATATTTAACTAAATGTATTAGTATGATGAAAAACTCTTTCTGATTGGCCGCTTTGAACCGTCAAGCAAAAGCTGCAGTGAGTGTGGGACAGAGAATGAAGAGCTGATCTGAGTGACAGGGAGTGGATTTGCCGAAACTGCTGCGTCTTGCATGACCGCGATCTCAACGCAGCCAAAAACATCCGGGAGATGGGGCTATGTAATCATTCAGCAGGGGGTGGGTAGCTCCAGTGAACCTGTCGAGAAGCGGCGGATGCCCGTTCGGTGAAACGGGAAAATACTTGCGTGTAAGTAGCTATGATTGCCAATAAGAACAAATGAATTTTTGCATTTAAGATTGGTTTGGACTTTCTTTGGGCAAAAAAAGAGCCGCACTGCAAAGTGTCCGGCCCATCTAATTATCATTTAACCCTATTGATGCAAAGTTACTGTGGGGACATGAACAACCGAACTGGAATCCACAACAATATTATTTATCGTCGTATCCATATACCCATTATTGCCCTTGAACTCAAGCGAGTACGTGCCGGCTGATACCCCTCTGAATTGGAATCCTCCTCCCCAGTTTGGAATCGCATAAAGTGTATCGCTGCCATCAATTGCTTCCACCAGTGCTGAAGCTCCCGAAGGTAGAACCTGGCCTTCTATTTTGGAGAGATGTTTGTCGTTATATGCAACGATATACGGTTTCAGATAGAAAGTTCCGCTCCAGAAGAAAATTGAACGTTCAAGATTGAAGTCAAGCCAAAGTTCAAAATCATTGTTAGTTATGCTGAAAACATTATCGCGTCTGACATTAATGTCAAAATATGGTTCTGGCCCAAATATTACAAGCGGGTAACTGGTAAGGCTATCCGTATATACGGAATTGTCGGAGCCAAGCGTAATTCTGACTTTTAGCACTTTGCCCGTCGGGTATGTTCCTGAACCGAGAAGTGTGTCTGCACCGTTTCGCAGTTGAAGCAGATCATAAGTGCCTGGCGTAATTTTGAGTGTATCCCAGAAAACTGATTTATCCCTTGGTCCACGGTCATGACCGCAATAGCCTTCATCCCACTGGTGTACATCATCAGAATCGATTTGCAATACCGAAGTGTCGATTAGAACGGCCACCTGCCTGATATCGACCAAAACTTTGTAAAAATCAATTGGGCCGTCATTCAGATAAATAGACATTTTTGATTGTCCCGGCGGAATGTTGGCGTTGGAATTGACTGATCCATTTTTATTACATGCTACAAAAAATAATAGGATACCCACGCCAGTTATGGCGAGAAGCCTTGAAGTCTTAGTTTTCATTGTTGTGAGGTTTTACGTAGAATTACGACCATAGTACCACCGCTAGGAATTCAAAAATTGTTCCGCGTTCAATTTCTTGGCCCCAATGGTGCATCCGTTAACAATAAAATTGCAAATGTCCAAAACTTGGAAATCGCTGTCAACACCAATCACGACCTTCAACTTTCTTATACTGACCATGTTAATATAACGTTGCCCCGCTTAAGGAAAAATTTGTCGGCGAACCGTGAAACTGTCTAACCCGCACGCGTAGGCCAACAATTAATGTAAAATGATTTCGGGATTGATGGAGAATTGCTGAAATAAAACCGGATTTGAACCTTAAACGACCTCCACTGGCGGCAAGCTTTATATAATTATTAACGGTTCCTGCAAAAAAAATGTGGATAATTAGCAGAAGATATTAGAAAGTCCACTAAATTTGTTGACTATTTAAAATGTATCTGGCCAAACAACAATTATCTTTCTATCAGCAGTCCGCCTGCAGTCTTTGTTGTTGTTGTTGCTGTATGCCGCAAGGCATACTATAATTATCCTTCGCACCCACTCGGGCATTTATGGTTTCCTTTTATCACACTCACTAACGACAGAGAACAAATTCTTATCAAATTATCAACTTCTAAATGTCTTTATCATGAGCAAGCAACACTTTGAGACGTTACAGCTTCATGCGGGTCAGCAGATTGACCCAACAACCAAGTCGAGAGCTGTACCGATTTATCAAACGACATCTTATGGCTTCGACAGTTCCGAGCATGCTGCAAATCTGTTTGGTCTTCGCCAGTTTGGAAATATTTATACGCGCATTATGAACCCGACCACGGATGTATTCGAGCAACGTCTCGCTGCACTGGAGGGAGGAACAGCTGCGCTCGCAACGAGCTCTGGGCAATCGGCGCAGTTCCTGGCCCTGAGCAATATCCTGCAGGCGGGAGAAAACTTTGTTACTACCAGTTTTCTTTATGGCGGAACTCACAACCAGTTCAAAGTTTCCTTTAAAAGACTTGGCATTGAGGCCAGGTTTGCCGATGGTGACAATGTGGAGAGTTTTGTTAGGCATATCGATAAAAACACGAAGGCGATTTACCTCGAAACGATTGGAAATCCACGCCTGAATATTCCCGATTTCGAGAAATTCTCGGATTTAGCAAAAGAATATGAATTGCCTCTTATAGTAGATAATACTTTTGGCGCGGGCGGTTATTTGTTCAGGCCCATTGACTGGGGTGCAAATGTGGTAGTCGAGTCTGCAACAAAATGGATCGGCGGACATGGTACGGTTATCGGAGGCGTTATTGTTGACGCTGGCAATTATAACTGGGGCAACGGAAAATTCCCGCAGTTTACGGAACCATCCGAAGGTTATCATGGCTTAAAATTTTGGGATGTTTTTGGCGAAGGAAACCCTCTTGGACTGCCCAACATTGCTTTCGCCATCAGGGCGAGGGTAGAAGGACTTCGTGATTATGGCGCTTCGCAGGCCCCGTTCAACTCGTTCCTCCTGCTTCAAGGAGTCGAAACCTTATCGCTCCGGGTACAGCGCCATGTAGATAATGCTTTGAAACTCGCGCAGTGGCTCGAGCAGCATCCCAAAGTGGATTTCGTGCAGTACCCCGGCCTAGAGAGCAGTCCTTATCATGCACTTGCAAAAAAGTACCTGAAAAACGGCTTTGGCGGCATATTAAATTTTGGCGTTAAAGGCGGCCGCGGGCACGCAAGTGAATTTATCGATTCTTTGAAATTAGCAAGCCACCTCGCTAATGTAGGTGACGCAAAAACTCTGGTTATTCATCCGGCATCGACAACGCATGAACAGTTGAGCGAAGTGGAGCAGATTGCGGCCGGTGTACAGCCAAATCAGGTTCGAATCAGCGTGGGTATCGAGCACATAGACGACATAAAAGCGGACTTTGATCAGGCATTTGACAAAGTATTCGAGAAGGAACTGGCAGTTTAAAAGGAAGCCACACATATTAATAGAATGGCCGCCTCCCGAACAATAGGCAGGGGGCCAAAAACCAGAAAATTTGTCATACAAGATTTTTGCTTATAGCAAGCCCTTTGCACTTGAATCCGGTGTCATGCTTCCCAAATATCATTTGGCGTATAGCACGCACGGAAAATTGAATCGGTACCGGGATAACGTTGTCTGGATATTCCATGCGCTGACAGCAAATAGCGACCCCGTCGAATGGTGGCCAGGAATGATTGGAGAAGGCAAAACATTTGACCCCTCCAGGGATTTTATCATCTGCGTAAATATGCCCGGCAGCTGCTATGGGAGCATTGGGCCGCTCGACAGGAACCCTGAGGGCGAGGAGCCATATTACCATGATTTTCCTTTTTTCACGTCCAGGGATATGATCCGTGCGTACCGGCCTTTAAAGGATTTCCTGGGCATAGAAAAAATCCATGTCGGGATCGGCGGCTCAATGGGGGGCCAGCAGCTGCTTGAATGGGCGATAGAAGAACCTGATTTATTCGATTTTATTTTTCCGCTGGCTACTAACGCTCAGCATTCGCCCTGGGGGATTGCGTTCAATGCATCTCAGCGGCTTTGCATTGAAGCAGATAGCACATGGAGGGAGCTACATGCCCGTGCCGGTATCGCCGGGATGAAGGTTGCACGCTCAGTAGCATTGATTTCATATCGCCATTACGAAACCTATTTGCATAGCCAAAGAGATGAAAATAATATCCAAATAGAAAATTTCAAGAGCGAATCCTACCAGCGGTACCAGGGCGAAAAACTGGCCAGGCGCTTTAATGCCTTCAGCTATTTCAAGCTGAGCCAGAGCATGGATTCACACAATGTAGGAAGAGGGCGGGGAGGTCTGGCGAGGGCGCTGGGCGCGATAAAAGCCAGGACGCTCGCGATAGGTATCGAATCCGACATACTCTTTCCCCTAGTTGAGCAGAAATTTATCGCGGCAAACGTGAGAGAGGCAGCTTATACCAGCATTCCCTCTGCATTCGGACACGACGGATTTCTACTTGAATATGAATCAATTGGGCGACTTGTGACGGATTTTATTGAAGCATGGATGCCATCAAATCGTAAATTTGCGTTAACCTAATAATTATAATGGAAATGGATGCACACAAGCAATTGACAATTGGGCTTTTTGGTTTCGGCGTAGTCGGTGAAGGGCTGTATAAAGTTTTACATCAAACGCCATCATTGAAGGCTACGATCAGGAAAGTATGCATAAAAAATCCGGGTAAGAAA
>JAJPJP010000217.1 GCA_021324175.1 Chitinophagia bacterium
ATCGCCTGCATGTAATCATCCAGAAGTTGCGGGTAATTCTTTTGGGCGGCCAGCGAGAATGGAAACAACAGCAAAAACAGAATGTATCTCATTTTATTAATTTTGATTTAGAACAGTTAATTTGGACGATCCCTTTTAAATGAGAAATTTACCGAATTCTAAGCGAAAGTGAATTGGAAAATTCGAATACCTGATTTGCGATGACGGGCGGCGCCCTGGCAGCAAATGGGAGAAGGATTTCGCCAGGGGCACAATTATTGATTGTCCTGATCATGAATAAATGAATGAGATATGCGTATAGTGACGCTGGAAGAGCATTTGACATTTCCGGAACTGACCAGCCAGATCCCAAAAGAGATTATGGATAGCCATTCGATTGATAATTCGCCGGCGATCCAATATTTAATGCCAAAGTTAAAGGACATCACCGGCGAGCGGTTACAATCGATGGCCGCGAACGGAATTACTTTGCAGGTCTTATCCGTCTCTGGTGCTGGCGCCGATCTTTTGGATCCCAGCGAAGGGCCGGCATTTGCCAGGAAATATAATGACGAAATAGCGGCAAAGATAGCAGAGCATCGTCTCCGCTTTGCAGCATTTGCTCATTTGCCCATGACTGCTCCGAACGAGGCCGCGGACGAACTCGAACGCACGATTACCTTACACGGATTTAAAGGGGCCTTGATTAATGGCCTCACCAACGAAAAATTCCTCGACGACCCGGAATTTGCTCCAATTCTGCAGCGCGCCGAGCGGTTGGATGTTCCTATTTATTTACATCCTGGCTTGCCGCCCAAAGCCGTTGCAGATGCTTACTATTCTAATTTGCCCAAGATTTCGGGGATGTTCCTGTCAATAGCGGGGTGGGGGTGGCATTCGGAAACGGCGTTGCATGTTTTGCGATTAATCGTTTCGGGCACTTTTGACCGCTACCCTAAATTGAAATTGATCATTGGGCATATGGGCGAAATGTTGCCCATGATGATGGCCAGATGTGATAATGCGTTAAGGCCTGGCCTCGTAGGCGATAATAGCCGTTCAGTTGTTGAAACTTTGCGTGCGCAGGTATTTATTACGACCAGCGGGATCTTCACGAATCCTCCCCTGGCGACGGCAATTGATACTTTCGGGATCGATAATATGATGTTCTCGGTGGATTATCCTTATGCATCGAATGAGCAGGGAAAAGCGTTTTTGGACAAAGCTCCTCTCTCAGTCGCTGATACCAAGAAACTTGCCCATGAAAATGCAGATAAGCTTTTGAAATTATCCTAGGCGTTCTATGGCCTGGCCATCATTCAATTTTCTCAAAAATGAGATTCCTGGTGTCCTGGTTGCTTACTTCGAAGCCGGTTATCCTGCCATTTTTTCGGAGTATCCTTACGTGCGAAAAAAAATCATAGTCGCTTAACATGTCGTCTTTTCCCATTAACGTGATTTTGGCATCGGGATATAGGTTCGTTGAGTAAAATAGTTGATGATCCTCCAGCGATACCTGATAGCTGCACAGCAGCTCATGACTGAAATAAGTACCGGCATAGGCTTGTAATTCGCTGTCGGGAAGTTGCAGGCCCCTGATCAATTTGACAAAACGAAGGGGTTGTGGCTCCCTTAAGTAAGGATGGTAGAAATCGATGGTGGTATCTTTGCCATGAAGGTGAAAAATGTACTTTATCTGCGGGTATCCAAATTCACAAACTGTGTCACCGGATACCTGAATCATCAGAATACTCTTATTCATCCAAAGCAATCCATTCCTGATGGCAAATTTTCGCAAAAATCCATTTGCGGCCAGATAATCGCCTTCGAAGGCCCTGAACGATTCTGGGTCCTTCAAAAATGCAGTGGCAGTATCCGATCGGGCGGGCGAAGCCATTGCTGTTTTTGGAGACTTATCAGGTATAAAGAGTGCCGCGAGCGATTCGGCTGTATTATAAATCCTGTCATCGCCGGCATTACTAAAGACGATAAATCCCGTTTTCAAGTCAGGATAAACGCGAATATGCGTCCGGTAGCCCGCAAGGCCACCGTCATGAGAATACATTTTCCATCCGCGCGATGAATCCACGCTGATTCCGAGGGCATAATCATTTTCCTTGCCATTGTTTAGCCTGCCCTGTTGAGCCAGTTGTTCAATATCTTTTGCATCACCGGCACGGGGTAAATAAAAGTTGATCGCCCAGCGAGCCATGTCGTCGACGCTGCTGAAGAGGCTGCCGGCACCCAAGGTATTGGAAAATTGATAGGCGTTTTTGCAGTATGCGCCGCTTTTGAAATTATAGGAAGCCGCCCTTCCTTTGATGATGTCACGACTATCATCCATGAAACCGCTATGTATCATTCCCAGAGGCAAAAAAATAGCATCTCTTACGAAGGAAGAAAATGCTTCCCCGCTGGCCGCTTTAACGATTTCTGCGAGCAAAATATAATTGGAATTTGAATAAGCATACATATCACCCGGGATGAAGTTGAGTGTTTGCTGTCTTCTAAGAATATTGACAGCCACTTGCTCGGTGATCATTGCCCGCTGCGGCGGAACTCCGGATATTTCTGCCATGTCAATTTCGTCCCTGATGCCGCTCGTATGGTTCAACAGATTTCTGATGGTTATTTTGTGGCCGAAGTCTGCCATCCAAGGAAGATAAACATGGATATCATCATCGAGCTTCAGCTTCCCTTGCCGAGCCAACAGCACAACAGCGTAGCCGGTAAATTGCTTAGCCAATGAACAGATATAGTATACACTTTGCGGGGTATTCGGGATGTTATCTTCCACATTAGCCAGTCCATAACCTTTGGCGTAAATCAAAGAGTCATTTTTAACGATTCCGACGACACAGCCTGGCGAACCCGCGCTGTCCCACGGCTTGAATATGTTGTCCACCTTTGTCTTGATGGAATCGGGCAGCGACTGGGAGAACGCATGTAGGACACAACAAAGAGCCAGGGCCGAAATGAACGATTTCATGTCGTCAGTTTTTGATATTGATTAATGTTTTGGAGGCTGATTTTCGGCATGGTGCCAAGACCAGCCGGCGGCTGCTTTTCGCCCGCCATATTTTTCGAGGTAACGACGGAAGACCGAGTCACTTTGCTTTTTATCATTTAAGATGAATGCAGAATCGCTCAACGTAAAAGACAGTGGTTTTCCCCGGATGATTAGCCCATCTGTAACTAGATCAGTGACAATTCTTGCTGATTGCGTAGAGTCCCTGATCCATTTTTCAGTTCTCACGGTGGGTGCACCTCGGACATCCGGCTGATCGATATTCGGGTGCGTGTTGTTGGCATATTTCCCCAGTGAGTCCCTGGTGGTATCCTGAAGGTGAGTATGATTGATCACAAGGGCAGCAGAGATTTTAGCTGCAGACATTTTTTTGACAGGCGTGGCAGCGATGTGCTTGCTTTCATCAAGAGAACTGTCTTTTGTTTGCTTCGCCATGAGTCGGAGATTTTTTTGTAACCTGACATAAATCCATTTTTCGCCGGCAATTGCCGTTGCTGATGAACCCAGATCATCATAGACATATACCGACCCTTGGCTCACAATGATCGAAATCGTATCACCGGTCCCGGAAGCGATAATCCCAAAACTGGTTCCAATATCCCTGACATAGAGATGATTTACGTCGACGATGAATTCTCTGGAGGGATCGTGGACTATAGAAAAATTCGCTGAGCCATTCAATTTAATCCTCCTGTTTTTTGATCCAGAACTTTTATTGAGCTCAATTGAGGAATGCGGCAACATCGTAATTTCAGAACGGTCGTCAAGCGAAATCTTCACGGACGCAACATCCGAATGATAAACAAGCTGCCCTGACTTATGCCAGGAAATATGACTGGCAAGTAAACTGATCAGCGTGACCAGCACAATCGAGGCGGCTATGCCCGCCACCCATAACCTGATTATTCCTTTCGCATTATTTTTTTTACGAACAGCATCTTCCAATTTTTGCCAGGCCGACGCTTCGCCATCAATGCGATTTCGGTCAACGTCGATTGAAAAAAAAGCGGCGACGCTATTCATATAGGACCTGTTTTCTTCTGAAAGCCTTGCCCAGTCCTCCAATCGCATGGCTTCCTCCGGCTCGGTTTCGCCGCTGTAGAAGCGGGCGATCAATATGTGGGTTTCGCTATCGTGTAACATTCCAGCAACTGATTAAAAAGATTAGAATGGGTAAATATTCCTGTAGAGCGTCTCTTAGTAGTCTCAAAGCCTTGCTCATCTGATTTTCTACAGTCTTCTCCGAAATATGAAGCGCTTCGGCGATTTCCCGGTACTTCAAACCTTCGAAGCGACTCATGGTGAAGATCTTCGCGCATTGCTCCGGTAACCGGCTAATGGCCGAAAGCAATTTTTCAAGCAATTCCTTTTCTTCGCCGGGTCCAGCCTGAATCAGGCCGTCAGTGTTCTTGTGAATGTCGTTTTCATAATGCCTGGTAATTTTTTTATGTTTTAGAAAATTAAGGCTCGCGTGGTATACCGTTTTATATAGGTAAGCTCTTGCCGAAATCGTAAAACCGGCTGTATTCATCTTCTGCCACAGTGAAACAAATGCCTGCTGAACAATATCTTTTGCATCATCCCTATCTTTTAGTAATGTCGTGCAATAAATGAGTACGGGTGTATAGTACTGATCAAAGAGCTTTTTCAGCTCAGCAATATTTCTGTTCGCTGAGATCAATATGACTTGAATGCTTTTTCCGGAAAATAAAGCTAATTACTCCTTTACAATAAGACAATTGAAACAAAGAATACCCCTATTCGCGCAATAATAATTGTGTAGAGACTTATTGTTTGATTGAGATTATCTCGATTCGATCTCAATTTGCGCAGAAGTTAAGCCGGTTGCGGTCGCCTTAAGGGTAGTTTTTCCAATCTCGCCATTTGGTCGCACAATTACCAGGCATTTCCCTCTCCATGATTTTCGAACGGGATTTTGAAGGCTTGCCATATCGGTGGGATTCCCATTTCCAACACCTGCAATTTCACCAACCCCGCTGATGGTGAATTTGACAGGAATTTCGGCGTAGGGAACGATCTGCCCGTTTTCATCCGTTATTTCAACCATCACATAAGACAAGTCATTTCTACTGGCATGAATGTTTGCTCTGTCGGGTACCAGCCGGAGGTGTTTCGGCTTCTCCGTCGTTTTTAGTTCAACCGAATCCGTTTCCTTGCCGTCCTCAATATTCACTGCCTTGAGTAGACCTGGTTGATAAGGTACCTTGAATGCAGCGACTATACCTGCGCTGCCATCTATTTTCTGTTCGCCAATTTCTTTTCCGTTAAGCAGTAACCGAATCAATGATGCGCGCGAGAAGACACGTACCTCGAGGTATCTTCCTTCATTCCCAGGCCAAGTCCAACTTTGCTGTTCATCCGGCCAACCCCATGGACTGACGAGTTCATTCATATTATCGGCGACGGGAGTGTGGACTGCCAAAGCAATGGGGTTTCTTCGCCAAACAACGTCCCGGTAATAAGATTGTGGCTTCTTGTTTCCAATCAGGTCAATGTCGCCACAAAAAGAATCATACCAAGGCCAGTCCAGTAGGAAAGTAAACTTGGGGTTTGAAGCAGTAACCGCATGTCCTATTGAAGCCTCACCTAGATAATCCATTGCCGTCCATACAAAATCACCAATGATATACGGATGATTTTCGACCAGGCTCCAATTTTGAAATGCCTCTTTTGGGAAAGATTCGGTACCCGCCATCACCCGATTGGGAAACTTTATGTGATCCTTTTCATATTCCTGCCATTGATAATTGTAGCCACCGACATCCAGAAGCGCGAAAGCACTAGCAGATGTATCCCATTTATACTTTGGCCTGTCCCAAAAAGAATTGATGGCTTCCGTAATCGGGCGGGTGGAGTCCAGGCGGCGGATTTCATCGCATAACGATTTCCCTATGCGCAAGCCCGAGCTATCAGCTCGCTCGGGTATTTCATTGCCTATGCTCCACATGATGACAGAAGGATGATTTCGGTCGCGGAGAACCATCGCATCGATATCCTTCTTCCAGGACGTATCGAAATAACGATGGTAATCCTGGTCATTCTTTCCCTGCTCCCACGCGTCAAAGGCCTCATCAATTACCATCATTCCGAGACGGTCACAGGCATCTAACAATTGTGTCGACGGCGGATTATGACAGGTCCGTATGGCGTTGAAGCCATTTTTTTTTAACAGTTCGATTTTACGCACTTCGGCCCTGTCAATTATTGCCGATCCCAGGGGTCCATCGTCGTGGTGAATACAACCGCCTTTTAAAAGCACCCTTTGTCCATTGACGGTAAGCCCATTTTTTGCATCAACTTTGATTGTCCTGACCCCAAAACAAGTCCCGTATCGATCGAGCAATTCAGTCCCATGCTGAATCTCAACGACGACCTGATAAATGTCTGGGTCTTCAACAGACCACAGACGGGGGTGCGCGAGTAATATTTCCTGGTGTAATTGTCGTTTGCTTCCCGCATTCAGTTCGATATTTTCTCGACTGGTACCAACGAGCTTTCCATCAGGTGAGATAATGGTGTTGATGAGACTGACCATCTGCCTGGAAGATGATTCATTAATGACATTGGTCTTGATACGAAGTGTGGCTTTCGCCGACGATACTTCGGCTGTTGCAACATCAACGCCCTTGGGAGCAACGTGGACGGAGTGTGTAACCGTTAACCATACATGACGATAAATGCCAGACCCCGAATACCACCGTGAATTTTTTCCTTCATTGCTTACCCTGACTGCCATTACGTTTTCCTGGCCTTCCGGGCTTAGGTATGGGCTCAGGTCATAGTAAAATGGAGTATATCCATATGGATGATTGCCAAGATGATGCCCATTCAGCCAGACATCAGAATTCATGTACACACCGTCAAAATGAACTGAGACGAGGCGATGAGTAAATTTTTTTTCAGAGATAAATTTTTTCCGATACCAGCTGATCCCGCCGACGGTAAAGCCTGTGGCAAGGCCGCCCACGCTCCCTTTATGAAATGGGCCATTGACACTGTCTGGAATCTGGCTGGGCAAATCCTCAATGCTCCAATCGTGCGGAAGATCGACGATTCTCCATTTTGAATCCTCAAACTTTGGATCGCTCGCTGTTATCGTGCTATCCTTTATAAAACGCCAACGTGCATCAAAGGAAATGTTCCGATTGCTCCCACCGTCCTGGGAAAAACCCGATAAGAGGAAAGTGTTAAAACAAAATAGGAAAAATGCTTTTTTCATAACTGCTCGGCTTCGAATCACGGTATCAGTTTCCGGGTCTAATTTTTAGAAATGCCTTAAAATTTTGCTTGATTGCGAGATATTGAATCTCAATTAATTCAATTGACCGTCAATTTGTTTGCCATTTTTAATGGAGTCGCTTTCAATGTCGGTATGCCGCCGTTCTAAAGTTAATGATGTTCCTGTTATTGGTTGAATAAAAATGCACAATGCGAAAATAATCTCTGCGAACATCAACCCGGCGAATTTTATTAATTGCATCATTTTTTGTCGGGCAATTCAATTGGATTATTGATAACGACGACGGGTCCTACTTTAGCATCGGCACCACGCGGAGGGCTTCCGCCCTGTAAATTCGACCCCTGGGCAGCCATCATCGATCCATCAAGAGCGTGCGGATTCTTGCGAATTGCCTCCTTTAGTTTGTTGAACTCTTTAGGAGTCGCCTTGATGGCACGGATGGGCAATATGATGATATTTGGATCAGACAGGTCGTCCATCCGGACATTTGTGAATACTTTCTCACGCTCATCGGGCTGTTTTTCTACTATGCCTTGTGAAGATGGCGGTTTTTCAGCCCGTACGAACTTGAACACGACCTCTTTTTTTGCATCATAAGCCTCAACGATGACACCGGGCAAACCGATTAGTTTCCATGGCCCCACGTGAATCGGAATGTCAGGACAAAACCAGGCTATGTAATCTCTTCCCTTAAAATGCGCAGTAGCTTTCTGGCAATGCAGGCCGCCAAAACTGGCAGTGTCGGGACATATTTTCCAGTCAATAGTTGGCAAGGCCTCTTCAACCAGGTAGTCGTTGGTTAATTGTTCTTTCGTGAAAAGTTTTGTCTGATTGGGATACTGGTAATATTCGGTTCCCGAAGCTGTCCAAAGGTGCCCTGACTCGAGATGGTTAAGTTTCGTGCTCCCGTCCGTATTCTCTGCCGTCCGCGTCGACAAATGCTTCGTGAACAACGCACCCTGGACTTGCCAGTCGAAACTCCTGAAGGCGCTTGCGCTTTTGCCGACATATAATATCATGTTTTCTGAATAAGGTTTATCAGGGTTGATAGTGTCCCGTACGTGCGTGAACGTGTAATGAATCAAAAGTTGTGCGGTATCTATTTCTTGTGCCTGAGCGCCAAAAACCGTTAGCGCCGTGGCGGCCATCAAAAACTGCGTTCTCACTAGTCAAAATATTTTATGGCAATAATACCCCTGTCTGAATGTTTATTAAAAACTTTGGTATGAACGATCATTAGCTATTGATCAAGAAGAAAATTTTGTTATCCGGAATTTCAAATCTGGTTTGTTTGTCATTCTCCTGTGTTGGTTAATAACATAATCTACTAATCGTAAGTATGATATTCTAACTTTACTCATATGGGCTCCAGGAAAGGGAGATGATTGGCCTTTTCGGCGTAACGAAGCGAAATCATGCCACCACCCGAAAGTCCGCCGAGAAAAAATTTATCGAAGGGAACATGGTATTGCTCTACGACTTGCCTTAAAATGGTATCCAGGAATTCACACTGGTCATCGAGTTTATTCGATCCTCCATTTATCGATGGGATGATTACCAATAAGCCCGAATCCACTGCCAGCCTGTACAACGTGATTTGCTTCATCATGTCTTCGACCAAATCGCCGCCTGCAGGAATGATAACCAGCGTACCCTTTGGTTTTATTTTGGGGATTATCCTTAAATAAAATATGGTCGTCGAGTCGTTGTGTTCATAGTCATCATATATTTTATGATTGTCATTCCTGGAGATTATTATTTTTTCAATTTTTTGTCCAATACTCACATTGTGCACGAATAAAAGGAACAGGGCAAGAATTGCGAGACGTGCTTTCATGAAAATGTGAAGAGTTTTAATTTTTGTTACCAATAAATCTGCATAGCCGACTCCAGGCTAAATTTATGGTATTGTGCGGGACATCTCATTAATTTGCGATAATAAGACGTCATCATGAACAAAATTAAAATTTTGGTTTTTTTCTTTATCAGCTTGATCACTTCAGTTCCGCACGCTTTGCTGGCTCAAAATAAAAGGGAAAAGAGTGATAGTCATCATTCAACCCAAACTTTTATTACAGGTCGGTCTAAGACACATATTGATGGTACTTACGAACTCACGAAGCGTGTCTTGAATAACGGCACTGTTCTTCGGCCACCAACCATTAAGGCCTTATACACATTGTTTCGCGGACGAATCAATTTCAATCTATTCTTGAAGAAGGAAGATGGGACAATGTCATCGGAATCTACAATTGGCCACTACACTTTTGCCAATAATCAATATTGCGAGTGGATCGATTACACCATCAGAGACAATCTTGACAGCGCCGGTGCGACATATAATGGTCCCGTTGTGGCCAATCATTGCGCCACGGTGACCTGGCTTAAAGGGGGCTTCAGCTATTCGCCTCCAGGAGAAAGTGTTGAGGTAATATTTCGGTCCGGCGGCTTTACAGCAAAAATTGCAGGAGAGTTCGTTGACTACTGGAAGAAAGTCAAATAGGGTCCATCAAGGCCAGAACCACGGTTTTGTCGTGGTTCCACCAGTAACACGGCAATCGACGCAATCAGCAAGTGAGGCGAAATAATTGCCGTCCGGTAGCATTTTCACGGGAAGGAGAACGGCTGAATCGGCAAAATCGCTGATTCGGGACGGGGATTTATTGAATCCACGCATACAGGATACGATTGAGGCCAATTACTAATTGAGGCGCGATTGATGAAAATCCGCTTTTGCCTGACGATGGAGTCCCCGATATAACCCAGGACAATCTCATTGGAGTGGGTGACGCAGTGGATGTTGCCGGTGACCGTAGACGGGATCGGATCAAATATGGACCCAGTCGTTTCGGTTGACCCCTGGAGGCTCTCCCAGTACGCATAAGCGTCGGCGCTGAGGCCGTACTGGCGGACAATGATGCTGTAAAGAACATTAACCTGCTCGGAACCCAATGGGATAAACCGGATTGGCTCCTGGTAAATAACATCCTGGCTGAGTTTGGTGCTCGTGTTCAACAAAAGGTTCGTCGAATTCTGGGTTTCCCAGCAGGTGCTGATTTGTTGTGAGGGTTGACGGCCCACCAGTGTGCCGTTGATGTATTGCAGCGGTGAGGTATAGTAAGCCTCGCGCTGCCAGGTCTCGGTGTAGTCCCACCGATAGTACTGCACGATGTTCGTCGGGTCATGTGTATTGAGATATATGTTTAGTCCCAGTGAATCGCTATTCCAACCCACCGTGTCGATCGGAGGCGTGCGGTAAGGGATAACTGAATCAGAAATGTATTGAGTTCCGTCTGATGTAGTGATCCGGAGTTGATAGGTTTCGTTTGGATTTAACGGGAGCTGCGTGATGGAATAGTTGCCGTTTCCGATTTCCTGTAACTGGTAAGTATCCGCAGCGCTGCCGGTCACTGTGACGATTGCGAGTAATTCAGGGGTAAACCTAAAAGCGGTATCGCGGACCGGCTGCGCGCGACTGAGGGTGATCATCGTCGTGTCGTTTCCAACATGGAGGAAACCATCCACGACGAGTTAGCCTGCGCCACTTGCGATTGTTGGTGGTGTATATACCTGGCGGCAAGCCCAAGGCATTGTAAAGAACAGAAATAAAATGTGAACTCCTTTCATAAAATTCGGCTTGCACAAAAATAAACGGAAGCTTCGATAATGGCTTTATTCCGACCCAATGAGTTAATTCAGGCTTATTAAACTGGTCAATTAACAAATGTTAACGAGGCGGGGTTAACGACTTATTAACCGGCAATCCATGCAAAATCCAAGTCCTCATCCTACTTTAGCCCCGCCGGATTTTTTTCATATAACACTCCTATTTTTTCAGACCGCCGGTTCGATTGCGCATAAAATTTTTTCCGATTTCGGGATTATGAATCAATTCATCAAGCTGAGTAAACCAAAATCAGGTGAAGAAAAGAAAATTTTTAACTGCCATTCCCTGGTTAGTGTACGGTTTTTTGAGTGCCTTGTTCTTAATTCATTTCATGAAACCGCACTGAGTGAGGAGGTTGATGTCAAATAAAATTGGTCAATAAAACAATCTCCGTTTTGCATGAACAAATTTTTGAAGAATATCATTGCTTTCTCACTGAAGAATAAATATTTCATCCTGTTCGCAGCGCTTGCGCTTCTTGTGGCCGGGATCATCACTTTCGAGAACATGCCAATTGAGGCGTTCCCCGATGTCACCAACACGGAAATCACGATTATTACGCAGTGGGCAGGCAGGAGCGCCGAAGAGGTTGAAAAGTTCGTGACCATCCCGATTGAGATCGCCATGAACCCGGTGCAAAGGAAGATCAGCCTGCGATCCACTACCATTTTTGGATTGTCTTCCGTGAAATTGATTTTCGATGACGACGTCAAGGATATGGAGGCAAGACAGCAGGTTATGAATCTCCTGCCCAATGCAAACCTCCCGAATGGTGTGCAACCTTCCGTTCAGCCGCCGACCGGGCCTACCGGAGAAATCTACCGGTATTCCCTGCGAAGCACATTTCGTGACGTTCGAGAATTGAAAACTCTTCAGGATTGGGTGATCGACAGGCAACTCCGTTCAATTCCGGGTGTTGCGGATATCAACAGCTTTGGCGGCAAAACCAAGGCTTATGAGATCCAGGTTAATCCCGGAAAACTAACAACACTTGGGATTACGCCGCTGGATGTATTCACGGCCGTTCAAAAAACCAATATCAATATCGGCGGCGACATGATTGTTCAGAACGACCAGGCCTATGTTGTGCGGGGAATCGGCCTGTTGGACAACATCAATGAAATTAGAAATATCGTGGTGACGAATACGAATGGCGTTCCCGTATTGGTTAAAGATGTTGCGCAGGTAGCTATTTCAAATATTCCCAGGCTAGGCTGGGTCGCGCGATCGGACGCATATGTCGACACGTCAGGGGTCCGGATGGTCATGGATCAGCCGGATGTTGTGGAGGCAATTATAGTCATGCGGAAAGGTGAAAATCCAACGCAGGTTGTTAATGCCGTTAAGGCCAAAATTGATAAGCTCAACAATTTTGTATTGCCGCGAGACACCAAAATGGTTCCCTATTACGACCGCTCCGACCTTATTCATTATGCGACGCATACCGTGTTGCACAACCTGATCGAAGGCATTCTGTTGGTTACCCTGCTGGTTTCTATTTTCATGTTTAACTGGCGAACGACGCTCATTGTTTCCATCATTATTCCTTTGTCATTGTTGTTTGCTTTTATATGCCTTCACCTCATGGGGATGTCTGCAAACCTGCTGTCTTTGGGCGCAATTGACTTTGGAATTATAATCGATGGGGCAGTGGTCATGGTCGAAGGCATGTTCGTGGCGCTGGATCACAAAGCAATGGAGATCGGGATGGAACGGTTCAACAAGCTGGCCAAATTCGGCATGATTAAGAATCACGGAGGCCAACTCGGCAAGGCCATTTTTTTTGCCAAATTAATCATCATCACGGGTCTCCTCCCGATATTTTCTTTTCAAAAGGTTGAGGGCAAGATGTTTTCCCCGCTTGCCTATACACTAGGCTTTGCATTGCTTGGTGCATTGATTACCACCTTGACCCTGGTCCCTGTACTCATCAGTCTTTTGCTTAACAAGAACGTACACGAAAAGCGCAATCCCTTTGTTCATTACCTGATGGGTTTTATGCTAAAGGGTTTCACCAAATCCTTCAGGAACAAGGAAATTGTCGTTGTGTGCTCGGTCATAGTCATGGCCGTTGGCCTGTATTCGTTTAAGTTTCTTGGAAGCGAATTTCTGCCACAACTTGACGAGGGTTCAATCTGGCTGAGGGTGCAAACGCCTTATAGCATATCGCTCGATAAATCTGTTGAGGTGGCAAGACAGGTGCGAAGTATTCTGATGTCTTTTCCCGAGGTAAAAGATGTCGTTACCCAAACAGGAAGACCTGATGATGGCACTGATGTGGCGGGGTTTTACAATAATGAGTTTTCGGTAATGCTTTATCCCGAAGATGAATGGAAGCCAAAAATTTCCAAAGCGGAATTGGTTGACGAAATGAACACCAGGTTGTCGGTGATTCCCGGTACGGATCTCAATTTCTCGCAACCGATCATGGACAATGTTGAAGAAGCGGTGTCCGGCGTTAAAGGTTCTATCTGCGTCAAAATTTACGGCGACTCACTCGACTACATGGAATCAAAAATCCAGGAGGTCTACAACGTACTCAAAGACGTGCGTGGCATTGAGGACCTCGGAATCATTCGAAACATCGGCCAGCCGGAACTTGACGTGAACCTTGATCAGCAGAAAATGGCGCTATACGGCGTCGCCACCGCAGATGCAAATGCGGTAGTTGAAATGGCGATTGGCGGTGAAGCTGCGTCGACATTGTATGAGGGAATAAGATTGTTTGACATACGCGTGCGGATGCCCGAAGAATTTCGGAAATCACCAGGTGATATCGGTAATCTCCTGGTACCAACGCAAAGTGGCTCTAAGGTTCCGATAAGAGAAATCGCGGATGTCCAGCAAAAAACCGGTCCCTGCCTGATTTTCCGTGATGACAACGAACGCTATTCGGCCTTAAAATTTTCAATTCGCGGACGGGACATGGGAGGCACCATTGCCGAAGCGCAAGACAAAGTTGACAGGGTAGTATCACTGAAAAGAGGATATAGCATGGCCTGGCAGGGCGATTTCGAAAATCAAAAAAGAGCGGAACATCGATTGGCGCAGGTCGTGCCCATCAGCCTGATCTTAATATTCCTTCTCCTTTTTGTTATGTTCGGGAATTTTAGAGATGCAGTGCTTGTCTTCTTAAATGTGCCTTTTGCTATCGTAGGTGGTATAACGGCTCTTCACCTGACAGGGACGAATTTTAGCATTTCCGCCGGAATTGGTTTTATCGCTCTGTTTGGAATATGCATCCAGGATGGTGTCCTGCTCATTACCATGTTCAAGCAAAACTTAGATAAAATCAGGGGGCAAAACGCATCTCTTTATACTGCGATAAAGCTTGGAGTGAATTCAAGAATAAGGCCGGTAATGATGACCGCTTTGATGGCGGCAATAGGCCTTATGCCTGCGGCTCTTTCGCACGGCATTGGTTCAGAAAGTTCAAGACCACTTGCCAGGGTTGTCATCGGAGGAATCTTGTGCGCGATGCTATTTTCACTTTGGGTCTTTCCATTGATTTTTGGATGGGCCTACCGGAATTTCCATCAGCAAAATGACTGAGGCAGATGCGGAATTTGATCGGCTCCCGGAGGTGGGCCACAAAAGTATAAGAGCAAAAGGTTGAATCTGAACTGGCCATCATTTTATCTGCGAACGAACTATTTCGTTCTTGCTATCTTTGCTTTACTAATGACTAAAGAAATAATTGCTCAAGGTGTCGTCCATGAAGTGCCCAAGGATTTAAGGAAGGCTTTGCTTGCCGACCCGAATGTACTGGAGAAATGGAATAGCCTCACTCCGCTCTCCCGGAATGAATGGATTTGCTGGGCCACGATTGTGAAGAAGCCGGAAACAAGAAAGGAGCATGTTGAGCGATTATGCAAAGAACTTTTGGAAGGAGTGCGGAGGCCATGCTGCTGGCCTGGATGCCCGCACAGAAATGCAAATACCAAAAAGTGGTTCAAGTAATCGCCGCTTTTATCCTGTGTGGCTTTTTCCGGACGAAGTAATCTGAAACGACTTCGTGCACCTGTTGTATCGAAAGCAAACACTTTTCTGCTACGATCAGTATCCAAGATTCTGCAACTCAGTTAAATATCAGACTGGCATGAATTTCGAGAAAATGGGCTTCAAATCAGTCCATATGCTCAAAAATTATTTCAGAGCCGCATTTCGCATGCTTTCGAAAAGCAAGGGCTATAGCTTTCTCAACATTTTTGGTTTATCGGTTGGAGTCGCCTGCGCCGGGCTGATTTTTTTATGGGCTGAAGACGAACTCACATTCAACCATAATTTCAGCAAACGGGACCTGCTGTATCCCGTCATGCAAAACGGAAAATCAGATGAGGGTATAACTACCAGAAACTCCACGCCAGGCCCAATGGCCGAGGCAGTGAAAGCGGAGATTCCTGGCATTGCAAATAGTGGCCGTTTTAGCTGGGCAATGGATGAAATCGTCGTGCTGGGTGAAAAATCAATCAAGGAAAACGGCATGTACGGAGACCCATCTATTATTTCCATGTTCACGCTTTCATTTATAAATGGGAATCCTTCGTCGGCACTCGACGATCCCAACTCCGTTGTGATCAGTGAAAGCATGTCGAAAAAATTCTTTGGCGATGAAAATCCTGTGGGGAAAACGTTAACGATGAATGCCAAAGGCGCCTATAGCGTGGATGGGATTTATATGGTTAAAGGCGTGTTCGGCGATTTACCGGCCAATTGCAGCTATCATTTTGAATGGCTGTCGCCCTATAAAACCTGGGAGGACGCTAATACATGGCTAAAACCCTGGAACAATAACCTTACTGAAACCATAGTGGAACTTTCTCCGACGACCGATTCAGCAAAAGTCAACGCCAAACTGTTTAATTATCTAAGCAAAAAGGTAAGCGGCGCCACGAATCAATGCTTTTTATTCCCCATGAACGACTGGCATCTGCGAGACCATTTTGTAAATGGAGTCCAGCAGGGAGGCGATATAAAATATGTGCGCCTCTTTTTAGGAATTGCGCTGATTATACTCATCATTGCCTGCATCAACTTCATGAACCTTTCAACTGCGAGATCGGAGCAGCGAGCAAAGGAGGTAGGCGTACTCAAGGTCATGGGCGCAGGCAGGCAGGGCCTTATCCGGAAATTTCTCGCTGAATCGCTGTTCATGTCCATTATTTCGGTAATTCTTGCGCTGGCATTACTCTACGCGTTTTTGCCGTTCTACAATAACCTGGTGAATAAGCAACTTTCAATCGGGTTATCTGAACCGCGGCACCTGGTGTGGTTGCTCGGGATTGGTTTGCTTACCGGTTTCCTGGCAGGAAGTTATCCTGCATTTTATCTTTCGTCTTTTAACCCGGTTGCTGTTCTAAAAGGATTAAGAATACGAAGCTCGACAAGCGCTATTTTTATTCGAAAAGGTCTAGTTGTTGTCCAGTTTGCAGCTTCGGTCATGCTCATCATTTCGACAATCGTGATCTATGAACAGGTACAATATATCAGGAACCGGGACCTTGGTTACAGCAAAAGCAATTTAATTTATCTCGGCATGCAGGGAAATTTAAAGGACCATTTCGAGGAGATCAAAAATAAGCTGATCGCAACCGGGTATGTCGAGAATGCAGCGACCAGTCTTCATGACGCACTTCA
>JAJPJP010000100.1 GCA_021324175.1 Chitinophagia bacterium
AAGCAAATTTCAATTGTTCAATAAATTCATATGTAGTGATCCCGAAGCGAGAGGGGATTTATGAAATGGGTAATTGCACTGTAAATTCCGTATACTCTCCTTCCTTTGTATTGGCCGTGATTTCCCCGCCATGAGCCTTTACTATATCATAGCTCAAAGACAATCCCAAACCAGTTCCTTGCCCAGTTGGTTTTGTGGTGAAGAAAGGCTGAAAAATCTTATCAATCACCTTTTGCGGAATGCCGCTTCCATTATCCTTCACTTTTAGCTCAACTTTGTCACCAATCCTTTTTGTACGAACTGAAACCGTGGGTTCATATCCTTGAATCTGTTGCTTGCTTTTCTCTCCAACTGCATAGAAGGCATTGTTGAATAAATTAATTAGCACACGAACTATGTCTTGTTGAATAAGCGGGATTTTGTCAATGCTTTCATCAAATTCTGCGTTTAGATTAGCCCGGAAAGATTTGTCTCTTGCCCGAACACTGTGGTAACTTAATTTCAGGCATTCATCAGCTATAGCATTAATATTGACAGGTTCTTTTACACCTGTGCTTGACCGGGAGTGCTGCAACATTCCTTTTACAATTGCATCTGCTCTTTTACCATGATGATTTATTTTTTGTTCATTCTCTTTTATATCATTCAGGGTTTCTTTGGCATCAATAATATTTCCTTTCTCAATTTCTTCCCCGACTTCTTCTATTAATTCTGAATTTACATCCGAAAAATTATTGATAAAGTTCAACGGGTTTTGAATTTCGTGCGCAATGCCAGCAGTAAGTTCACCAAGTGAAGCCATTTTTTCTGACTGTATAAGTTGTGATTGTGTTGCTCGTAGTCCTTCCAGCGATTTGTTTAATTCTAACGTTCTCTCTTTCACCTGCTTTTCTAATGTTTCATTTTGTGTAGCCAGCAATTGTTGCCGCTCCTGTTCCTTCTGTAAATTTTCTTCTGAAAGGCGTTGTACCTGAATTAATTGCTGTTCAAGAGAAGTATTTGTGCGGGCATATCGGAGAGCAAGATAAACAACCACACTAATAGTGATCACAAACGGCGTAATTCCCAAAACAGGACCAGGTACTATTCCTTCTTTTCCAAACAACGAGAGAATAGAGTCAATATTAATCAATACAACTGCTAATGCCACCAGGCCTATTAACCAGCTACCTGCACTTTTACTTTTAAATGCAGCCACAGCTTGAAAAAAGCAGATTACAGTGAAAGTTGCATGAACGAAGTTTTCAGTAAAAGCATACTTCTCCTTTAAAATAAGACTCATCGGAAAATCAATACATAAAGTAAAACCAACAAAGAACCAGTAAACCGGTTTGATGCGGTCAATTGCATACAAAATGAATAATAAAATACTCATTCCAATCATCCGGTTTAAAAATCCCTGGGCACCTGCCGTGAAAGAGCCATGAGCGTTTGAACTAGCGATTTGCTGAGTTATTATGATTAGTGCCAGACCGATATTATACAATGAGTAATAAATATTTAGCCTTTGCCGCGGATAGAAAATGAATAGCATTAAGAAAAGTAAACCGAGAAGAACAAATATAAATAAAAACCCAATTTGAATGCGCAGGGCCATTGGCACCTGCCGAAAAGAAACAATGTCATTGGTCGCCTGTGCTATTACTGTTTCGATGGAACTTAATAAGAGCAATAGTATAGTTGTGGTATTCTTCATTACATTTTATAGGTTACATCTTTTATTCTGCTGATAATTTAATTATAAACTCACTTCCTTCTCCCTCAGTTGTCTCCACTTCAATTCACCGCCATGTGCTTTTGGATAATTTATTTTTTCTGAAAGATCATTTGCCTTTGTCTGGCATAAAAAGGACAACTTTCGAATTGAACAAAGGCATAATAAGTAGCTATTGAACTAAGTGCTATTACGCTCGATGTATCTTCTTTATTAGCCGCTCTCAATTTTTGTACAAGACTATCTAAAAAAGCCTGCTGCTCAAAAACAAAAACTTGCATTATAAATAACCCAAAGAATGTGCAAAATGATTTCTTGATAATGGTTCCGTACATTTTATTTTACAAATAATTGAATAATAAATGATGTGATTTAACCGTTTTTTGTTTCCACTTTTATTTCTCCGCCATGAGCTTTAATAATGTTATTACGAAGCAATAATTCAGGTCAAGTCCTTTGGTGTGCCAGTTTTGTTTTAAATGTTAAAAGATAAGAAAAACTATCAACAACTATAAAATCTGTCTGGTTCATTTTGTTTTCATGGGGCACGGTTATAACTAATTCAAATACCAACATGTCGATTTGTTTACTCAAGCAAATTTCAATTGTTCAATAAATTCATATGTAGTGATCCCGAAGCGAGAGGGGATTTATGAGATGGGTAATTGCACTGTAAATTCTGTATACTCTCCTTCCTTTGTATTGGCCGTGATTTCCCCGCCATGAGCCTTAACTATATCATAGCTCAAAGACAATCCCAAACCAGTTCCTTGCCCAGTTGGTTTTGTGGTGAAGAACGGCTGGAATATTTTATCAATTACCTTCTGCGGGATGCCATTGCCGTTGTCTCTTACGGAAATCATAACCTTATCAGCGACCTTCTTCGTGGCTACTGAAACTGTTGGTTCATATCCATCAGGTTGTTGATTTTTCTTTTCTGATACAGCATAAAACGCATTATTGTAAAGATTTAGCAGCACACGTCCTATATCCTGAGGGATGACATTTATTTTTCTGATCGCATTGTCAAAGTGGGATTCCATCGCCGACTGGAATGAATTGTCTTTTGCCCTTAATCCATGATAACTCAATCTTAAGTATTCTTCGGCCAGCGCGTTTATATCCGTCAGTTCTTTTAGACCGGAACTTGAACGAGAATGTTGCAGCATGCTCTTCACAATAGCATCAGCCCGTTTCCCGTGATGGTTTATTTTTTCTTCATTCTCGCTGATTTCGCTCGATATCACCCTTGCTTCAACTAAATTCCCTTTATCGAGTTCCTGTTGCATCTCCTCAATCAACTCACCGTTCACCTCTGAAAAATTATTGACAAAGTTCAGCGGATTTTGTATTTCGTGGGCAATACCGGCAGTCAGTTCTCCGAGTGAAGCCATTTTTTCGGAGTGAATAAGCTGGGACTGAGCAGATTTGAGTGCAGTGTAGGCAATTTGAATTTTTGTTTTTGCTTTTTGCTTTTGTCTGTTGTTCCAAAAAAGCAAAATAGCCACCAGTAAAAATGTAGCGATTGCAGAATATTGCAAATTACGGATTCGTTTTGTTTCAGCATCTTTTATTTCCTGTTCTGTTCTTGCCGCCTCATCTTTCTTATCCTGGTCCGCTTTTACAATTGCTCTTTCAATACGCTGGGCCGTCTGGATACTATATGTCTTATTCTGTAATGAATCAAGAATCAGGCGATAGTTCAATGCAGTTCTATAATTGTGAAATGTGGTCGCTACAGTAAAAAGGATCTCGTAGGAATCAGATAATTCTTTTGCCAGGTTATATTTTTTTGATAATTGCAGCGCTGCATTTGCGTAATAGTAGGCGCTATCCTTATTTTTCAAATAGCAAAATCCCCTGCTGATGCAAGCGTAATTAAAAGCGATGCCATGATAGTCATTCTGGTGATTTCCTAATATCAACGCCTGGCGCAGATATTCTATCCCTTTCATATAATTATGTGCGTGATATTGTCCGTCTGCAATTTCAAACAACACACTTGATTCCAGGCTCTCCTCATGCTGCTCAATAGAATTCCTCAATCCCGCAGCCAGATACTTTGCTGCTTTGTCCCATAGGTTATGGTCATCATAAAAGTCGATTAAACGTAAAGTAGCGCTCAATATCTGTGTTTTGTCATTTATTTTATTGGCAATCTCAAGAGCTTTTTTTAGATGGTACTCCGCGAGGCTGTCATTCCCCCATTGCCCATAGACTGCACCTAAAAAACTATTAACCAAAGCCATAAGAGATGAATCTTTTATGGCTTCACTGATCTTCAGGGAATTTAGTCCGGCGGCAATTGCCAGATCAAACTGTTGGCTTACATTTTGCAAATAAGCCAATAGGAACAATCCTCTAGCTTGGCCTTTTCCCCAATTCAACCTTTCTGCAAGATTAATACCTTCCTGTATTTCTTTGGTGGCAATTTCCAGGTTTGTCGGCATAGGTGGATAGCCAAATCGATAAAAAAGATTTACCCTGATAGTGTCTTCCTTCGGGTGTAGATCAAGAGACTTTTTTAAACTATCTTCTCTCGTGTTTTGAGCATAAGCAAACGCATTTGCCATGCAAATAAAACAAGCAAGTAAGAATGGCTTCATTTCCTTTTGGTTTTAGTGTTAATCGGGTATCTAAATATTAGCCTTTGTTTTTTATATGCGATTATCAAAATGGGCTCTTTCCTTCAGGCTCAATAAGTAGCCAATCTTAGGCATCATTTCCAGAATTTACCGGCCCTCAAACCTGTTCCGCATGAAATCTCCAACCTTTATCCAGCAATATGCCTTCGGGAGGGATTTTGTTTATCGTAATAACAGAGTCTTGGGGAAAACAGAAAAGATAAGAAAATTGAAATAGGAAAAGGTAAAGTGCAATCTTCATAAAATAAGTAGCCAGTTAAGGGAGTCTTGGTTTTCTTTCAAAAGTTAAGGAAACTATTAAATATGATAAAATCTGTCCGCCAGGTTGAACCTCCAAGACGGACAGTTATGATCAATTCAGAAACCAGCAGGTTGATTTATTCTCCAAAGCGAGCCGTAGTTGTTCACTAAAATCAAAAGCGTTTATTGACCGTTCCAGAAAGCTATCGATATAACTGCTCTTATCCGCTGAAGTAAAAAGATTGCACAAATTCCATAAATTAATGCTGTTTATATACCCATCACTGTTAGTGTAAAGCTCTCTGCAAACGGTATTAATTTGTGAATCTCCAACAGCAATTGAGGAATGTCTTTCTTAAGGTGAACCGGCAGATAGCTGTAGACTCTCGATCGTCCAACCAGGTGTGCAAATTGTTGTTCCGTAATCTCATATTCATTTAGCCTTTTGAGGTTGAATAAATGAAAGCTGGAATTGTAGCATTGGGAATAACTGATATTATTTTACCAGAGCAAGTCATTCGGTTTGAAAAATAGTTTTATAAGGGGAGAAAGAAGGCGATGATGGCAGACGAAACCAGAAGTGAGGGAATTATCTATATGGCATTGATTATAATAATATCTATAGTTATCTGGGCAACGCATGGAAAACTATCCACATCCCGAAATTTCGGCATGCGTATTACTGATATACCTCACTCCGCCCGCAAATTATGAATTGGGTTCGCCAACGCCGCGCGGCTGGCCTGCACGCTGACAGTAACAACCGTCAGCACCAGGACTATCACCGCAGCCAGCACAAAGACCCCTGGGCCTATGGTGATTCGGTAGTAATACTGCTGAAGCCAGGAATGAAGCAGGAACCATGCAATCGGCGCGGCAATGACACAGCTGAGGCCGACTACAATCATGAAGTCTTTTGTTAGCAGCATCAGGAGGTGCGGCACCGGAGCTCCCAGCACTTTGCGGATGCTGATTTCCCTGGTTCGCTGCTCCGCTACATAGGCGGCCAATCCGAAAAGTCCGAGGCACGAGATCAATATCGCCATCAAGGCAAAGATGGCCGCAAGTCGGCCAATCAGCAGTTCGGAATGGAACATAGACGCATATTCGTTATCCGTAAATTGATAAGCATAAGGTATCCTCGGATCAAATTTCTCGAAGATCGGTTTCAGCTTCGCAAGGGCTGCCCGCGTATTCACGTTTGGCGCCAGCCGGTAAGTCAGCGCAAAGGTCCAAGCCGGCTGAAAGACGAACATTGTCGGCTCTACAGGCGCAAATGGTGCTTGGTTGATTACATCCTTTACAACTCCGATGATCCGCATTCGTTGCAGATAACCCGATGCGGAATAGGTGATCACCTGGCCGATTGGCTGCTTCAGCCGCATCCGTTTGACAGCCGTTTCATTCAGGATTGTACTCAGCGAATCCGTGCCGAAATTGCCGGAAAAATTAAGCCCCGCGACGAAAGGAATCTCCAGGGTTCGGAAGTAATCCGAATCGCAGGTTGATGCCAGCGTCAGCATCAATGGCTCATTAGGCAGTTGGCCCGGCCAGTGGTTGATGGCCGTCTTCGGCTCG
>JAJPJP010000369.1 GCA_021324175.1 Chitinophagia bacterium
CCACAACTCTTTTATACTTTTTCCATATTCCGATGACCTTTGCATGAGAAGGCTCTTTAATCATGCCTTTCTCAAACAACTGATTGTGGATATGTTGCAACTCCGACTTAAAATTCTTACGCTCGCCAAATTTGTTCATTTGATTAAGGAAAATCGTATGCTCCACCACCATTTGATCTACCTGCGGATTACTCTTGCGAAGGTGTTCAAAAAAAACTCTTTCTTCGGGAAGCATTTCGCCTCTAATGTATCGCTCGATGGAATCTAACATATTAATTTCCTGCATTATTCCTGTTATTATAGTGATCGAAAAACATTTTTTTTAGCCTCATCAGACATTTATATTTCTGATTCTTTGCATTGTCGGCGTTTGTGTAACCAAAATGACCAGCAATCTCTGTCATGGTCTTTTTCTCGAGATAATAAGCCTCAAGGAGACTTTTACAAGGTTCTCCAAGATTCATCATTGTCTTCTCCATCAACTGAAAATCCCGGTTTCGCTGCTCGTGTTTTTCCAACTCCTCTTCTACGGCAATCAGCTCTTCGAGATTCTGCAACTCTGGGGCGATCCTTTGAAGCTGGTGAAGACGTTTTAACCAAAGCCGGCGGCAAACTGAATAAATGTAGGTTTTGATCTGGCAATTTAATTCGAAAGATCCTGTCCTTACTTTCTCGTACAAAACAATCATCGCTTCCTGAAACACATCCTTCGCATCATCAGCCGATCCGTTGTTGTTAAGGATAAAATGCTGAATCATTGTATAGTTATCGCTATATATTGCTTCAATGGCCTGCCTGCTGTTAAGTGCTAATCCATGCAACAACTCTAGTTCATTGGGTTCAGTCGTCACCTTTGATGCTTTAATTAATACCGAAATTTACCAATCGTAACCCAAAAATGGGATAAATTTTCAACCCGATGAAAGGCATTATAACCCTATGATAGATAGCGTTATGAAATATTTTCAAAAAATCGGCTCGAGAGTGGGTTACATTAACGCTGTTCCTGTATTAACCACAAACCATTCGTTAACAAACAAAATTGAACACAATGAAAAAATTACTTGTAGTATTGGCAATCGGGGCATTTGCCGCTTGTAACGGCAGCGGAAGCTCATCTTCATCTTCTGATTCGGCATCAAAGGGTACAGACACTGCAGGCAAGATGGCGGATACAAGCAACAAAATGATGTCCGATACTAGCAAAAAAATGTCCGATACTACCAAGAAAGCTACTGACACAACTAAGAAGTAAGTTTTTTTCATATGGCAAGCAATCGTTAGAGGCCGTCCTGTTCTCAGGAGGGCTTTTTTTCGTGTTGGCATCTTGGCACGCCAGTGTCCAAAAGGCAAATTTGCTTAAATAACGCGACGCTATCTTATCGACTGTGGGGCTATTCTACGACAATTTTTGCCACTTTTTTCCCATTATCCGTTGTTACTATCGCTAGGTATATTCCTTTTGAAAGACCAGCGAGCGAGACTGAATTTACCAATCCAGATGTAATGTTCGACATCAATATTCGACCCGAAACGTCGCAAATTTCAATGTTATTACAATTCACAGAAGTGTTTATGTAGAGCATGCCGGTTTTCACCGGGTTAGGAAATATTGCGATGCTAAAAGCATTCTGATCGAAAATTAGATCTCGGATGGGCGAATAATCAATATTCCCGTCTGAGTCGGTGATGACAAGTCGATAATAGTTGTTCCCATTTAAAAGTTGATCGTCAATGAATTGATAGGTTATCGTATTTGGCGAAGCGTTGACCTGGCCGAGGTCTGTGAAATTTGTACCGTCGGTGCTTTTTTGGACAACAAACTTTAACACGCCAGACTGCTGGCCGACTGTCCATCTTAACAAGCCTGCATTGACATTGTACAATGTTGCGGTAAATGTTTCAAGAATAATGGGAAGCGGTTGGTCGTTGGTTATTCCGCCATTATTTATCCAGAATTCTGAGAACCCCGTTACTTTGTATTCAGCATAATAGCCATTGTCGTTCGGAATTATGCTGACGTCTTCTCTTGGTTTGATAAATCGGTAATTCCCCGAACTGTTATCATTAAGTGTGCTGTCTTCGTGGGTGGGGTCGTTACTATATTGAGTAACGCCGGATTCATATGCATCGGCAATTGTTGTACACGAAGAACATCCGGTTGCATTGATCAGACTGTCTGCTTCAGAATCCAGGAAATAGAAGCGCACAGATACGCTATCGGTTGGTTGGCTGGCCGGTTGCACAACAATATTTCTGTCGAGGTAATATTGACTAAACGTGTGACGAATTCCTGACTTGTTTATAAATACTTTTACGGTTGTATTCCCAAGATTTTGACCATTGGCGTTGATTGAAGCAATTTTTGTATTTCCGATTCCAAAATCGACCCAAGTGGAACCAGTGACGACCTGTGAGAGGCCACTGCTGACGTTGGCTCCACTGTAGACAGGGGCCTTATCGAATATGTGCACGTCATCGACACCCACGCCTTCAAAATTTGTCGCGGGATCGCTGCTCATTACAATTCTGAAGCGGACTTTAGCAGCTGTTGTCGGAACATCATAACTTGAAACATGCCACTTGGTATACGATTTCTGCCAGGTCTGGTTTATAGAGTCATCATACCAGTTCGTCCCGCCGCCTTCGGCGCCCAGTTTTATCCAGGTGGAATCGTCAGTACTGTATTCTGCCCAGTGATAATCACAATCACAATCATCTTCCGTTTGAAAAATGTGGCTAAATGAAAATACAGGCTGAGTTAGTGAACTTAGATCGAAGCACGGGGAATACAGATAGGATAATTCAAAATTATTATAGTTTCCCGTAAGACTCGTAACCCATGCATTGTTACCATTGGCAGCTTTGTTTATAATTGTCTTTTCAGGAGCTCCCCATTGCCAACTGCTGTTGGTGCCACCGGTATACCAATAGCCGTTATTATTTTCGAACCCTTCAAGGTAAGGGTAAGAGTTAATAATAGGCGTCGTATTAAAATTGATGTTAAGCAGGCTGTCATTTAGGGGATATGTGTCCCCCGGGTAGCTGACCCAAAAACTCAAATTATAGTTTTGGAAGAGGGAAAGGTCGGCAGTTTGAGAAAATGTATATATGATCGAATCCTTCGGCGGGATGGAAGGAATTGATTCGGTAACCGCTGTCCCTCCATTGATGCTGTACGAAACCGGGACATTCGAAACAATTGCCGAACTATAGTTCGTGACTTTTACTGAAATAGTTTCGGCATTTGATAAAAAGCAAAAATTTTTAAGTGTTGGACTGATCAGCGCGTTCATCCCAACATCATTCGATGCACGTGTGATAGTAATATCATCAAATGAATACCCGTTGTCAAGATTCCCATCAGGAATTACCGAATTGGCAGACGTATATCCTTCTTCTCCAAAGAGGATCTGAAAGCTGCTGCTTATCGTTTGGGATGGGGTGGCCTTAGCCAAAGTCCCAGTGATATCAATGTTGGGTGAGCCTGTGTAAAGGCCAATTGTTGCCGGATCAATGGGTAAGGTATAAACCGGAACCCATGCCGCCTGGTCATTCCCGCGGATCCAAACCTGATTACCAGGAAGTGAAGCTTCTATCCCCTGGTTTCTCACATAGAAATTTAACCAGATCTGATCACTTGAGGTGTAGTTAGACAGATTAAATGTTGTAACCAGGCTGTCCGATGTAAGAGAATTCAGTGTCATCACATCCAGAATTGCTGAACGGCTGCCAGTTCTTGCAAACCCATTGTCAACAAAGGTTCTGGCGCGGCCATTAAGGCTGCTGGCAAAGAAATCGCAGCGGTCCAGACCGGTAAATCCCCGGGTTGGCGATAGGTAACTCGCGGCTGTCGCAGATTCAAATCCTTCTGTAAAGGAGGGATTTAATGTGAGGGGATCGTTTTGAAGATTCTTAATAACCGTCACGAGTGTATCGTTTGCATGGAGCGTGTCAGAGGGATAAGTCACCCAGGCCTTGATTGTGTAAGAACCTGGCGCGGAAAAATCAAATGGCGTTCCAAAGGTATAATTGAAGGCGCTATGGGGACTCAGTGAGGATGAAATGGTTTCAGTGACGACTGTTCCGCCATTTATCTGATAGGACACGGGAAATGTACCAGAAGTACTAATTCCGCCAAGATTTTTCAGCTCAATCCCCAGGGTCGTGGCATTGCTCAGCCGGGTTGACGTGTACATTCTGCCGGTTATTGGTGCAATCAGGGAATCAATTGTAAGGTCATTACTTAACGCACAAGTGCTGCCGCCCGTCGGAGTAATGTTAACGGCAACAGCACGTCTCCCCGCGGAGGCGCCAAAATCTGCCCGTACTGAAAACCAGTAGCTGCTATCCCGATTCAAACCCTGAACCAAATAGTTAGTATCGGCAATGGTGGTGCCAATGGTCACCATAGAGTCTCCAACCAGTTGCATGATCTCATAACCAGTAGATGAA
>JAJPJP010000385.1 GCA_021324175.1 Chitinophagia bacterium
ACCGCTCCTCCCCCGCCACCGCCGCCACCCCCATTGTTCGCTGCTGAAGATTTCGAACATGCGTTAAAAAACAAACTTGCAAAAAGCAATGCAACAAGTGCAAAAATCACGGGCATCTTTTTCATAAATCTTTTTTTATCGTTTATAGATTGAGACTGGGAAATTTTACGACCTGAATCTTTCACTAATTCTTTAGTAAAATTCAAATCCACAACAAATGCCCGCAATACATAATTTATAGTACGCAGGGTTCATCCGCCAGTCTATGCAATGGAATGCCCTTCTGTTTTCGCGGTCAACCAGAAAAATATTGGAATGGGCTGTCTAATGTTAATGATTAAACTTTCGTTCATGCTTACTCAAGAAATTGCTGCCACTCCCCAGAATACTACAAATTAGTTATTTGATGGTCGGAGTAAATGACGCATATTGGACCGGGCGCGCTGAGTATTCATATCGGTAGAACCGCAGAAATCAAAGATGAATGCTTAAAGTTTCATTTGCTTGTCGTTGCAAAATGCAATCCCGGGTCGCTTGATCAATATAGGAATCATATTAAATAAACTCGCCGACTTCGGAATGCAAAAGCCGCGGCTCGCCTTCGCCTTTTCCTTTTTAATCGCAGTCATTCCGTGCAAAATCGTCAAGGCACAATCCATCAAGGCTTCCAATTTACAGCGCGTCCTCAGACAAAAGACAACCGATACCGCGCGGGCGATCGATCTGGTTGCCCTCAGCTACGAATATGAGAATTACAAACCGGATTCTGCCCTGCTTCTGGCCGAAGAATCCCTGGCACTGGCGGAAAAGCTGAGCTATACGCGCGGAGTCAACGCCGCCACAAATATGATTGGCCTGATTTTTATGACCACCGGCAATTATCCAAAAGCATTGCAGTATCTTCTGGGATCCCTGCATGGGTCCCAGGCAGTCAGCGATCAACATGCAATCGCCGTCGCCATGCAGAATATCGGGTCCGTTTATTCTTCTCAGGGTGACTATCGACAGGCAATTTCATACCAATTGCAATCCCTGGAAATTAACAACAGGCAGTCCGCTTCCCGGAACGCGGCCATTGCACTGCTGGACCTGGGTGACGACTACGAGAAACTCGACAGGCTGGACTCGGCCTTGCATTACACCAGGAAATGCTACCAATTGGTCCTCACCACCGGGGACACCGATCTGGCCGGAATTGCCTTGAACAATTTTGGAAATATTTATAGCAAAATGGGGAATCGTCAATTGGCCATGTCTTCTTATTATGAGGGCATCGGTTATCTCAGAATCGTAGATGACCAGGATGATCTTTGTGAGTCTTACCTGGGCTTGGCAAAATTGTTTCGATCTGCCGACAAATCCGACTCATGCCTTTTTTATGCAAAACATGCTTTCCAAATTGCCTCAGGCGCGGGGTTTACCGACGAAATCATGAAGATAGCTAATTTTCTGACCGGCTACTACCAAGACCGTCGCGTGATGGACAGCGCCTTTGCCTATCAATCCGCGGCAAATGTTGCTAAAGACAGCCTCTACAGCCAGGAAAAAGCAAGGCAAATTCTTTCGATGGGCTTCGACGAACGAATAAGGGAAAGGCAATCGGAGGAACAAACCGCCAGGGAGCGCGCGCAACTCAAACAAAATTTCCTGATCGGCGGATTAGCTCTCGTTTTGATCGTTGCATTTTTCCTATACAGAAGCAACCAGCAAAAATTTCGGGCGAACAAATCGCTCTCCGTCGAAAAAAAGAAAGCAGAAGCTGCGCTGGTTGAATTGAAAGCGGCCCAAACCCAATTGATTTATACTGAAAAAATGGCTTCGCTGGGAGAGATGACAACCGGTATTGCGCATGAAATTCAGAATCCATTAAATTTCGTCAACAATTTCTCCGACCTGAATGAGGAGTTGATCGACGAAATGCTCCGCGAAATCGATTCCGGAGATTTCACGACGGCAAAGGGCCATGCAAATGACCTGAAGAAGAATCTCGAAAAAATCGGGCACCACGGAAGGCGCGCCGATGCTATCGTCAAAGCCATGCTCCAACATTCGCGGACGGGATCCGGTCAACGGGACTTGGCCAATCTAAATACCATTGCCCAGGAGTATTTGAAGTTGGCTTACCTTGGATTCCGTGCCAAAGACAACAGTTTCCAGGTTTTGCTTGAAACCGATTTTGATCCCGAAATTCAGGATATGCGCGTCGTTTCGAATGACATCGGCCGGATGTTTATGAATTTATTCAATAACGCTTTTTACGCTGTCAATGAGAAGCGAAAATTGGGAAATTTGGCCTACCGCGCCGCAATTATTGTGTCATCGACAAAAAAAATCGACAGAGTCCTTTTCAGTGTGAAGGACAATGGGACAGGGATTCCCACGAGCGTGCTGCCAAAAATCTTTCAGCCATTTTTCACGACGAAGCCGACCGGCCAGGGAACAGGTCTTGGACTATCCCTGTGCTACGATATTGCCAAAGCGCACGGCGGCGAAATCTACGTCGAGTCTCAGGAGGGAGAATTTTCCGATTTTGTTCTCAATCTTCCGGCCTGACATAGTATGCTTCGTCTGCCGGCAGGATTGCCTGCCGCCCGGTCAGGCGTGCGTCGCCGGATGGGGGATGATTTGTACCCTTTTCTTTTTCTGCTTAACTTTTGGTGCGATTTTTCATTTAATCCAATGAAAAAAATCTTCTTCATAGTCTCCATCTTGATCGTGTCGTCCGGCCTGTTGAACATCCATGCCCAGCCACTGAGGCGATATAACAGTTCTTCCTACAACGTCAATGAGGGCCTGTTGCAAAGTCATGTGTCGGATATCGGTTTTGACGGAGCGGGCTTCATGTGGCTAAGTTATGAGACTGGTCTCCAGCGATATGACGGGCAACATTTTGTAAATATCCCCCTGCAGAAAGGTTTGACGGCAAATCAATATATCAACTTTCTTAAAAGCCGGAACCGATTGCTGTGGATGGCGCACGCGGGCGGACTAAGTGCTTACGATGCAGCGACGGGTAAATTCACACTGGTCTACAAATATTTATCCGGCAATGAATATCCCGCCGTTAGATTAATGGCTGAGGACAATGGCATCGTTTTTTTCTTTTGCAGTGACGGAAGCATCGTGGGTGTGAACGAAGATAACTTCCAGGTTGTCAGCAGGAGCCATTTCCCCTATGCAATCCCCAATTCGGGAGGGGAAATATACGCGCATTTGCACGTGTCCCGGTTGAGCGCCGATCATACGGCACTGATCTGTTTCAAGGAGAGTGTCCTGATCACCTGGGACCTTCAAAAAGGGCTCGCCAGAAGAATTGATAACCTCCCTCCATCAATAGGCATCAGCGGCGATGGATTTTGCCAGGTTGCCCCCGACAGATATATTTCAGTTGAAAGCGGCGAATTGAAAGTCCAAGATATCGGGCAAAAGACAAGTGCTTCAATATTCAAAGGTTCAATGAAATTAATCGGCGCCGATATCGTCACATTTGAGCCGGTTGGCGAAAACCGTATCCTGATTAGCAATGACGATCAACTTTTCCTGTTCAATTCAAAAACGATGATGCTTGAACTGCATTTGGTCAATTCGCAGAACCAGGCGTTTTCGCATTTTGCCGTTAGCGCGATGCGGGTGGACGATTTTGGCAACATTTACCTGTTGACGCGAAGCGAAGGAATCGTAAAACTGCTTGCGTCCAGCTTCCCGATCAGTTACTACGGTTCCACCCAAAAAGAATCCAATTTTATTACTTGCCTTGCGGTCAACAAAAAGAATAATCGCGTCATCGCAGGTACATTGAACAATGGGTTGTTGGTTTTTGACACATCGCAAAAACTGCTCCAGCACATTACCCATTTGGGAAACCTGCAATATGCGCCACAGCTGACGATTGCGGGCATCGCACAGGTAAGCGCCAACAACTATCTTTTGTTTCCCCGATTCAATTCCAGTTGCGTGTTATGGAATTCTTCGAGCGGATCATTGAAAAAGGTGCCACTTGCCTCGAAAACAAAATATGGATCGTACACGCGGGATACTGCACACTCGATCGCCTACTATTTCACGAGGCTCAGGTTGAGCAACGGAAAATACCTCGTGGCAGTTGATGAGAATCTATTCATGGTCGATCCGCTCGATATTTCGACGGTCAGGATTATATCAAGTCCCAATCGGCGCATGAAGGGGCTCTGCATTTATCGGAATAAAATACTGGTGGGAAGCAACGAAGAGATATTGCAGATGCGTATGGATGATTTTAGTTTGACCAGGGCCATTCATATCCAGGGTTGCGGTGAAATAAGGTCCCTGGTTGCCGACAGCAATTATATATATGCCGGGTGCAACCAGGGTCTGTTCGTGCTCAATGCGGAAGGAAAGGTAGTGTCCAAATTTTCCAAGGCAGATGGTTTGCCGGATGATTACATATATGCGTTGGCTGTGGATAAAAACCAGAATATCTGGTGCAGTACGAACAGGGGAATCGTCAGAATCGGTAAGGATAAAGAGATCTTCCACCTGAAAAAAGAGGATGGTTTACAGGAGAATGAATTCAATACCAACGTAGCCTCGCAGGAGCCGGATGGCGAGTTGTTCTTTGGCGGCGTCAATGGCATCAACTCCTTTTATCCCGAGCGGATCATCGGTTCAAGCGATTCTCCCAAAATCGTACTCACGGGTGTGCGCGTGAACGGAGTGGATCTTTTTCGAGATTCGGCTGTCTGGACAGTGGCGAAAATAAATCTGCCTTACACCAGCAATAACCTGTATTTTGAATTCACTGCCCTGGGAACAAAAAACCCTGACCAGTATCAATATCAATATCGCATCGCGACCATAGACAGGAACTGGATTCAAAGTGGTTCAGTGCAAAACGCCCGGTATGTCCTGTCGCCCGGTAACTATACCTTCGAGGTTTGTGCGGGCTCCGTATACAGCACGGATCCAAAAAATATCAGGTCGATCGAAATTTTTATCAAACCTCCATTTTGGCGATCGTGGTGGTTTATTGTTGCCGCAGCAGTTGGATTTGGAGCGATCATAGCCCTTTTCTTCTGGCAATACAACCGAAACAAATATCGAACAAGGATAAGACAGTTCCAGCTTCAGCATGAAATACAAACAGAACGCGAGCGCATCAGTCGTGACCTGCATGACAATTTGGGAGCCTATGCAGCTGCAATCGCCGCAAATGTCAGCAAAGTTCAGGCGGGAGAAGAAATTGCGCGCAATGAGGGGGTGAGCGCTTTGCGACACAACTCACAGTCTATTGTTACCCAGTTGAATGATACGATCTGGGCGCTAAACAGGGAATTTATTACGCTTACGTCGATTAGTGACAGGTTTAAGGTTTTTCTTCAAAAGATACAGCCCAGTTACGGGGCAATACACATACATATCCAGGAGAATATTGAAAATGATGCACTTCTCTCACCCGTGCACGCCCTGCATCTTTTCCGCATGATGCAGGAAGGGGTAAATAATGCGCTTCGTCACAGTGAATGCAGCAATATCTGGATCACGCTGACAAGCCAATCGGCCTGGTATGTCAGCATCACCGACGACGGAAAAGGTCTCAGGGAAACCAATGGATCTTTGGAAGGGAATGGACTTAAAAACATGAAACAACGTGCGGCCGAATCGGGCTGGCGGATTGAATGGCGCAATATAGCGCCACGGGGCACTCGTCTTGACATCTTGTCATCGCCTACTATAAATTGATTATTGTTACCGGTAATCAGAATGTTCAATTTAGTGTCATGGATACAGAAGATTCGATACGAATAGCGCTGGTCGAGGACAACGCCGTGAACCGAAATACTTTTTTTCAGAAGATAGAGTCACATCCGGAATGGAAAATTGCGTTTGTTTCGACGGATGGCACCGAATGCCTGGCGGAACTAAAAGGTACACCTTTCCATCTGCTGCCGGACGTGATCTTTGTCGACATCGAAATGCCCAAACTAAACGGGATCCAGACTATAGCCATTGCCAAAGCCATTTACCCCCATATTCATTTTATTATTCTGACCGTTTTCGATGATGATGAAAAAATTTTTGAGGCGATTAAAGCGGGCGCCTCAGGTTATCTTCTCAAACACGAGTCTCATGAATTGATATTTGATGCGATAAACAGCGTCTTGCACCAGGGAGGGGCGCTCATGAGTCCCGCCATCGCCCGAAAAACATTTCAAATGCTGGTAAGGTCCCCCGCCGAGCAAAAAAACAAGGAATCGAACATGCCGGACGTAATCACTGAAAGAGAAAAAGAAATTCTCCAGTATACGATCAATGGATATGACGCAAAACACATCGCCACGGCCTTGAATATCAGTGTGCTGACAGTCCGCAAGCACATTGCTAATATTTATGAAAAGCTGCAGGTCCAATCCAAGGCCCAGGTGATGCAGATAGCACACAAAAATAATTGGTTCAAAACATAGATTCTCGCGAAATGATAAATTTGTCTTGAAATTGCCTCACGCAATAACGAATTTACCATGACAAATCTCACGCACGTTTGGCCATTTTTTATCGTTGCCAATTTGAAAGACTCACTAGCCTTTTATGTAGACAAACTGGGATTCATTGTTCGGTACACCGGCCCGGATGAGGATCCCTTCTGGGCTATTGTAGGTAGGGATCAAATCTCTATCATGGTGAAGGCAATCGCGCCTGAAATCAAGCCGGCCCCCAATCATACCAGGCATCCATGGGCTCGCTGGGATGCATATATTTCTGCGGAGGACCCGGATTTGCTATATAGTGAATACCAATCAAGGGGCCTGGGGTTCCATCAGCCATTGCAGAATGATAATGATGGCTTGCGCGGTTTTGAAATCG
>JAJPJP010000381.1 GCA_021324175.1 Chitinophagia bacterium
AGGGTGATGACATTGCGCCTCTATTCAAATACCTGGTAGATGAAGCAGAAAAAAAAGGCTTTCATGACCCGATCAAATGGAATTTCACGAAATTCCTGCTCGACGAAAATGGCCACCTGATCACGGTTATCTTTAACAAGGTTGACCCCATGAGCGATGAGGTTACCAAGTATCTCAATTAGTTAGATAAAAACACACCTGATTTGAAGGACCGATATTATAAATAGTAGCGGGCCTTTTTCATGCTATTTTTGCTTCATGTCTTTTAAGGATGTCATTGGGCAGCAGGCCACCAAGCGCCACCTTGTTGAAATGGCGCAGCAAAACCGGCTGAGTCATGCGCTACTTTTCCTCGGACAGGAGGGAGCGGGAGCACTTCCTCTCGCGGTCTCCTTTGCGCAATATATTGTCTGCGAACGAACAGGATTATATTCCACGGCGAAATCTTCCCTGTTTGGCGAGGAACCTGCCGCACCTCAGCTTAACGATGCCTGTGGTGTTTGCAGCGCCTGCGTTAAGACGCAAAAACTTGCTCATCCTGACGTTCATTTTTCTTACCCCGTCATTCCAAAGAAACCCGGTGATAAGCCCGTGAGCACAGATTATATTACTGAATGGAGGGAATTCGTGCTTCAGTATCCTTATGGGAACGTCTATGACTGGCTTCAATTTATCGGGGCTGAAAACAAGCAGGGAAATATTACGGCGCAGGAGTGCAACGATATCATTCGAAAATTAAGCCTTAAAAGTTTCGAAGGCCCGTTTAAGGTGCTCATCATGTGGATGCCGGAGTATCTGGGCAATGAAGGTAACAAGCTGCTCAAGCTGATTGAAGAACCTCCGCCCAATACCCTGTTTATACTCGTTGCCGAAAACGACGCGTTGATTCTTCCAACCATCATTTCCAGGACCCAGCTGGTAAAAATCCCTGCCCTCGAGACGGCAGAACTTGAAGCAGCGCTAATTACACGCGCCAAAACTCCCGAAGACCGCGCGCGCCAGGTGGCATCAATAGCAGAAGGAAATTACCGCGAAGCGCTTCAACTGCTGAAGCATGCCGAGCAGGATTGGCAGGAGCTATTAAGAGACTGGCTGAATGCCATCCTGCGGTCGGGGCCCATCGCGCAGGTCAGGTGGATCGAAGAAATCAGCAAACTCGGACGCGAAAAACAAAAGCAATTCCTTCGATACTTTAATCATCTGGTTGAGCAGGCGATCAGGCGGCGGGTCATCGGTGAATCAGTTCGTTTGAACGTTTCTGCTTACGAAGACGACTTTACCAGTCGCCTCAACAAACTTGCAGGAATCGCGCAGCAGCAGGCGATTGTCGAAGAACTGGATAAGGCGACTTATTATATTGAACGAAATGCGAACGCAAAGATCCTGTTCCACGCGCTTACCATTAAACTCTACCATATCATTGCAGATAACAAGGTGGTCGAAGTCAAGTAAAATCCACCTTATAAACCGATAAACCGTCAACATGAGCATTTCCACTCTTATAGGTTCAGCCGGAGTTGCATTGCTGCTCATAGCCTTTATTCTTAACTTGTTTAAGCTAATTCGGCAGGATAACTATGGGTACATTTTTCTGAATGTCCTGGGAGCCGCTTTATCCGGCTATGCATCCTACCTGATCAACTTTTTTCCCTTTGTGATCCTCGAATCGACCTGGTGCCTCGTAGCGTTGGCAGGCCTGATCCGAAAATGGTTTCCAAAACCGGCTTAGCCTGGTACGCTTAAATGGCCGACCGCCCATGGCCAAAATAGTGCCGCGCATACTAAATCGGCTTTTTGTTCGTATATTTGATAATTGCCTCAGAGGCAGGAGAGAAGGCACAGTGGTGTGAGGGAAGAACAGTTAATTGTAGATTACCAATCAATAATTTAAGCGTAGAAGTCAAAATATAGACCGGTATCATGCCGCAATCATATCCAAATTTCTACATGGTTTTCATACCAGCCTCAGGTAGGGGTACAGCTGCAGGATTCAACGGCGACGACTACAATTGATTTCCTTCTTCCGGGATTTACTCAATCGAAATCTGATTCATTATGGGATGTAGTAATTGCGGAGGCCCGAAGGGGAAACCCAATGGTTGTAAGAATAACGGCGGCTGCAGTTCCGGAAGCTGTAACCGCATGAATGTGCACGACTGGCTTGCCAATCTGCCTTTTAGCGACCCCGAAAGTGGCTGCAGGATTGTAGAGATCAGCTTTAACAATGGAAGTCGCAAGGACTATTTTCGAAACACCACTACCCAGATTTTTGAAAAAGGCGATATGGTGGCGGTGGAGGGAGTCAGCGGCTTCGACGTGGGTTCGATCAGCATGACCGGTGAAATTGTCCGACTCCAGTTAAAAAAGAAAGAAATTGACGAACGTAACCCTGATTTTAAAAAGATCCTTCGAAGGGCAAGCGACAGGGACCTGGAAATTATGGCTACCAACAAGGCCCGTGAAAAAGATGCGATGATCAGGGCCAGGGCTATCGCCAGGCAGCTCAAACTTGAAATGAAAATGAGCGAGGTTGAGATCCAGGCAGATGGAAGAAAAGCAACATTTTTTTATATAGCGGACGATCGCGTAGATTTTCGTGAGCTGATTAAGATATATGCCTCGGAATTCCGGCTGAAGGTAGAGATGAAACAGATCGGTGCCAGGCAGGAGGCTGCCAAGGTAGGCGGAATCGGCAGCTGCGGCAGGGAGCTCTGCTGTGCTACCTGGCTGAGCGATTTCAAATCGGTCAATACCACGGCCGCCAGGTATCAAAATCTCTCGATCAATCAAAGCAAGCTCAGTGGTCAGTGCGGGCGCCTCAAGTGTTGTCTCAATTATGAGCTTGATACTTACCTGGATGCACTGCAGAACTTCCCCGACAACGCGGAAACGCTGCAGGTGACAAAGGGAACGGCGATCCTGATCAAAAAAGACATTTTCAGAAACCTGATGTGGTATGCGCTGCCGCAAAGCAGCCGCCAGTATCCCCTGACGTTGGAAACGGTCAAAAAGATCAGGCAACAAAATCTCCAGGGAACGGCGCCCGAAGAACTGGAAACGGTGGAAGTACAAGCCAGCAAACATGCCGAACCCGAACCGGAATTCGTCGACGTAGTGGGCCAGATCAGCCTGCGAAGCCTCGACAAAAACGAACGGAAGAAAAAGCAGCATCAGCAAAGACAGCAAAACCGCCCGCCAGGGCCGGGTCATCAGCAAAACAGGCGCGACAGGAAATAGCCTTGTCAAATTACAATCATTTAAGTCTCCGGGGGCTGCACATTGTTAAATTTGGACAAGCGGAAATTTGGAAATTTTTTCATTAGTAACTTTGCACTGCGTTTTGTATTTTGCTTAATCTAAAAACTCTATAACTTATGGAATTATTCAAATCTGGTAATCCCGCCCTGAACGAAAAAGTATTTCAAAATGCCGGCGTCGTATCGGACGGGCAGGTGATGACTGAAAGAGGAACCCTTAACAAGTTCTTCTTTATGTCGCTGATGATCATGGCATCGGCTTCATTTACCTGGAGCGCATTTTCGCACGGAAAAGCAATTGGCGGTTGGATTATTGCAGGCGCTATCATTGGCTTTATCCTGGCGATGGTCATCATATTTAAGAAGGAGTGGGCAGGTTATGTGAGCCCTGCGTATGCTCTTGCAGAAGGAGTGTTCCTTGGCGGAATTTCTGCGGTCGTCAATGCTGCCTACGTCAAGAATTTTCCGGGTATCATCCCGCAGGCTGTGCTGTTGACTTTCGGCGTAGTGATCGCGATGTTCTTGTTATACCGGTTTGGCATTATCAAAGTCACGCAGAAATTCAGATCAGTTGTCGTTTCGGCAACCCTAGGGATCGCAATCTTTTATCTGGTGACCTGGATAGTGGGGATGTTTGGCGTTCAAATGCCAATCGTGTATTCCGCCTCACCGCTGTCAATTGGTCTTTCGATTTTTATCGTGCTTATTGCGGCGCTCAACCTCATACTCGATTTCGACATGATTGAACAGGGCGTAACGATGGGTGCGCCAAAATATATGGAATGGTATGCTGCGTTCGGCCTGATGGTTACCATCATCTGGTTATACATGGAAATCCTTCGCCTGCTTATGAAAATAGCGAGCAGAAGATAACCCCTTACGCTACCAAGGAATTAATCCGGAGAGTCGCTCCGGATTTTTTTATGCGAAAGTTTTTCAATTAATATCCGTCGCCGTCTCCCATATTGGCAAGTCTGCCGTGCTGCCCTTTTCCCTTCGGTGTCCAAGCCATGAGTTGCACTGGACGATCCGGCCGGCACACCTCTTGATCGGCAGCGACTGCTGCCAAGTCTCTTCCGGACCGCTGCAGCGCAATGGCTTACAGCCAGGCGCCCACGATTGCTTTTGGTGCGTCGGGACCAAGCCTCCTTCTTCTCCGGGCCACTTTCACGCCCTGTATAATAATCGTGACAAACATCAACGGGAGAAATAACAGCGTCAACGGCGGAATGCCAAGCATGGAAATCCATTTGCCGCCATACATTCTTCTCATGGGTCGCTTTAACCT
>JAJPJP010000109.1 GCA_021324175.1 Chitinophagia bacterium
ATAAATTAATCTGGCAGAGTGTTCCTCCATCATCCCGGTACAAATTACTATCTCTAAGGAGCATTGGCAAGCGCATCCCTGATCATATGACTTACTACATCAGCCCCTTCCGCTGATGTAATATTGGCAAATACTTTCCCCCGCTTGTCAACGACCAGGATAAACGGAATCCCCTGTATATTATAGTAAGAAAAGATTGGATGGTTAATACCTAGCCCAGATGTATACAGATTATTGAATTCCCGTCTGGTATATCTTTCAGAATATAAACTTTTCAGCCATCTTTTTTTATCTTTATCACAACAAATACTGACTATTTTAAAAGAAGTATCGTCCTTGTACTTAGGAAGAACCAAGCTGTCAAACATTTCAGAAAATTCTGCGCAACCACTGCAGCCCGTCCCCCAAATATCTAGCAAATAAACTTTTCCCAGCAATGATTTAGCAGAGACCAATTTGCCGGAAGTATCCGGAAGAGAAAAATTAAAAACAGCAGAGCCCCTGGTCAATCTATTCATTTTTCTAATCACTTTTACAATATAAGGCGTTTTGATCGTGTGACAGGCATCGGCGATGCAAGCTGCTGTCGCATCACTATCATTAATAAGTTGATATTTCACTTCGTCGTGTTCAAGCAGGCAATACGTTAGTAATTTATCCCGAAAGGGTCCGCGATAATCGGATTTTAGTTTATTATATAGTAATCTTATCCCGTATTTCTGTCCTTTGCTTTTGATATAAAGTTCGGTCTGTGCCTTCGCAACAGTATACCGGATATATTTCTCAGAAAGAGCGAGTACGGATCCGTTTGTGTTAGCCAAGGCAGGCTTATAGGTACTTAATAGATGCGTTGCCCAATTTTTATCGTGCTCATTTGAAGCTTCAATGTATTTGGTTCTCAGAGTCTCTTGCCAGTTCATTTGTAACTGCCCTATCAGATCAGCACCCATAAGCTGATAAGCTTCCGGGCTTATATTTTTTTTATCCTTTTTCAGGATCTGCATAATGCGGCCCGCGCCCTTCTGAAAATCTTGAAATGCATTGGCAGCATTTCCCAGGCTATTATACAAGTCAAAATTGGTAACTGAATCAACCCGGTGATAGACCCACCACCTCACTGCAACTTCTGTCTTTCTTCTGACAGCATATTTTATACTCCTTTTTCCGCTAAAAGCATACACATTATCCCCTGCACTTTTGGTTAGCGTAATATATATGTTGTCCCCAGGTTCAGCAACATAATCTTCCAGGTTTTCTTTAGGCGAGACATAAAAAAGGAAAGTCAATTTTGCCGGGTGGTCGATAGTTGGAAATGTAAAACTAAAATACCCATTAGAGTCTGTTTGCTTTTGAACTATTGTTGCACCCAGGTTGTGCAATAGAAAGTCTTTTGTAAAAATAATGGCAACAGTATCCATTCCGGATCTGCCCCCGATGATCCTCCCGCTAATTCTTACTTCCCCGCGTCTGGAATGCATCATATTTATTTTAGCGGGTTGCGCGTAATCCAGGAGAGGCAAAAAGCTAATGATCATCAAGAAAAATTTGTTTGACATTTTTTTTGAATTAAAATTTCTTAAAAAATTATGTATCGGCTATTTCAATACCCTGCATTTTGTGAGAAATGTGGATCATTCTGCAGCTGAATATTTGGTATAGGATACAATGTATCCGTCGACTTCCAGTTGGGTGATTTAAGAGGACCCAAAACAGCATCTGCACGACCTGTTCTTTTGAGATCGAGCCAGCGGTGCCCCCATTCCGTAAACAATTCAGCCTGTCTTTCCTGTTCGACAGCAAGTAAAAGCGAGGGTTGATCGTTTGCGGTCGTATTGGGCAGACCAGCACGATTGCGGATGGCGTTTAAATCTGACTGAGCGCCACTAAAATTATTCTGATATGTTCTTGCTTCAGCGCGGATCAGGTATTGCTCAGCCAAACGCAAAACCATCGAGTACTCTGTTAAACTGGTGCCTGAAGCAATCTTGTATTTATAAGGATAATAGTATGTCTGACCGGATACCGTAATACTGTCTATCCAGTTCATCCTTCGCAGATCATTTTGTTCGAATGAACTAACTAAATCGGGAGTTAGAGATACCAAAGAAGGAATACCATTTAGAATAAAAAAGAGCCCCTCTTCGGTATCGTATCCCGGCTGATTTGGTATAAGTTGCCAGATTGCCTCACTGCTGTTTGCCAGGAAAATTGTATTGATATCAGTGGATAAACTAAAGGAGGTATTATTGATCAGGATGGAAGATTGTTCTTCAGCTCGCTGCCAATCATCGGTATATAGATAGACGCGTGCAAGCAGCGCTGTCGCAGCCCACTTGTCCGGTCTTACCTTTTCACCATTTGAAAAAGAATAATCACTGTCCAGGAGATTTTGTGCATCAGAAAGATCAGCAATGATCTGATTATAAATATACATAGTTGAAGCGCGTGAAATGGTATCGTTGACGCGGTAATCAGTGGAAGTCACATTGGGAATAGGTCCAAAAAGATTGACCAGATAAAAATTGCAAAATGCCCGCATAAATTTCGCTTCGCCGGTCAGTTGTTTTTTTACTGGGCTGCTCAGTGATGATGAGGCAGCAACATTTCCAATAACAGCATTTGACGTGTATATATAAGAATAACACTCACTCCACAGGCTGGTATTAATTCCATTTCCTGGCTCAATCGTATTGTCAGAGAACTGGAGCAAGTCACCCGAAGCATAATTGGTTAGTTCATCAGCGGACATTCCCGCCAAAAAGGTTACGCTGAACTCTCCCCCACTGGCAAAACCATAACTGCTCATCATTTCGCTATACATCCCGGTCATCACTGCGGTAGCGGTCGCATCATTATTATACACAGAAGATTCAACGATCTGAGTCCTTGAAGGGCTGATCTCCACAAATTTTTTGCAGCCACAAATAAGAACAAAAATGAGCAGAAAGAAAATGGTGAAATTATTTTTTATGTTGGTAGTCATAGTAGAAGTTTAAAAAGTCATTTGAATTCCGGTAGTAAGCACTCGCAATGGTGGTAATGATGTTACATTCTGATTTTCCGGGTCCATACCCTTGAATTTTGTAATCGTACAAAGATTCTGTGCGAGACAATAAATCCGTATCATTTGAATGCCGGACTTCTTCAATAAACCCGATGGAATAGAATAAGAAAGAGACAAGTTTTTCAGCCTGATAAATGATGCATCTGTTATCCGGCTATCACCACTCTGCGAATAAAAATAAGTATTCTGTGCAGCCCCGGATTGCGAAAATTTCTGAATTTCCGTAACGTCTCCGGGTTTTTGCCATCGGTCTAATACAAGTACTGGTTGGTTTCCAATTGTACCTGGCGTGTTGAATCCTTGTATATAATTTATTCCCGTCTGTTTTACGAACTGGAACAAAAAGTCCAGTTGGAGGTTTTGAAAACTTATGGTATTGGATAAGCCACCATAATATTGCCGCCCTAGATTTTTTAATCCTTTCAGGTCTTCTGGATATGAAGGCAGACCATTTGCGTCTTTTGTATCAAATTGGTACAAGCCTGTTGAAGGATCTACTCCCGTAACATGGTATAATTTCTGGATAGTGAGCGGTTGCCCGATAACATAGGTATTTGCATACCCGGACGACTCAAGATCAGGATAGGCGATCAGTTTATTTCGCGGAACGCTGATATTAAAAGAAGAAGTCCAATTAAACCGTGTAGTTTTAATATTGATACTGGTCAGCTCCATTTCCCATCCGGTATTTTGCACGATCGCGGGCAAATTATATTGAACACTTCTAAAACCGGTTGTGGGCGCTAAAGAATAACCCACTAGTTGGTTACCGGATCGGTCGCGATAAAAATCAACACTTAATAAGATTCTATTTCCCCATGCTCCTATTTCTGCGGCCAATTCTAGTTTTTTATTCTGTTCCCAGGCATAATCCGGGTTCAATAAACTGGTTGGATATAAGCCGCCGTTATTCTGGTAAGGATAGGAAGTCGGTGTATACGTACTCAGGTATTGGTAGTCACCAATTTGATCATTGCCACTTGTACCGTAGCTGCCTTTCAACTTGGCAAAACTTAAGAAAGCAACGGATCTTTTATACCAGTTCTCTTTGGAAATGATCCAGGCAGCTCCTAGAGCTCCGAAATTGGCAAATTGTTTTCCCGGTCCAAAGCGGCTTGATCCATCTCTTCTCGCTGTAAAATTGAGTATATATTTTTCTTCGAGATTATAATTGATACGCCCAAAACCCGCATTATACCTATATTGCGTGTAACTAGCACCTAAAACATTTACGGATGATGCTGCACCCATATCTTCTAAGAGCGCGTCATTGTTGAATCCTGTAGCATTCAGCGACTGACCCTGAAAAATATCCTCCTGAAATGTGGCGCCAATTAAAATGTCTAACCTGGCTTTTCTGTAGTTTTTATGCCAGTTTGCCTGTGGCTCAATGATCCAAGTCTTTAAGCTGCTATTTGCAAAATTGGTATACGTATCTGCTGCTGTATAGCCAAAAGCCGGATTAAATGAACTTAAGGGGTGCGTTTGTATTTCGTTCATTTCCATTTGAGAGTATCCCAAGGAAATCCTGAACTGGAGAGTGGGTAACATCTGATAGCTTAAAAGTCCATTGGAAACAAGGTTGTCCGTATTGACGAGATATTTTTGTTTTAAATATTTATAAGGGTTATTGGATCCAAAAGGCCACAAAAGATTACCTAAAGAATCAATTAATGAGGGCGTATTAGGCGGAAGATAGATCGCAGTGCCGGTAGGATCGCCACCCATAAGTTTATTATTATCATTGGTAAAAAAAGCAGTCACAGATGTTTTAAACTTCTGATCGGTTGAACTGGAAGTCAAATTAACGTGCACGGAAGCTTTCTGGTCTCCGAAATTTCCTGGGAAAACAGTTGCTTCACTATTATATCCACCAGCTATAAGGAATTGGGTATTTGCATTACCCCCCGAGATCGTAACCTGTGCATTGCCTACTGCCGATTTTCCTCCCAAGAGCTCCTTTTGCCAATTTGTATACCTAGTAGTATCCCACAAAATAAGATCCCTTGCATTAGAGGCTGTTGGTTGAACATTATCATTTGCAAATGCTTCCCTGCGCATTTCATTATGCTGCGAGGTATTTAGCAGTTTCATTGTTCGAGTAACTTCTCCAAATCCAGAGTATGCGTTGATGTCAATAGACAATTTTCCTGATTTACCTTTTTTGGTTGTTATGAGTATGACTCCGTTAGCGCCCTGTGATCCATAAATAGCAGTAGCATCTGCGTCTTTAAGAATTTCAATGCTTTCTATATCGGCGGGGTTAATACTATTAAAAGGGCTGGAGGAGGGGATGGTTATATTGTTAATAAATGGTGATGAAATAGAAGAAATAGTAAAAGGAACCCCATCTATAATATAAAAAGGCGCATTGCCGCTGGCAATGCTGTTCTGTCCACGGATAAGAATATTTAAAGTGGTGCCGGGTAAACCACTGGCTTGCTGGATATATATTCCTGATGCACGTCCCTCCAAAGCCAACATTGGATTGGAAACAGGCTGTTGTTCTATCGCATCATTTTTGATCACACTTATAGCTCCTGTATTCAGTTGCCTGGTAACCGTTCCATAAGCGATCACCTGCACCTCATCTAGCTTACTAATGGATACGAGTAACCGAATAATAACTTCTGATCTTCCCTCCAGTTTAATGAGCTGACTTTCGTAACCAATATGACTTATCAAAAGGGTAGCATTATGGTTCATTCCATGCAGAACAAATTCACCCGTATTATCCGACTCAGTGGAAATATTTGTTCCTCTAACAGCGATGGTTACCCCATAAATCGGATTACCTGCACTGTCGGTTACCTTGCCATGAACATCGCCCACGGGAACTTTTACTTTCAGCGGCGAAGTCTCTTCTTTTTTGGTAACCAGGATGGTTTTCCCTTCAATTACATATTTCAACATAGCATCCTTAAAACACAGCGCTAAAAATTCTTCCAGTGGCATTTTTTTTGTCCGGAGGGTGATCGGTTTACTTTCCTGTATGGTGGCGTAATTGTAAAACACCACGTAGCCGGTTTGTTTTTCGATCACGCTGAACACTTTTTCGAGCGGCACATTTTTCCCGGAAAATGTAATTTGTTGCGAAAAGCTATTTGCGCTTGTTTGCAGAAAAAACACGGTTAAAAAAAATGCAGTTAATCTCATAGCGAGCCAAATTCCTTTGCTGAAGGTACAATTGGATCGCAGCCGGATTGTACCAACTTTTTTTGATAAATGCATATCTTGCACTTGTTTTGGGTTTTGAAATAAATAGCCTAGCAGTTATTATCGAAAAGCTCCATTACGCCACCGTCATGACTACCATCATGACGGTTTTGTTTTTGATCAGCGAACCTTTCTGGTGGGAAAGACCGATGAAAAAATATCTATGGCTATCCCGACATAAAAAAATTATTATTTTTTTATTATTATTTTTCAAACAACGAAAAAACGAGCAGGAGGAACATTGTTGATTTTCCCTTGTGTTGATCAAGCAAGTATTTGCGGAGTTGTGCAAGGGCTGCAACAAGATGGTGGTTGGCGGTACTGACAGAGACATGCAACTCTTTGGCGATTTCCGGAAGTTTTAGTCCCTGGTTCCGGGAGAGTTCAAAAACTTTACGCCGTTGCGGGGACAGGGATTCCACCGCTTTTGCTAAAAGCGCTTTGGCTTCTACTAAATCCATATGGTTTTCGACACTATTGTCCTGAAGAGCGAGCCTGTTTTTTATTTCCCTTGTGACGCGTTCGTTCAGGGCAAGTTTTCCGAACCAGGTCATACAGGCATTATGCGCCATGCGGTAGATATACTGATCCATATTTTGGATCTCGTGATATTGATCTCTCTTCACCCAAAGTTTGATGAATAATTCCTGCGTGATCTCTTCTGCAATATGGGGATTTTGCGTGATCTTGTACACATAGGCATAAACCGGCGTTTTGTAAGTATTAAAAAGCTGGTGAAAAAAATCTTCCGGTGTCTGGGATGTCTGGCGCATTTGTGCAAAGATTAATTAAAAAATAAATAAATATCCCCAGATCAAAAAAGCTTTTGAAAAAAATGACGGCCGTATTGGCTAAATGTAATCGTCCATTTGTCTTTATGCATATGGAAGCAATCGAACGCATTGATTTTTTATTCAACAAGTATATCGGTAATACCATTACACGATTCGAGTTAGAAGAATTGATCGCCTGGATGCATGCGGTGGACGACGAGCAATTGACCGCTTTGTCTGAAGCCCAAAATGATCTCTGGGAAAAGGCCAAGCGGGGGGATTTCGCGGTGACAGAACCAGACTGGACAAGGATGCTGGAGAACATAAAGAATACTAAATACAAAGAATCGCCTGTCAGATCGATTCGGCGCATATGGTGGAGCGCAGCCGCAGCAGTTATACTGATCGCTGGCGCCGGCGTGTTTTATTTCACGCAGAATAAAAAAACAGAGCCCATTTTAAGCGACAATTCACGGTCACGTATACCCGAAAAGATATTTCCAAACTGCAATAAAACGATACTGCGCTCAGCCAATGGCAAAGAGATCATTTTGGACAGTGCACTCAATGGGGATCTCGCTGACCAGGGAATTGCTGCAGCCAAAAAAATAGAAAATGGCAAAATCGCTTACGAAAAAACAAATGCAGTTGTCGAATACCACACCCTCACGGTGCCCCGGGGGGGAAGACCATACCAGGTCACGCTTTCAGACGGATCAAAAATTTGGGTCAATGTTTCCTCTTCCCTTCGATATCCTACTGATTTTATAGGAAATACCAGAGAAGTTGAACTCACAGGTGAAGGCTATTTTGAAATCGCAAAAGATCCCAAAAGACCATTTCATGTAAAAAATAATTCCGGGGCTGTCGAAGTGTTGGGAACACATTTTAATGTGATGGCATATGATGATGAAAAAAATATGGAGACAACCTTGTTAGAAGGATCGGTTGAATTCATTGCATCTGATGGCAATAGTATATTGATCAAGCCCGGCGAAAAATCGGTATTAGCAAGAGCCAGCAATCATTTAACCGTAACAATCGCAAATACAGAACTGGCAACAGCATGGATCAAAGGGTATTTCCAGTTTGACAAAACTTCTGTACCGGATATTCTGCGCGAGGTTGGTCGCTGGTATGACCTGGATATCGAATATTGGGGCAATATACCCCGGGATCTTTATTCTGGTAAGATTGAACGCAACCTGCCATTGAGTGGCGTTCTTAAATTATTTGAACAGGAAAAAATCAACATGAAAATAGAAGGTAAAAAATTGATCATATTCTGAGTGTTCCAATTTTTCGGTTATTTATAGCCGTTATACTGCAAAGTAAGATCAGATCGTTGATTTCAGAGCCGCTCTGCAGATCACCATACGCTGCACCTCACTGGTGCCTTCATAGATCTGCGTGACCTTGGCGTCGCGCATCAGGCGTTCCACGTGGTATTCTTTTACGTAACCGTATCCTCCATGTATCTGAACCGCTTCGGTCGTGACCCACATGGCTGTTTCTGATGCAAAAACTTTTGCCATCGAAGAACTTAAGGAATAATCCTGCCCGGAATCTTTTTCATAGGCTGCTTTCAGGCACAACATCCTCGCCGCTTCGATGCGCGTACACATATCTGCGAGCTTGAACTGAATTGCCTGGTACTGGGCGATCGGTTTTCCAAATGCGATTCTGGATTGTGCATATTTCAGGGAAAGCTCATAAGCACCCTCTGCAATACCTAGGGCCTGCGCCGCGATGCCAATGCGCCCCGCCGCCAACACCTGCATGGCAATCGTAAACCCAGAACCTGCTGCTCCCAGGCGGTTTTGTTTGGGAACGATGACATTGTTGAAACTTACGCTATGAGTATCGGAGGCGCGGATACCCATTTTATTTTCTTTCGCGCCGACCGCAATGCCAGGCGTGTTGCGGGGGACAATAAAAGCGGAAATGCCGGAGCTCCCTTTGGAGAAATCAGATTGCGCAAATACAACATACACCGATGCCGAGTTTCCGCTGGTGATCCAATTCTTAACGCCATTGAGGAGATAATAGTCGCCTTCATTTTCTGCTATCGTGCGCTGCGCGCTCGCATCGCTGCCGGCTTCCGGTTCGCTGAGCAAAAATGCGCCCGTATAAAGTTCCTCATTTTTCGACCCCTGGGCCAGGGGCTTTAGGAAGATTTCTTTTTGAATCGTCGTTCCGTATTTCTGCAGCGCCTGGCAAACAAGGCTGTTGTTCACGCTCATGATTACTGAAACGCTCGCGTCTATTTTGCTGATCTCTTCCATCGCCAGCATATAGCTCACGGTATCCATGCCCGCGCCTCCGTATGCAGGGTCAACCATCATTCCCAAAAAACCGAGCCGGGCCAGAGATTCCATCTGTGCTTTGGGAAATGCCTGCTTTTCATCGCGCCCGATCACCCCGGGCAGGCATTCCTGCATCGCAAATGTTCTTGCTGCCGTACGGATCATCGCCTGCTCTTCGCTGAATTCAAAGTTCATATATGTACTTTATAAAGCCTGTCATTTTTCCGGTAGCAGCACAAAGGCAATCCGGTTTTTTCCGTTCAAATATTTTTTTGCCGCGTCCTGGACCTGTTTTGCAGTAACCGATTCCAGGCGATTGCTATAATTCATTACGTTCAACGGTTCTTCTCCATTTTCATATTGAAAGGTGAGATAACTAAGCCAGTAACCGTTGTCGCGTATTTGCGTTTCATGGGTTCTTTTGTATTCTGCCTTGAACTTTTCCAGGTCCTCTGGCACGGGACCGTGATCGCGGACAGCCGCGATTTCCTTATCAATATCTTCCATCAGGTGCTCCGCATTTTTTGGGGCACATCCAAAAGAAACCGTAAAAGAATAATTGGCATCAGGATATTTGTGAGCATCAAAACTTACCGACGGGGAATAGACCTCGCTTTCATCTTCCCGCAGGTGCTGGATGATTTTTATCTGCAATACTTCCTTTAGGGCGTTGAATTGCATGTTGGTCACCGGATCAAAATGATAATCGCCGCTGAATACCATCCGGACGCTGGCCTTATTTTCCGTTCCCTTGAATACTTTTTTCATGTAGACTCCCTGCGGTGTATGGATGTGCAGGTTCTTCGCCTGGGTATGCCGGTTTAGTGATGGCAGGTTCGCCAGGTATTTTTCCAGCAGGGGTCGGAGGCTGTCGATAGAAAAACTACCCACGAAAATAAAGCTGAAGCCGGAAGCATCCGCAAACCGATCCCGGTAAATACTATACACTTTATCCAGGTTCACTTCGTCCAATGTTTTTACAGTAGACGGCTTGCTGCGAAAATTATAATTATGCAAAAAATAATTGATGGTATCGCCAAAGACCGCATTGGGGTTGTTGCTGCGGTTGGCAATAAAATCTTTTGAGTTACTGATAATATTGTCAAAAACTGTCTTGTCTTTCCGTGGTGCGGTAAAATAGAGATGAACAAGCTGGAGGGCGGTTTCCAGGTCCTGGGGGGAAGAAAATCCATTGAACCCTTCGGAGCGATCCGCTATAAATGGCTGCACAAAAATATTTTTTCCGCTCAGTTTTTTATTGAGCGCCGGGGCATCAAAATCACCTATGCCAAAAGCGTTCATAATGTTACTGGCGTTAGCCGCACTCTGGAATTCTTTATCGGGATAGAGGGAAGTACCACCTGCGCTAAAAGCCCCAAAAAGAATCTCGTCATTTTTAAAATCGGTCGGTTTACATAGAACCCGGATGCCATTGCTTAAGGTCAGTTCCGTGACTCCGATCTCAGGAATCCTCTGTTCCTTTAAGATCTTCCCGGGGTTTAGTGCTTGGGCGATAAGGGGCTTATCGACCGTGAGATCTTTGTATACCGTCAGGTTCTCCGCGTTTATTTCCGAAAGCCAGGACTGCAGGGCTGCAGAATCCGGCAATTCATTTTTTTGTTTATCGGGTGCAAGTACGAGGATATCCCGGTTACTCTCCTTGATATATTCCGCGGCGAGTTTATTGATGTCAACGATACCAATGGCCGGCAGTTTATCTTTGGCAAAGTTATATTCCCAGGCGATCCCCGGAGAGGCTTCATGATTCAAAAAAAGACTTACGTATTCACGGACCAGACTATTGGAATTGGTTTTGTCCTTTTCTTTATACGAGGTTTCCATTCTGCGCAAATAATTTTGTTTTGCGCGATCCAGTTCGCCGGCTGTGAATCCAAAACGTCTAATTCTTTCGATTTCCCGCCATCCTTTTTGAAACCCTTCTTTAAATTTACCCTCTTTGGCAGTTATCGAAAAAGAAAAGACATCCAGGTTACTCAAAAAATCGCCAATATACGCTCCCGCGCTAATGTAAGGGATCCCCGGTTGCTGGCTGAGTTCCTCAAAACGCTGATCGGTCATTTGGTTAAAGAGTTCCTGCCTGATGGATTGGATATAATCCGCTTCCGTTACCAGCTCGTTTTTATCGTGTTTGATCATCAATTGTATTTGCGCATACGGCATTTCTTTATCGGTCACAGCGATAAAATGATTGTCCCCCTGCAGGGGAACGCTATATTTTGTTCTTGTTTTCTCGCCCGGCGGGTTGACCAGGTCGCCAAAAAGTTTTTTCACGAGCTCTTCTGTTTTAACCGGGTCGATGTCCCCCACGACGACAAGCGCCTGCAGATCGGGGCGGTACCAGTCATGGAAGAACCGGCTGATCGTCTGCGGGGTAAAATGCACTAAAATATCTTCCTGTCCGATAGGAAGGCGTTCTGCATAGCGGGAATGATTTAACAGGACAGGCCAATATTGTCTTTGCATTCTTTCCTGCGCCCCACGTCCCAGTCTTTTTTCTTCCAGGACCACGCCGCGTTCCTTATCAATTTCGACAGGGTCAAGCAGTGCTTCAGCAGCCCAGTCCCGCATAATCTGGAACCCGTTTGAAAGTATGGAACTATCATCTGTTGGAATCGGGAGCTGGTACACCGTCTCATCAAAACTCGTATAGGCATTGAGGTCCGCCCCAAAGCGAACGCCGGATTTCTGCAGGTAATTCACCAATTCATTTTTTGGAAAATGTTTGGTGCCGTTAAAATTCATGTGCTCCATAAAATGCGCGAGACCCTGCTGGTCCTCATCCTCAAGCGTCGAACCGACATTATTGACCAGGTACAGGATCACCCTATTTTTGGGCTCCTCATTGTGGCGGATATAATAGGTAAAACCGTTGGATAATTTTCCGGTATGGACCGCCGTGTCCAGGGGAATGGGCTGGGCATATGCCAGGTGAAAGCATAGGGCTACGAGAACTAAAAGGACGTTTTTTTTGAATGTCATGATATTATTGTTTGATGGCTATTTTCATTTTTGTTTCAGCCTGGTAAATTGCTTTCACGGTTTTGATCACCGAGTCGGGGGTCACGGAAATACTGTCGATCCCTTCTTCGACCAGGAAGCTCGCGAATTCAGGGAAATCAGAGGGACCCTGACCACAGATACCGACTTTGACCCCGCATTTTTTGGCTGTCCGGATCAGCATGCGCAGCAATATTTTCACCGCTTCGTTTCTCTCATCATAGATATGGGCTACCAGGGAAGAATCCCTGTCCAGACCGAGGGTGAGTTGGGTGAGGTCATTGGATCCGATCGAAAATCCGTCGATGTGCTTAGCAAATTCTTCAGCAAGCAAAATATTGCTGGGAACTTCAGCCATAAGAAAAAGTTCCAGTCCTTCTTTTCCCTGCCAGAGTCCAAATTCTGCCATGGTCTCTTTCACTTTCAGGAGTTCGGTTACTGTCCGGCAAAAGGGGATCATCACCGAAACATTAGTAAGACCCATCCTTTCCCGGACAAGCTGGATCGCCTTACATTCCAGTCCGAATGCTGCCTTGTATTCCGGTGAATAGTACCGCGACGCGCCCCTCCAGCCGATCATCGGGTTCTCTTCCTCGGGCTCAAAATATTTGCCCCCGAGTAGATTTTTATATTCATTGCTTTTGAAATCAGAGAAGCGGACGATCACTTTTTCAGGGTAGAAAGCCGCAGCAATCTTCGCGATACCAAATGATAATTTCTGGATGAAGAATTGCTCTTCGTTCTCAAATCCGCTGATCTTTGCTTTTATCGCCGCAGATAGGGGTTCATCCTTCAGTGCTCTGTGTGTCAGGAGCGCCAACGGGTGGACACCGATGTAATTATTGATAATAAATTCTTCCCTGGCGAGCCCTACACCGGAATGCGGCAGGTGGGAATACCCGAATGCCATTCCCGGCGAACCGACATTGAGCATCAGGGCAGTGCTGATGGGCGGGAGTTCATCCAGCCTCGTTTCAACAGTCGTAAAATTGATCTCTCCTTCATAGATCATGCCCTCATCGCCTTCCGCGCAACAGGCGGTGACCAGTTGATCATCGCTTAAGGTCTCGGTGGCATGCACACAACCCACGATTGCGGGTACCCCCATTTCTCTTGCAACGATCGCCGCGTGACAGGTCCTGCCTCCCTTATTGGTAATGATGGCAGCAGCTTTTTTCATGATGGGTTCCCAATCGGGGTCGGTCATATCGGTCACCAGGATATCTCCCGACATAAATTCATGGGCGTCCGTGACGCGCTTATCGAGCGAATGCATGATGCTCACTTTGCCCGCAGCGATCTTATCTCCTACCGCAATTCCTTTGAGCAATAATTTTGCGGGTTTTTTATTAACAGCGATAACATATTCTGTAATGGTATTTTCTTTTTTTCGCGAATGGATGGTCTCGGGTCGCGCCTGGACGATAAAGAGTTCCTGCGTGAGCCCGTCCAGCGCCCATTCCACATCCATGGGACACCAACCGCTCTTAATTTTGGTATAATAGTTCTCGATCTGGCAAACCCATGATGCCAGCTGCAATATCTTCTCATCGGATAAGCAGAATTTGGTCAGTGCTGACCTTTCTGTCGGGATGATCTTTACGCGCTCATCGGGGTCATCCCCGTAAACCATCATTTTATCCTTGATCCCCAGTTTCTTTTCGATGATGGCGGCAAAGCCGTCTTTTAGGGTGGGTTTAAAGATGATGAATTCGTCCGGTGAAACTGAACCCTGCACGATCATTTCGCCCAGACCATAGGAAGCGTTGATGATCACGGCATCCCGAAAGCCCGATTCGGTATCGAGCGAAAAAGCAACTCCTGAGACCCCCAGATCGGAACGCACCATCTTTTGGATGCATACCGAAAGCCCGGTCGAGAGGTGGTCAAAAGAAAAGTTGTCGCGGTAGCTGATCGCCCTGTCGGTAAACAGCGAAGCAAAACAATTTCTTACCGAATCAATAAGAGCGGCGGGTCCGCGCACATTCAGGTAAGTCTCCTGTTGCCCCGCAAAAGAGGCATCCGGCAGATCTTCCGCAGTGGCGGAAGACCGAACAGCCACATCGGTGGTGAGCTGGTGGTACTGGTCTGAAAGCTTATAATAGGCTTCAATGATCTCTTCGGCAAGTTCATGCGGGAAACGGGCATTGCGGATAAGGTTTCTTATCTGCAGTCCCGCGCG
>JAJPJP010000199.1 GCA_021324175.1 Chitinophagia bacterium
ACCTTGCATGTTTAACAGGAGAAAATTTCTACGATCATCATTATTCAGTTCTGTCGGAATGGTGATGGCAAATAAATTACCGGAAGATAATTTTCCGGAAAACAGGATCCTAACCGGCAATCCCATTGTTGTATCGACCTGGGGTTTTGGTCAGGCTGCCAATGCAGAGGCATGGAAAACGCTGAGTGCCGGCGGTCGCGCGCTGGATGCCGTCGAAGGCGGCGCAAGGATCCCCGAGGCGGACCTGAGCAATCATTCCGTCGGGCGCGCGGGCTACCCCGACCGTGACGGTCATGTGACCCTCGACGCATGCATCATGGACGAAAACAGCGGTTGCGGGTCGGTGATGTGCATCGAGCACATCGCGCACCCGGTTTCGGTCGCGCGGCTGGTGATGGAAAAAACGCCGCACGTCGTCCTGTGCGGAGAAGGCGCCCTCCAGTTTGCCCTCGAGAACGGATTTAAAAAAGAAGAACTGCTGACACCCGAAAGTGAAAAGGCATGGAAGGAATGGCTGAAGCATGCAGAGTACAAGCCGGTCATTAATACCGAAGAAAAATCTTACGGAAACAAATCCACGGCAAGTAATTTACCCGTGGGGGAAAACAACCACGATACCATCGGCATCATCGCCATGGACGCAAAGGGTGACCTGAGCGGAGCCTGTACGACGAGCGGCATGGCTTTTAAAATGCACGGACGCGTGGGCGATTCCCCCATTATCGGTGCAGGTCTGTTTGTAGACAACGAGGTAGGTGCCGCCACCTCCACGGGTCTCGGTGAAGAAGTGATCAGGATTGTGGGCTCTCATCTCGTGGTGGAATACATGCGGCAGGGACTCTCACCGCAGGACGCATGCAGGAAAACACTCGAACGCATCATCAAGCGCAATCCGAAAAAACGCGATGACCTGCAGGTGGGATTTCTTGCGCTGAATAAAAAAGGCGAATACGGCGCCTTTGCCATCCAAAAGGGATTTGTCTATGCGGTAAAAAATAACCAGGAAGAAAAGGTCTATGCCTCACCAAGCTGGTTTGATTAAAAACCCTCAACTGTTTTCCGATGCTCGAAATATGTTGCTTCAATTGGCAATCGGCGATCATCGCCCAAAGCGCGGGAGCGCATCGCGTGGAGCTCTGCGCCGACGCGGCCGCGGGCGGGACGACGCAAAGCCTGGGGGTGATCAAAACGGCGAGGGAAAAATTACATATCGAGCTATACCCCATCATCCGTCCGCGCGGCGGGGATTTTTTATTCAGCGAAGAAGAACTGGAGATCATGATGAATGATGTGTTACTCTGCAAACAGATCGGCTGCGACGGCGTGGTGATCGGCATGCTGAACGCCGACGGAACGGTGGATAAAAAAAGTGCGGCGCAGCTGGTTCAGCTCGCCTATCCCCTGGGCGTTACCTTCCACCGCGCCTTTGACCGGACGGTGGATCCCAGGCAGGCATTGGAAGACATCATTGAAATTGGCTGCGAAAGAATCCTGACCTCCGGTCAGCGGCCAACGGCCATGGAAGGCGCGGAACTGATCGCTGAGTTGATTCGGCAGGCGGATGATCGCATCATCATCATGCCGGGTTCGGCAGTTCGCGCGGCAAATATTGCCGGGCTTGCCGAACAGACAAAAGCGCAGGAGTTTCACAGTTCAGCGAGGACAACCCTGCCTACGGAGATGCAATATGTCCGTGCAGAAATGAATGATGACCTCTCCCTGGTGATCGCAGACGAGACCGAGATCAGGAACATGGTGGAATCATTGGCAGGGCTTGCTGCGGCAGAATAAAAATATTTTTTAAATCAGACAAGATATGAAACCAAAATTTTCCGCATTGCTATTTTTCATTTTTGTTTTTTATGGCGCTGCCGCCCAGACAGCATTTATTTCTGTAAAAGGAAAAGAAATAATCGGCCCTGACGGAAAGAATTTTCTCATGAAAGGGACCAACCTCGGTAACTGGCTGGTACCGGAAGGGTATATGTTTAAATTCAAAAGCGCCAACTGCCCCAGACTGATCAGCGAGGTCATCAGCGAACTAATCGGTCCCGACGATGCCAGGAGCTTCTGGCAAAAATACCTGAACACCTACATCACCCGTGCTGACATCCACTACCTGAAAACCATTGGCGTCAACTCCATCCGAATCCCCTTCAATTACCGCTTGTTCACCAATGAGGACTACCTGGGTGGAAGAGGCGAATCACGCGGATTCAGGCTGATGGACAGCGCCATTGCCTGGTGCAGGAAAGAAGGCATATTCGTTATCCTCGACATGCACTGCGCTCCCGGCGGACAAACGGGAGATAATATTGATGACGGTTACGGGTACCCGTTTTTATTTGAAAGCGAGGCGAGCCAGCAGCTCGTCGCCGGCATCTGGAAAAAAATTGCCGCCCATTATAAAAATGAAACCATCATCATCGGATATGACCTGCTCAACGAACCCATCGCCCATTATTTTGATAAAGAAAAACTCAATCCCCTGCTGGAAGTGGTGTATAAAAGAATTACCAAAGCCATCCGCTCGGTAGATAAAAACCATATCCTGTTTCTGGGTGGCGCGCAGTGGGATTCCAATTTCGGGGTTTTCGGTCCGCCGTTTGATCATAAACTGGTATACACTTTTCATAAATACTGGACCGAACCGACACAAAAAGTAATACAGGATTATATTGATTTCAGCAACAAATACCAGGTGCCGATCTATTGCGGCGAGACAGGAGAGAATACAGATGACTGGGTAAAGAGTTTCCGGCTGGTACTGGAAAAAAACAATATCGGCTGGCATTACTGGCCGTATAAAAAAATTGACAACAGCCGCGGGTTTGTCACGTTTGGCGTTCCGCAGAACTATGATACCGTCATGAAATACGCCGATACGTCCAGGATGAGCTTTGAACAAATAAGAAAGGCCAAACCAAAAAATATGGAATTGGTCATCCAGGCGCTCGACGGATTCCTGAACAATTGCGCGTTCATCCATTGCACGGCCAATAAGGGGTATATCGAGGCGCTTGGTTTCCGAACGGACAAATAAACCAAAAGATGGAAAAAAGAAAGCTGGGAAATTCAGGATTGGACATTGCACCGCTCATCTTCGGAGGAAATGTTTTCGGGTGGACAGCGGGCGAGAAAACATCATTTCAGTTGCTTGATGCATTCGTCGGCGCAGGATTCAACTGCGTGGATACCGCCGACGTATACTCACGCTGGGCAAAGGGAAACAAAGGCGGGGAATCTGAAAAAATAATCGGCAAATGGATCAAAAAAACCAACAAACGCGATCAGGTCATCATCGCCACCAAGGTCGGGAAAGAAATGGCGCCGGATAAAAAAGGGCTGTCCAGAAAATACATCCTCAGCGCAGCCGAAGATTCTTTAAAGCGTCTGCAGACAGATTATATCGATCTTTATCAATCGCACGACGACGATTCAAATACCCCCTTTGAAGAAACACTCGAAGCCTACCAGCAACTTATCCGGCAGGGAAAAATACGGGCGATCGGCGCATCCAACTATTCCGCCACAAGACTGCTGGCATCCATTGCAGCCAGCAAAAAAAATGATTTACCCCGTTACGAAAGCCTGCAACCGTTATACAATTTGTTTGACCGGAATGATTTTGAAAGAGAATTGCAGCAGACCTGCCTGCAAAACGGAATCGGCGTCATCACCTTTTATTCGCTGGCAAGGGGGTTTCTAACGGGGAAGTACAGGTCAGAAAATGATCTCTACAAAAGCGCGCGCGGGGAAGGAATAAGAAAGTTTCTCAATCACCGCGGCATGCGCATCCTGGCTGCGCTCGATAACCTCTCACAAACCCTCCGGACGACACCCGCAGCCCTGGCGCTCGCGTGGCTTATTGCGCAGCCCGGCGTTACCGGCGCCATTGCCAGCGCCACATCCGTTGAGCAGCTGGATGAATTGAAAAGCGCCACAGCAATAAAATTAGACGGCACCGCCATGGATACGCTGATGAAGGCGAGTTCATACTCACCCGTAAACAATGAACAGTGAACAACCGGTTGTTCACTGTTCCGTTTCTATTCTTTTATCTTCTATTGAACTTTCACTTTAACGGTCGCCGCAAGTTTAGCGCCGTAGGAGCGGTGGATGCCATCTGCATATTGCAAAGTGAGGGTGTGCTCACCCGGAGTTAATTTAACCTCCGCAGAAGTCTGCGCTTTTCCAAAATGCAAATGGGTGGAATCTTTGACGATCACGGTCCCTGCAGGAATGGAATCACCCGCATCGATCAGTAAATGATGATGCCCCGAAGCAGGTTTCAATGCACCCGCGGTATCCAGGGCAATTCCTGAAACGCCGAATTCTATTTTCACCGGTGATTTTACCGTTTGTCCGTTCTTCAGGTTTTTGAAAAACACCTTTGCGCCGGCAGGCACATCAGGCAGGGGGGCAACCATGGCTGTTGAATCCATGTGATGCATGCTGGTATCGGTTGCTGCAGCCGCAGTGGTGTCGGTTGTTGATTTGTCGCCGGATGAATTACAGGCTACGATTGACGCCAGCAATACAAACGAAATGAAACTGATCTTTTTCATGATGATTTTTTATTTTAAGTTCGAAGAATACACAATGATACCGGCCAAAAGCGATGGTACAGGAGTTTACTCATCCTTGCTGAATGAGGGAGATAAAGTTACTACTCCGTTAATCCTTTACCCAAATTATTTTTTCGCCAACGGCTCCGCGCTTCCCCTGTACAGAGGGCGTTTGTATATAGCCGAGGTAAAAAAATCCAAGCAGCTTATCCTCGGGGTTCAGCCCGAAAAAACTTTTTGCTTCGTCGACATATGTCACGCCACCGGTGCTCCAGTAACCGCCGAGACCGTAAGCCGTCACAGACAGAAATAAATTTTCCACGGCGCAGGCAACGGCTTCCACTTCTTCAATTTCCGGAACGGATCCGCTGCGTTTCATGCCAATGGCGATCATGTGCGAGCACAACAACGGTGTGGTTTGCATCTTTTCATATTTACCCTGCTTGAATTTTTCGCCTGCCGTTTTTTTATAAAGCGAAGACTGGAACCCCGCCAGTTTTTTCAACCCCTCACCGCTAAAAACAACGAAGCGCCAGGGTTCCGTCAATTTATGCGTGGGTGCCCAGTTTGCATTTTCCAGGAGCTGCATCACGATCTCATCCGGGATTTTTTTCCCCGCAACATATTGCTCCGGAAAAACGCTTCTTCTTTTTTGAAAAAGCAAATTGAGTTGCACGGTGTCAAATACATTTTCATTGATCATTTCCATGACTGCCATTTTTTTTTGCGAATGTAAACCCTTTACAAGTCTTGGGCGTTTTTTTATCTTGCGGGCACGAATGCACTGCCTCCATCGCGGGGTCAGATGGCGATCATCCGTTCTCTCCGCGAATGGACCCTGGTGATCATTTGGATATCCATGTACGTTAGCTGCGCCAATTGAGAGAAAGGAAATAAACCATGACAGAATCGAAACGGGATAAAAAACTTTCGCCTATTTTTGAGTGAGCGGCCATCCGTTCACCAGCCTGACCGTTTGTTTATCCAATAAAATAAAATCAATATAGCAATGAAAAGGATTGTCCTGTTTTTGTTCCTGGCTAGCTGCCTGTTATCATGCAATCAACCGGCTAATCCGGCTGACAACGCAGCCGCTCCGGTCGCGGCGGACACAACCTATATCGTAAAAACGGGGGGTAACCAACTGATCCGGATTGACGGGAAATATAATGTCTGGACAAAAAAAATAGGCGACGGGAAGATTAAAGTGCTCCTGCTGCATGGCGGCCCCGGTTTCAGCCACGATTACTTTGAATGCTTTGAAGATTTTTTACCCAAAGAAGGTATTGAATTTTATTATTATGACCAGCTGGGCAGCGGGAACTCTGATGTGCCCACGGACACCACGCTCTGGAACCTGCCCCGTTTTGTGGAGGAAGTGGAGCAGGTCAGAAAAGGACTTGGCCTTGATCATTTTTACCTGTTGGGGCATTCCTGGGGAAGCATGCTGGCTATGGAATACCTGGACAAATATCAGCAGCATGTAAAGGCTGCCGTCCTGTCCAACATGACTGCCGGTATTTCAAGCTACGTGGCCTATACGGCAAAATTGAAACAGCAGTTTTTTACCCCCGCAGAACTGGCAACATACGATTCACTGGATAAAAGAAAGGCATACAACAGTCCGGAGTTCCAGAATTTGCTCATGTCCACATTGTATACCAAAGTGCTCTGTCAGATGCCGCTTGATAAATGGCCGGAACCGGTACTCAGGGCGTTTAAGAAAGCCAACCAGTCGATCTACATCCAAATGCAGGGTGTCGATGAATTTCATGTCACGGGAAATTTAAAAAACTGGGATATGTGGGGAAGGCTGCCACACATCGGCGTGCCCACCCTGGTGATCGGCGGGATCCATGACGAAATGAATCCTGAGGATATGAGAAAAGAAGGAAAATTAATTCCCAACAGCAGAACCTACCTATGTCCCAACGGAAGTCATCTAAGTATGTATGACGACCAGCTCCGTTATTTTACCAGCCTTATCGGTTTTTTGAAAGATGTGGAGAATGACAAATTCGTAGCTGATAAAAAATAAATGAACTTGGCGGGGGTGAAGGAAAAACCCGCTCCTGCTGCTCCTGCCATCGCTGGTATTCGTATACCCCTATGCGTTAGCTAATGCCCCCAACCTGATGCCGGGCCGTTGACGGTCGGGCGTGCGCGAGGCCACTACCATAATCACCTCGAAAGATCATTGCTGCAGCTGTCTCTTGTGATCAGCTGAATTTTTTCTTTCCGATCTCCCTTGCTTCCTCATCATCAATAACGGGCTCTACCTTCAGGTTCAATACGGCGTTCCAATTGAGTGACCAGGCGAATAAGGCTTTGGCATCATCGGTCTCGCAAACGGCAACCCCGGTTCCCGATGCCGCATTATGCCACCTTCCGATAAGGGTGATTTTTTCCCCGGCATCTTTTTTGTCGTCCTCCCCCGTCATGTGAGAAAATGCTTTTAAGACCTCGTGTCTTTTGTCCGACTGGACCTCCCAGGTAATCATGAATTTCATAATGGCCTCCTTTTTTTATTGGATGAACAGAAATTTTTGGTGACGACAACGACATGGCGCATGGTTTGCATGCATTTCTTTTTGGAGTTCTTGGGCTTTATTTGCCAGCGATAGGATGCTGACCGGAAATCAAAATTCGGGCAAAAGTTATTTAACTTTCGGCTAAAAATAAAAATTAAAAAATGGTTCACCGGCGGGCAAAGTGCCGGTGACCGGATACACCCGGGCAATGGTAGTTCTATTAATTTCAAACATGTATTTACAGCAAGGGGCAGGCATCGCCGGATCCCGGCGCCGGGAATTTTATTATTCACCAACCACATACTTCTGGATATGCAAACTTCACTGATAACCCCGGAAAGCGTTTTTCAGCATCACCTGGATGCTTTTGGAAATAATGACATCGAAGAAACGATGAAAGATTATACAGATCAGTCTGAACTTTGGACACCGGAAGGCCCGATCGTGGGATTACAGGCCATCTCCTCCTATTTTTCCTGGGCCTTTACACTTTTTCCAAAAGACAACACCACATTTGAACTGATAAAGCTGATCGCTAAACACAATAAAGTATACGTTGTCTGGAGAGCTGAAAGCCCGGTAGTCAATGTGTCCATGGCAACCGATAGTTTTGAAATGAGTGACGGTAAAATAGTCTGGCATAGTACGGCAGGGCAACTCGTGAATAAATGAATCCTCGCCGTCCACCGGGTCAGCCGCCGGTTCGGGCTTCAGACCATTCCGTAGCATTTTTCGTATAATCATATACGTTAGCCCATGGGCTCCAGGCAATAAACAAATCATGACAGAAAATGGTTTGGATAAAAAACTTTCTCATAATTTTGAGTCCGCGTTCATGCCGCGGGTAACCAGCAAAAAAATAATAAATGAATACCACTACCATAAAAGCCTTTGGAACAGAAGCGCCCGATGCTGATTTAAAACAACTGCAGATCAATCGCAGAGAGGCGACTGAAAATGATGTTGAAATAGAAATCCTCTATTGCGGCGTCTGCCATTCAGATTTGCATTTTGCAAAGAACGACTGGGGGATTTCGGTTTATCCTGTTGTCCCCGGACATGAAATCGTTGGCAGAGTAACCAAAACCGGCAATAAAATTACCAAACATAAAGTGGGAGATACTGTTGCCGTTGGTTGCCTGGTAGACAGTTGCCGGACCTGCAACAGCTGCAGAAAAGATTTAGAACAATACTGCCTCAATGGATGGACCGGCACCTATGGCGGAACCGACAAACATTTGGGCGGCCCCACATTTGGCGGCTATTCGGAGAAAATTGTGGTGGACGAACATTTTGTCCTGAAAGTGCCTTCCCATTTAGACCTGGCGGCCGTCGCACCCCTGCTTTGTGCGGGCATCACCACCTGGTCACCCCTGAAACATTGGAAAGCAGGCAAAGGAAGCAGGGTCGCGGTAGTCGGCCTGGGTGGTTTGGGACATATGGCAATTAAGCTGGCAAAAGGACTCCAGGCTGAAGTCACCTTGTTTTCCCGGACACCCGGGAAAGAAAAAGACGCCATGAGGCTGGGAGCCGATAAAGTAATCATTTCGACCGAAGCAGAGCAAATGAAATCAGTATCCGGGCAATTTGACCTGATCATTGACACCGTCCCCTATAGCCATGACATCAACCCATACCTGGGGACCTTAAACATTAGCGGCACATTGGTGCTGGTGGGTTATTTGGGCGAACTGGATCCCACGCTCAATACCGTCCCCATGATTCTCGGGAGAAAATCAGTAGCCGCTTCCCTGATCGGCGGGATTGCCGAGACGCAGGAATTACTTGATTTTTGCGGAGAGCACAATATTGTATCCGACATAGAAATGATTAACATGCAGGACATCAACGATGCTTACAAAAGAATGCTGAAAAGCGATGTCCGCTATCGTTTTGTCATTGACATGGCTTCATTCAAAAATTAAGCGCTGCGCCAATGTTTATCTACGTGTGTGTATCTGCGTTATACACAGCATTGAACAGGATGGATATAATGTTTGATGGGTTGGCGCGGCAGCCGGTAATAAAAAAGGACCTGCAGTCTGGTGGGGGGGAATTGAACATTCTTTCAAGACAGGTAAAAATCCTGGATATCGTTTGGATAGAAAACCCTGGAATATTTTTAACCGGGCTGTGGTGCAGTGGCAACGTTAACCCATAAACCTGTAGATACCTGATGTTTGAAAAATTCAAAAAAAACTTTCCTCAGCTAAAGGACAAATGGGACGAGTATACCGGCTATTATAAAAGAATAGAGGTCCCTGCAAAATCTGCCTTATTGAAGGAAGGTGAAATTGCCAGGAAGGCCTACCTGATCGAAAAAGGCTGTATCCGCGTTTGGTTCAATCACCAGGGCAAGGACATCACCTTTCAGTTCTTCTTTGAAAATGAGGGCGTATCTTCCCTCGAAAGCTTTAGAAAAAACATTCCCAGCTATTTTACGATAGAGACCGTTGAACCCTGCGTCCTTCATTGGATCCGAAAAAATGACTTTGACCGGATGATAAATGAGACTATCGGGATACCTGAATTGAGAGAGCAGATGATGAACGTGCTGCTGGAACGCCAGCTTCACTACATGAAACATTTTCTCTCTTTCATCAAAGACACGCCTGCGCAGCGATATGTAAACCTGATCACTGACTATCCCAAAATTGTTCAGCGCATACCGCAACAATACATCGCTTCCTACCTGGGCATAACGCCTGTTTCACTGAGTCGTATCCGCAGCAGGCTGGCTAAATAGCATTTCTTATCTTTTGTTATTTTCACTGGAAAAATAACTGGTCACTTTTGTACAAAACAAATCATGTTATGAAAGCAGCAGTAATCGAAAAATTCGGAGACATTCCACAGTTCAGGGATTTTCCCGAACCCGCAACCGAAAACGGCGATATACCCATAATGGTAAAGGCAGCCGTGCTGGAGAACTTTGATAAACTGACGGCGGGCGGAACACACTATGCCAGCAAGCACATCTTCCCTGCTTTTCCGGCAATTGTCGGGCATAGCGGGGTGGGTGTATTGACAGACGGTTCACTGGTGGCCTTGGTGGCGTTGAGCCACCCTTTGGCACCATGGCTGAAAGGACCGTCATTCCCGCCCGCCACAAAGCCTATATCACCCCGGTTCCCCAGGGGATCGACCCCCTGGTGGCAGCCGCACTGCCGGCTGCTGCACTAACCTCCTTTTTCCCCTTGACAGGCAGTGCCGGCTTGCGACAGGATGAAACCGTACTGATCAATGGGGCAACGGGCGTCTCCGGAAAACTGGCAATCCAGGTAGCCAGGTTGCTGGGTGCGGGACTCATTATCGGAACAGGCAGGGATAAAGCAGGTCTTCAGCAAATAAAACAACTGGGAGCCGACGCAGTCATTGACCTTACACAAACGGACCTGCAGATTCAGGATGAATTTGCCCAACAGGCGGGAAAAGGCTATGATATCGTGCTTGACTTTCTCTGGGGGCACCCAACCGAACTCTTGTTGAAAACACTTGTTCCCCGCAAAGCGGGTTTTGCCACGCACACCACGCGTTTTGTCCAGATCGGTCAGTCAGCAGGCGCCAACATCACCTTACCTGCAGAAGCGCTCAGGACTTCGGGGCTTGAGCTGACGGGGGTGGGCAGGATTGCACCGGAGGTGATTCCGGCTGCCCTGGGCCAGGTCTGGCACTGGTCAGCCGAAAACAAACTTACCATGGATATTGAAAAAATACCCCTGGCGGATATCGCATCAGCATGGCAACAAAAGACTTCAGGCAAAAGACTGGTCATCGTTCCATAGCTGTCTGTTCCGGTCTGGCTGATATTCGTACAGACATGAACGTTAGCTGGTCCCGCCCTTTACTGTTCCGGTTCTGCGAGGTCCTCATCCCGATAAATGCGGAGTCCCGATTATTGATGAACATCTGTAACTTTATTTCCCGTTGGCTGGTGCCCTATTGTCCAAAATCCGCCATTCAGCGGTGATTATATACAAGTTTATCTTTGCTGATTTTTTTAAAATTTTATTTTATCTCTGTAGCAATAATATTTTGCCATTTCAACAACGCAACTTGCTTGATAAATTCCTTTATAAATTGGACTATAAGATGTATCGCCAGATTTATTTATATGCATTGTAGTAACTGGAGCATCGCCATATTCAATTTTATAAACCTTATCAGAACGATTACATTTTGGGCAAATAACTTTTCCTAAAGTATTTTTCTTGTATTTAATAGGAAGATTAAAGGTCATTTCCATTACATCGGAATCAAATGTTTTTAAAGAAGCAACAAGAATGGTATCTATTCCAATGCCAGTGCAAAAAAAATCAAATGATTTTTCAGTAGTTGGAGTAAATGTAATGTGAAAATCTCCTTTTGCATTGGCTTCAGTTTTTGCTAAAAGTTTATTGTTGCCTTTTACAAATACGGTAACAAAATTAAGGCCAATGTGAGGGGTTTCTTTTCGTGATTCTTTAAGATGTCCCGTAATATTAATAGGATAAGTTTTTGACTTAAAATTTAAAGAAAATATTCCGGTTATACCAAAACATAAAATGGTTATGGTGGGCAAAAGGCGCATTATTTTTTCTTTTTTTCTTTTGGCTTTGGATTACCTGCTACACTCATCTTTACAAGCTCATCAAATGATGTGTTTAATACGAATAGTTTCTCCTTAGTTTTTATATTCGTTTTCCGGTTATATCACTCCCCATATTCGAGACCAAAAGGTTAGTGAGTTAAGTTAAGATTTGTGGTTTCAATTTCTTTTTTCATGCTGCTTTTTTAAAATATTCCTG
>JAJPJP010000016.1 GCA_021324175.1 Chitinophagia bacterium
TTCCGACGCCAAGACCAAGTGTCATCGGCATCGCATCATACCTCCCTTCATAGGGTACAACGCCATAAAAATTCCCGCCGGCCAGCAGATCCTGCTTACCATCGTGATTAAAATCCCCCGTGCAAAAACTGAAAATGGGCGACCATTGCATTTCCGGTGGCAGAATTGCGGGAGTAAAGCCCCTGCCCCGGTTATTGATGAGGATCATGCTTTGCATCGTGGCAGCTTCCATTTGCGATGCCGAATCCAGCCTTTTACCAAAAATCTCTTTAGTCGTCCGGCCGGCCATTTTATGGTAACTCAGATATTCCTTTTTGAGAAAAGGCATCTGGGTTTCCAATTCTTCTTTGCCGAGGAAGGGATAGTACTCGCCTTCTTTTTCCACAGAAAGGATTTGCTCGGCAATTCCGTTGTGATCAAAATCTCCAACCCACATTTCGACCGGGTATTTCGCACTGGCTTTGATCTTTGAATTAAGCCCGTAATTACCCAACAACAGGTCCGGATATCCATCACCGTTAATGTCAGCAGCCTGGACAGTGGTCCACCACCCGCTGAGCGCGTCGAGGCCCATTGACTGTTTTTCCAGTTTGCCGTGATTATTGATAAAGATTGTCGGAGGCATCCATTCGCCAACCACGACAAGATCCGGACTGCCGTCATGGTTAACATCGGTCCAACAGGCGCCCGTCACCATGCCTATCTTCGAAAGGCCTTTGGCGGCCTGGTCTGTGACAATGGAAAAACGGCCATGGCCGTCGTTGTGCAGCAGGTAGGAATCGGGTATAATCCCGTAATAAAGTGTATTGACGCGACCGCCCACAAAAAGATCAATGAGCCCGTCACCGTCAAAGTCTGCCGCGCAAACGACGGACTTACTTCCATACATCGCAGGCAAACCTGTCGATAGCGTAAAATGACCTTTGCCGTCGTTGAGATACAATTTGTCCAGCAGCGCGTCCGCGTTCCCGACAAAATTATTACCACCACTGGCAACGTACAGGTCAAGATCTCCATCATTGTCCGCGTCAAAAAAAATCGCGTCCGTCTTTTCGCATGCCTTGTCGGCAATAAATGCAGGATTATCGGAGCTAACGAAACGACCGCCGGGTTGCTGGATAAATAAGCTCGCCGGCTGGTTTTTCGCTCCGCAAACAAAAAAGTCCTGCAACCCGTCGCCGTTGACATCTCCAACCGCAATCCTCGGACCGAGCGTCGAAGCCTCATGGGGAATTAGCGGCTGACGCGTAAAATCATTAAAAAAAACATCGGCCTCATGGCGAAAACTTACGCCGGCTTGTTTGGTGACATCGCTAAACAATGGTTCTGCCGGCTCATGGAGCATTCCGGTAATGAAAGCTTGAAAGTTAGTAATACTATCCGTTTGTTCGGGCTTATATTCAATGCTGAGTCGCTGGTTTGTTCGCGTTGATGCAATGCGTTGCGCTCGGTTATTTGGCCAGATCACAACCATACTGTCGATCTGCCCTGCACTGCCGAGTCCGAAATGCAAAACAGGTTCTGAGCAACTCATGAAACCCCGCGTCGGTTGCAATTCCTGGTCCCATAGTTTCCCCTTGCTGAACAAAAAAACCCTCGACCCCGTGGCAAAAAGATTCGGCGTTTTGAATTTCAGTTTAACGCCGAGCCAATGGCGGTTGCTGTCAAGCCCCAGCGCATTGTTACGGAAGATTCCCGCGGCATCGTTCATCTCATTCGTGATGATATCCGGTGCCCCGTCGCCGTCAAGGTCAGCGATCGCCGCACCCTGGGAGAGGCTTGTATCGCCAAAACCCCAGTCGACCGACCTGTCGCGGAACTTTAGTTCCGTGCTCCCCTGGAATATATAATTATGCCAAGTACCTCTCGGTTGCTTTTGAAGGATATCCATATCATAGGCCCGAGTTCCCGAAATGGCAATCTTGATGTTCATGTTGGAGATGAACTTTTCATAGTCGAGGTCATTGAGCCGGTTTTTGATGCCGTTAGAAATAAAAATATCGTTGGTTCCGTCGAGATCAAAGTCGGCGATGAGGGGACTCCAGCTCCAGTCGGTGGCTGCGACGCCTGCATAAAGCGCGATATCTGAAAATCTTTTTCCTCTGCCGATGTTTAGTTGAAGGCAGTTTCTCGAATACTGGTAGTGATACCCAGCCCGAATACGCTGGTTATAATTGTCAAGCGATTCATCCCCCGCAGAGGACTTTAGGACTGTCTCGTCTTCCGGGAGCATATCCAGCGTCATGATGTCTGGCCAGCCGTCATTATTGATGTCGGCAATATCGTTGCCCATGGAAAACTTTGATTCATGTCCAAATGCTTCACGATTCATCTCGCGAAATGTCCCGTTCCCCTGGTTGACATAGTAATAATCGTTTTCGTGAAAATCATTGCTTACGTAGATATCATCATAGCCATCGTTGTTGAGGTCAGCTACGCCAACCCCGAGCCCGTAACCCAGCCCGCTACTGATGATTCCAGCGGACTTGGTGACATCGGTAAAATGGTCGCCGTCATTCCGAAAGAGTTTGCCGCCGCTTACTGCACTATATTTCCCGCGGGCTGAGGTATCGCCATAATTGTCCGTCTGGTGAATCGAATGCTGGAGCAGGAACATATCCAGATCGCCATCTTTGTCATAATCAAAAAAAACGGCCTGCGTATTATAACCAGGGATGTCAAGACCCCATTGCTTTGCTTCCTCCTTAAATGTACCGTTGCCCTGGTTAATATAAAGCTGGTTATGGGAATTGGTAAAAAAAGTATGCGGTTGAAACGTGTTGACCGGCGTATGATTTGAAACTGCACAGACGTAAATATCGAGTAGACCGTCACCGTTGACATCCGCCATGGTGACGCCAGTCGCCCACTGCGCATTCCCTCCAACGCCGGCTTTTTCCGTGACGTCCTCAAATTTCCAATTGCCCTTATTCAGATATAGTCGGTTGCCTCCCGTATTGGAAACAAAAAAAATATCAGGCAGCCCGTCATTATTGATGTCACCTACGGCAACGCCGGCACCGTTATAGAAATAGAGGTAATCCAGAATATTCAGCGAATCGCTATCAACATTCCGGTTCACAAATTCAATTCCCGTGGTCTTTGCATCGAGTCTTGTAAACAAGGGCCGGTGATTGTTGCATGAATAGAACATGAGCGCAGCGACGGCGGCCAGCGCGCAATAGATATATTGTGTTCCAGGTCTTGTATATCGTTTTAGAAAACTCACGAATAGATCGTTATATGCAGGCTAAGTTTTTCCGGGATCATTTTCCTGCCGGAGCTGTCGCTTTCCCATTGCTTTTTCTTTTCCGAAAAATCTGAAGCGCATCGTTGTTGCGCGCAACGAGCAGGTAATCTCCATTTTTGTCACGAATCATCTGGACGTCGCGCACTTCACCCTTGACAAAAATTCCACTCGCGGTCGGCGAAATGAATCTGAAATGATGATTGCTATCAGCAATTAGCGTCGTCCCGTAATTCGCATCAAATCGTCCTACTTCGGGCTTCAGGCCGAAAAAATTTCCACCCATGAATATGTCAGGTATGCCGTCGCCGTTGAGGTCAGTCACTGCTATTCCATATACCGGTGAAAGCTGCGCCATTGCGGGGAAATGCTGCATGGTGAAATGGCCCTTGCCGTCGTTTAAATAGGCACAGGTTTCCGTCTGGTCGACCGTCAGGACGTTCGCTCTCGCCAACTCGTCCTTATCAAAAATTTCGTCGATGGACTTGCCCGCGTAGGCGTCGTAGCGGAGGAATTTCTTTTTGAGTGCGGGAATCTGCGCAACCATATCTCCGCGGAGATAATACGGATAGGCTTTGCCGTCAGTCTTATAGTAAACCGGCACGCACTCACTCTGACCGTTCTTGTCAAAATCACCCACGTACAGGCGCGCGGGATGTTGTATGTCGGCTTTAATTCTTGAATTCAGCCCGAAATTACCCGCGATGATATCAGGGTGCCCGTCACCGTTAATATCCGCAATGGTCAGGCAATTCCACCATCCCGAAGAATTGGGTATCTCCCCGGTTTTGCGAAGCTGCCCATTTTCAAATCGCAGGATCGTCACCGGCATCCAGTCTCCCACGACGACAAGTTCCTTTTTTCCATCTCCATCGATGTCCGCCCACAGGGCGTCGGTCACCATGCCCAGTCGCAGAAGATCAGGTGCCATTTTTTGCGTGACATTGGTAAATTTCCCCTTCCCCTCGTTGTGAAGGAGAACACTTGGAGGAATCTGCCCATAATCTCCCGGAACACTTCTTGCTCCTACAAAAATATCGGGCAGGCCATCGCCGTCGACATCTTCGACACGTACGCACGAGGCATTTACGGATACAGGGGGCAGACCAAAGCTCCTGGTGAAATTCCCCTTGCCGTCATTGAGGTACAGCCGCACCAGCAAATTCGGAGATCCCGGAGGGTCCTGGTTGCCACCTGAGGCCACTAGGAGGTCGAGGTCCCCGTCGCCGTCAGCATCAAAAAATACGGCGCCCACGTCCTCGCTTCCCTTATCGAGGGCGAATACGAACTCGGGTTTCTGCACGAATTTCCCGTCCGGTTGCTGAACAAATATTTTGGCAGTATCGCCTTTCGCGCTTCCCATAAAAAAATCGGGAAGACCATCGCCATTAATGTCTCCCACCGCGAGCTTGGGGCCTTCAGTAGAAAGCATTTTTGGTATCAAACGCTCCACGTCAAAATCATCGAAGAGATTTTCTTTGTGATTGATATTTCCGGTGATCGCGCCTGCAGTGATATTCTCGAGTAAACCAGGTGGAGGTTTAGGCGGAAGACGCACGGGCAATTTCGCATCTGCCTGGTTTAGCGTGACCGTCATATTTGCGGGAATATTTTTAAGAACCTGCATTTTCATATTTGGCCACCAGACGATCAGGCTGTCGACAGCAGTTATGGTATCCAGGCCAAAGTTGAGAACCGGCTCCACGCTGCTTTCAAAGCCGCGTGATGGCATTTGCTCCAGCACCTGTTGTGTACCATGGGTGTAAATCGTCACGCGCGATCCGAGTCCCAGGGTATTTGGAGATTGACCGTTAAATTTTACTTTAAGCCACTTTTTGTGCAGGGTCTCGGAAGTCATGTTGCGATATACAAAAGCTTCCATGTTCTCATTGTTTACCACCAGGTCGAGGTCCCCGTCGCCATCCAGGTCGCCATAAGCGGCGCCATTGCTGAAACTCGGCGTCGCAAGCCCGAGTTGTTTTGATTCGTCTCTAAAAGTGAGATTCTTCTGATTGACAAAACCGTAGTTAGGCACGGGCGTCGAGGTCATTTTGCCAAGAAGGTCCTGGTAATTAAATCCTCCATGCCGCACTTCATTCATGACCTCCTGGCTTCCAAAATAATCCAGGAAATCCTGGTTCGTAAGGTCTTTGCTGATGCCATTACTGACAAAGAGGTCTTTCCAACCGTCATTGTTGAAATCAAATCCAAGTGCACCCCAGCTCCAGTCGGTGGCGTCGACACCCGCCAGTTGCGCAATCTCGCTGTAGGTTCCGTCGCCGTTGTTCAATTGCAGGCAATTGCTGGTGAACTGGTGATGAAAATCATTTTGCAGTTTGGCATTATGCACATCATAGTCATCAAACCGTGTTGTTGTCTTAAGACGATAATCGCCTTCAGGAAGCATGTCCGTCGTGAATATGTCGTAGTTGCCGTCATTGTTGATGTCCATGATATCCGAGCCCATCGAGGCAAGGCTGATATGACCGGTGGCATCGGTGACCACCTCCTTGAACGTGCCGTCATGCTGGTTGATGTACATATAATCCCGCTCGAAAAAATCATTCGAAACGTATATGTCGTCCCAGCCATCGTTGTTCAGGTCAGCGATCGTCACGCCAAGCCCGAAGCCGATCTCGCTTCCATAAATACCTGCCTGTGCGCTTACGTCGACAAAATGCCCGTTGTCATTCCTGTAAAGACGGTGTCCACCGCGCGGATCACGGATGTTGCGCAATTCACGATTATACCCAAAACTCTCAATCGGACGGTAACTGTTGTTCAGGACAAAACAGTCAAGGTCGCCGTCATGGTCATAGTCAAAAAAGGCAACCTGTGTTGTGAGTCCCTTGTCGTCGAGGCCGTATTGATGCGCTTCTTCCTTGAATGTGCCGTCCTTCTGGTTGATGTAAAGTTCATTTGCCCTGTCATCCCCTTCGACATCGCCACTGTTGGATACATAGATATCAAGCTAGCCGTCTCCATTGATG
>JAJPJP010000327.1 GCA_021324175.1 Chitinophagia bacterium
TACAGTTGTTCAATTGATTCGTCAAAGAACCGGTACTGGAAATCCGCTCCGGGATATATTTTTTTAAAAACCGATTCCATGTTGGCGACAAGCGATTTCACCTTGTCAGCGGAGAAGCCGGCGCTGGAAAGTTTTACGCTCAGTTGCCTCGCGGCGCTTGCATCCATCGAGAAGACGAAGGGCCGTATCTTCTGATGCATGTCGTCCGAATGAAAATCCTTCACGACACCGATTATAGGTGCCAATGGCTCGCTGCTCATGCCGCTGCCCACCTGGTGACCGACCGCATCGGCAGGCCGCTTGAAGCCAAGGGCCCTTGCCGCTGATTCATTCAGGATATAAGCACGGTAGGCGGGCCTTGCCTCGGTAGACGCTGAAGCCGGGACGCTCTTTCGCGTCGTGTCCGAGATATAAAAATTTCTCCCTCCGACAAGTGTCAGTCCGTATAAGGATATATAACCTGTGTCAATATCATCGCCTCCAGGCATGATCGACACGTCCGAAGTTCCCTTGTATTCAATATTAGTGCCGAGCATTTCATGGTCCGCCGACTGAGGGTCAGCCGTATTGAGGCTGATCTGCTCAACACCCGCAAGGTTGCGTATCTCTGTAGCCAGGACATTTTTTCGGTTTTTTGGCTGGCCATAGGGAATATCGATCGAAAGGATAGCATCCTTATTAAATCCCAAATCGGTATTGATCATATAGCGGATCTGCCGGCCTACCATCATCGTACCGATGATAAAGAGCAAGCTCACCGTAAACTGGAAAACTATAAGGCCCTTGCGGAGATAGCTTTTCGAGTTGAGCTGCCGGACACCTTGGCCCTTAAGGCTGGTTACCGGCAAAAAGGAAGACAGTGCACGACCAGGATACCAACCGGCGATCAGGCAAGTGACCATAACGGTAATTCCTATAAAGAGCCAGGTACCCGGGTCGCTAATGTGCAGCCGGACGCCTTCGGGGATAAAGCCATGGAGGGCTGCAATAACAGAATCAGCGAGCACAAGAGCGAGTACCATGCCGGCGACAACAATAATACCTGTTTCGATGAGGAATTGCCGGACGATGCCACTGACGCTGCTACCCATTACTTTCCGTATACCTACTTCTTTTGCGCGCAGTATGGATTGCGCCGTGGATAAATTGATAAAGTTGATGGCAGCAATAACCAGGATGAAAAGGGCAATGCCGGCCAGTGCAAATAACGTAGGTTTATGCGCCCTGCGGCCATAAGGATCCTGATAATTCGCATTAAAATGGACATCTGAAAGCGGTTGTAGCGACATGCTGCCCTGACTGGGAGAATGATGCATGTGTCGCAGGAAGAAGGCCGGGAATTGTTGTTCCACCTGGGCGGCTGTCACACCGGGAGCCAGCTTAACGTAGACATTGATACCGCTCGAAATCATGTTCCAGCCCCCTATGTAGGATTTAAGGAAGCTGCTTTCGAGCGTATTATAGGAGATGAGGTCTTTGAATCCAAAGTCTGTATTCTGGATCCAGTCTTTGACGATCCCGGTGACGGAAACCATCAGTGAATCTTCGTACACGACGGAACGGCCCATCCATTTTTCGGGCGTTCCGCCCTGGAAATAGCGTTTCGCTTCCGATTCGGTGAGTACCACAGAAAAAGGTTTCTGCAGGGCTGTCGCTGGGTTACCCGCCAGCCACTGGTAATGGAAAATTTTCAGGTAATCCGTATCAGCAAAAGTGATGTGGTACTTTTGGTCGCCCCTGTTTGCAGGTATGACTAGCGACGGCTGCCCCGCTATCGGGATCAGCACTTTGGTGTCGTCTGTAAAGAGGGCGGTAACTGCGCTGAAGCCGGTAGTCTCCTGGCGCAGAGTGGGGCCAACGGGGGCGACCATTCCCGCATCATTACTTTGGGGTCCGTTTCCGATGTTCTTCCATGGCAACAGGCGGTAGATCCGGTCGCCGTCGGCATGGAACTTGTCGTAGCTGAATTCGAAGGCCACATACAGGTAGATTACCATGCAGGACAGGATCCCGAATGTGAGGCCAAGGAAGTTGATGGTTGTCGTTAACTTATGCCGGCTCAGGCGGCGCAAGGCAAAAATCAGTTGTTTTTTTATCATGATGTTGGAAGATATGTGGTTTTATTTGTTCCATGCCCCGGTCACTCGGTTCGCAATGATTTGACCGGATTGGCCGTCGCGGCCCTCATCGCCTGGAAACCGATGGTGAGCAGCGCCATTCCAATGGCCGCCGCGCCTGCTGCAACAAACATCCAGCCGCTAATCCCTGTTCGGTAGGCAAAGCCCTGAAGCCAGCCATGCATAAATCAAATAAATGATCACACAGGCACAAATGCCGAGCGCTGAACCCATCACGTTGAAGAGGCTATAAATTTTATTTCGACGAGACTAATCCAGGCCATTCCAATAGTTTTTAAGCATAGACGTTTCTTTTGGAATAGGGGCTTGCCAAATCGCGCAAATCGGATACCAATTGGATATCTCGCTAATAGCTAAAAATTTATGATCTGTCAACAGGGCTTTGACTGTTCGTTTCCGATACATAGAGTGTCACAAATAGAACAAATTTGACTCGGCCACAGAAATTAAAGAATTCAAAAGAGGATGCTCTTTTTTCAGAATTCCACAAACTCAGTCGTGCAGATCATATTCGGCTCTTATCACCTGCATTGTTTTTGTGATAAAATTCAAATACAGTGCATGCTCAGGCTTGATGTTGGCTTGTAGATAGTACGCGTAATCCTTGAGTTTTTCCAAGTAAGTTTTTAGTGCCCCGGCATCTGAAATTTTGAGAGCGGCAGAACTGGGAATATCTGACAATTTTAAATCGATAAGCGGGTCATTTTGAACAGTACGAAATGCCATGAAAGCTATGCTGTCGACCACATTTCTGTCGGCAAATGCTCCGGCGCCATAATCGAGTTCATTCTGCCTGTCCTGAACGTAAGTGTTCCATTTGAAATAAAAATTGTAATCATCTTCCAATTGGCTCATTGCCTTCGCGGCATTTTTATTTCTAATCAATTCGTAAGCTGTACTGCGCAATTGCGATAACGTTCGCTCAGTTGGAAAGTAATCATAATCCCAGGCAGTACCCAAAAAATCGGCCTGGTAAATCTGCCTGTCTTTGCCCTTCTTATCCGCAAGCTCAAGAAGCCGGATAGTAGAATCCAGCCACATTAAATGGTAGGGGATAAGCTTATGCATTGTCAGCATCAAAAAGGCAGAGTCCTTTTTCAAATCCTCCATCATGGAGTTGACATATTCTTTTTCCTTTTGGTTTTCTACCAAATGTTCCCGCTCATTTTCAGCCATGAATCCGCAGAACACAGCAAGAAATAACATAAAGAATTCAAACAGATAATGCCTCCATCCGTGACCAGGTGCTTTGTGCAATTCTTGTGCGTGGGTCTCCATGTTTTAGTTTACAGTCTTTGGCTGTGCGGGCATTGGTATGCCAGGCGATTAAAGATAGCAAAAATCCAAAGAGGAGCGAGGGGCGCGCAGGCAATGCGAGCACAAATCATCGTTCTGTTATCGTTGAACAGACACTGGGCGATTTCGCCAAGTACTCAGGACCGATGCCGCATTGGACGATGGAAAGAATAAATTTCAAAGACACGCCAGGAGCGACATGCCCGGATGAAAGGGTATCAATGTTTTGCCGTTGGCCAACGGATTGTCGAATCGGATGTCGAATTTTTTACGATCTGGTCGAGATCGGGCCAGAACGCCGGGCTACCACGTCGCCACGTGTTGATCAGGATTGCCCAGCAAAGCCCTGACGAAGAACGCAGCAGAAATGTTGTACTGCCAAATGATGTGAATTGCTCTTGCCAGTCTCTGGCAATATCGTAGCACCAATCGAACCGGTAATCTGTCTCGGTTTTTGGCGTTGCTGTTTTCGTTTTAAGCTGCTCCCTATTAATGTCGCCACGTAATGAATGTATATTTTGGTATTTTATCATGAGGCGGGCCAAATCACTGGCAGAAGCTATCCATCCAAAAGCGGTATCGCCCCTCGACAAATACAAATTTTCAGTGATTTCCTGGTCAAAGCGGGCCCAATAGAGTTGCAATTTCTTGGGGAGAGTATTTTCGATGTAACCTTCATCATTTGAAAAGCCCTTTCGAGATGTTACCGTCTGAAAATACGTGTAAAGCTAAAGTAAACATGTGACCTGTACTTCTAGTAGTTGATTGATAAAGTTTCGGGAATTATCGTGTAAATGCACCTGGCGTGATTGCCATTTTATTTGGCGGGTTAAGCTATCATAGCCCTTTCACCTGCCGAAAGAATTGTATATCTTTAGTACATTATTTGCCGTTAAACTATCCTTTATGAGAACACCTAACCTGGAACCTGACTTTCTTCTTTTATGCCCAATTGCATCGGGTATTTGCGGATTTTCAAAGCTGATTACTAAGCTTCTTATCGTCAGATCTATTAGTGTCTATCGAGATTGGTTTTATATGCCGGATCGGTTTAAGCGGAATAGAGCCAATACCTTTTGTTTAAACAACTAATTAGTGGTTCATAATCATTTCACGCCGCTTTTATGAAAAAAATAATCTGCCTCCTCTGTGTAGCCACGGTGATTTTCTCTTGTAAAAAGGCCGGTCCGTCCTTGAACGTGCCACCCACAGATTCACTTTATTATCTTTCGTCCATAAGGAGCACTTCGCCACAAACGCTGGTCATCGACTCTTTGATTTACGACAGTTCCCAAAGGATTGCCAGTCTTCTGATTTATGCGTTTGATACGAGCGGGGCATACACGGGTGCAGATAGTATAAGAATAGATTTTAATTTATCGCCCAGTGGGCCGCCCGCCTCCTATGTGTTTACTGATTACGTAGCCGGCCCGGCCAATGATCTTCACCAGTTAACCTATGATGATCAGAACCGGGTAATTGAAGACACCAGCCTTAGCGGAACAGGCTACATCAATCATTTCTCATACCCTGCAAATGAAATCACCTCTTCGGTATTTTTTACGGGGACCTCGAACTTCGAAAATAGTATTCTTGACACCCTTTCGGTAAGCGGTGGGAATATTGTACACGAGAATGACTATGCGCCCAATAACGATCTGACAGCAGACTCATTGGAGGTGTCGGTGAATTATGGTTACTCAGCCTACCCAAACCCTGCTTATAATCCAAAAGTCGCCAGCACCATTGGTCCATTGCTTTTTGGGATTCTTTTTTACTACAACAGCTCCTATAGCGACGCTATTTCGAAAAAGACTTTGAATAATGTTTCCGGACTTTCAGCAGGGCTGCCGCCAGGTGGATTCAATTATGCAGTTGTCTCTGACGCGAAGGGAAGGGTTTCAGAACTGAAGCCCGATGTGCCAGGTATAGTTGGTGAAATCAGGTTCTCATATTACCCATAGTTCCTTTCGCTTTCCTCGATCTTATTTTAGGATGCGCGATCATTCAGGAAAAAACCGGTCGATCCGCATTATACTTCCATGACTATCGATGCCTTCGACAATGACGCGGAAGCGGCGGCAGGAATCGTTGTTGTAAAAAGAGAAATTTAGCTGGCGGTGTGTGGCATCGGTCTGGAGATTTGGATTCCAGTAGAGCGTTTTTCGGTTGTCCGGAACCGTTAGGTTCTTGGCAGTTGCATAATCGGGCGATGAAAAATTATGAACCGTGGTAAATCCTGCCATTGTGATCCGGTCGAAAGGATTGGTATTGTCGAAATCGCGAGCCTCTGGCCGGTTAATCGTCGTGATATAGATTACGCCATTTGCCGATCCGCCTGACGCACTTGCCTTAGTTCCCGGCGGGTAAATCATGATTCGCGCGACCTGGGAGAGGGTGATCGATTTCAGCATGGAGATGGCGTTGTCATAGTCGCCGCCGCCTTCGCCCGTGAGCTGCTGATCATTAAGGAAGATTGCAGGACTGTTTGCGCGGAGCTGCTGGTCTTGACTCTTTGAGACAAAAGCCGAGAACACGGGTCGCCAGGCAATAATCGGTATGTTTTCACCGCCCTGATTCTCATATTTGACTGAGAGTCCCTGCGCATTCGTCAGAATGAAGTCAAGGACATTGGTGCTGTAATCGTGTCCCGCCGATCTATCGTTGGTGAAATCAAAGTAGCTCCCTCCTACATTCGCTGCAATCATGCTGTCGGCTTCTGTTCTGGGCCTTGCGGAAATGGTTACCGGTGCGAGAGAGTGCTCTTTGGATATTGTAGTGGAATTTGAAATAACCACTTGTCTCTCCCAACGTGGAATGACCGCGAAATTGATGGAATCCACCGGGCTTCGGTCAAATTTTACCGAAATATTTTGTTCCCTATGCTTTTTTGTTTCGACGCTGTTTTTCAGATAGACTGATATGGAGTCGTCGAAATCGAGGTTATTGAGCGCGAAAAAGCCGGCAGAGTCAACATGCACCGTGACGATATCACGAAGCGTTCCATCTGGCATCTTAATCATCATCGGGATTTGTCCGCCGTCAAGGGGTTCGGACTGATTTTTTTTCATCTTATAAGCGCGGCCCCTGATCGAGAGTGATTGTTCGGGAAAAAATGCCGGCGGCGTTAAGTGTTTCTTGAAAAGTTCATCCCAGTGGAAACGTGACCAGCCCGAGGTCAGCATGAGAAGGTCCACGTCTTTGGAGTCTCTGCTGTCCGCAAGGTGTGCTGATTTGGCCGTAAAATCTTTAATGTCCGAAGTGAGCAGGATATCCGAAACGATATTTTTTTCCGGCGGAGCAGTTTCGTCCATCGATACATCGGTAACCGACACCGAATACTTTCCACCTTCTGTTCCGGGAATATTGAGTTCAAAATTATTGAGCGCGTGAGGTGCCAGGTTAAGTTCAGTCGGTTTCAGGTCAAGGCCGATAGGTTTTATATTTTGAAGATAAACAAGACGTTCAGCGAGAGGTTTACCCTGGTCGTTGAATATGGTGAGGTGAAGGATGCCCGGGTGAAACTTCTCGGTCGACAGTAGTGACGGCGCGTCCAGGATGGTATTGTTATTATTACCCGCCGTAGCCGAATCGAAGTTCAGGTAGGTAAAGTTGGCCATGCCTTCCATTTCCGAGCAAATTATAAGGTGCTCGAACCGCTCTTTGTCGCGAACCGAGCGCGACATGCGGAAATACACACTGTCCGCACCTCCTGTTTGGGTATGAAATACGATACCGCTTTTTGCTGCGGGAGCGAGGGGAGTTTTCTTTGTTGACCCATCTAACAGGTCGATGAGGGCTGAATAATTTTCACCTGATAGTGGGTGAATGATAAAACTGCCCAGCCCGAATTCATTGGTGGATAGATCCGCCTTTTTATTGCCTTTGCCGTCGATGATTTTCCCAGCAATAATTTCGGGGAAGCCGGCTTTGCCGATTGCTTTAACGCCGACAAGGCTGGTCAGTCCCTCGACGAGGCTTCCACCTTCGGGGTAAAAGGAGACGAGACAATCTTCAGCCTTCGTCGGGCGCGATGCACTTGGAGATCCGCCGATCACGTCGATAGAAAGACATTCGTAAAAATAAAACCCGGGATCGAAATTCATCATCCACGCGGTATATGCGCGAACATAATAGAGGCCTGAAGAGAATTTATTGTCGAGGGTAAGCGAGCCGGTTGCCGCTCCATCTGGTGATGAAAGGATCTGGCGTTTGATGATCGTGCCGCGAGCGTCCATGAATTCGACATAAAGAATTTTGCTAATGGTAGATGGTGAATTCTTATAGGTGACGTAAGCTTTGTACCAAATAGTGTCGCCGGAGTTGTAGTGCTGCCGGTCAAACTGCAGGTAGACTTTTTCCTGTGGGTATTTTTCGAAGAAGGTATTTAATGCACCGTTGATTCGTTCGACGGTCGTTTCGCTTTGTTGAGAAAAGTGACAGGGAAGTAACCCGAGAAAAACAGCAATTATAATTTTGGTGCCCATGTGACCATCCGTTTGGCAATTTCAGGACAATTTCAATGAATGATATGCTGCTTTATTGCAGAATTTTCAGGGGCGCTTGCACTAGTTCAAGCCTTCTTTACACAGTGTCGTTACCGCTGCCAAATTATCTTCTTCGGTCTTGTCTCTGTCTTCTTCCGATGGCA
>JAJPJP010000393.1 GCA_021324175.1 Chitinophagia bacterium
CCCGGATAGCCGGCGACTTATCGTCAGCGCATGGAATGTCAGTGATCTTCCCCGCATGGCCCTGATGCCATGCCATGCCCTGTTTCAATTTTACGTGGCGGCCGGTAAGTTGAGCTGCCAGCTCTATCAGCGCAGTGCCGATGTATTTCTGGGCGTTCCATTCAATATTGCGTCGTATGCACTGTTGACGCGGATGATAGCGCAGGTATCGGGGCTCCAAGCTGGAGAATTTATTCATACTTTTGGTGACGTACACTTGTATCGCAACCACATCGAGCAGGCGAGGGTGCAGCTGGGCCGAGATCCGTTTCCACCGCCAACGCTTCGCATCAATTCATCCAAGAAGGATATTTTCGACTTTACATTTGACGACTTTTCCCTCGAGAACTATCAGTTCCATCCGGCAATAAAAGCCGATATCGCGGTTTAAATACCATTGTCATGATCATTTCTGTCATCGTAGCTGCCTCGGAAAATAATGTAATTGGAAAGAACAACCAACTTCTCTGGCGCCTGCCAAATGACGCCAAATATTTCAAAAATACTACATGGGGCATGCCTGTCATCATGGGGCGAAAAACGTTCGAATCTCTTCGAGCCGAACCGTTGCCCGGCAGAATAAACATCGTTGTTACCCGGCAAAAAAATTGGGATCCAGGAAAAGGAAATATAGCAATGGCTTCGTCGGTCGAGGATGCGGTTGAGCTCGCTGCCAAGTCCGATTGTCGCGAATCTTTTATAATTGGTGGCGGCCAGATTTATGCCGAATCAATGACCATCGCCGATCGCATCTATATGACCCGTGTGCATGCGGTCCTTGAAGGTGATACTTTTTTTCCGTCGATTGACCCAGACAGATGGATTCTGCAATCAAACAGAGATCTGCCCGCAGACGACAAACATGCTTTCCCCTACAGTTTTCAGCTTTGGGAAAAAACAAAGCAATCGGATTCAAAGCGAATTAAATAACATGTATTCGAGGTTGCATCTTGCGGGGAAATATCTTTGGCACCTCATTAGCGCTTCCAATGGCCGGGGCCATGGCATTCACTCCCCTTTTGTTTATGACTTTGTGAGGATAATACTGAGCGATGATCGGAATTACTACGCCTTTGCGCCAATTGAAGAACTTCGGACAGAATTAAGCAAGAGCCGGGAAACGATCGAGCACACAGATTACGGTGCAGGTTCCGCCGTTTCCGACAAGAAACTGAAAACGCTTGGAGAAATTGTGCGACAGTCTTCAAAACCTGCCAAACTCTGCAAGCTTCTTTTCCGAATTGTCGATCACTATCAACCAAAAATGATCCTCGAACTCGGTACTTCTGCAGGCTTGTCGACTTGTTACCTTGCTGCGGCAAGACCAGCGAGCCAGGTGATCACCATCGAAGGTTCACCCATTATCGCCAAGATCGCATCTAAGAATTTTGAACGACTTGGACTTCGCAATATCCACGTTATCGCAGGAACTTTTGACCGGGTACTTCCAGACATATTAAATAGGCACCCTAACCTGGACCTCGCTTTTATTGATGGCAACCACCGAAAAGCTCCCACCCTCTCCTATTTCGACCTGATAGTAAAGCATGCCTCAAATCCTTCGATCATGATATTTGATGATATTCATTGGAGCAAAGAAATGGAAGATGCCTGGCACGCGATCAGGGAAGATGAACGGGCAATGTTAACCATTGATCTTTTCTTTTTGGGCATCGTATTTTTGAATGCGGATTTCAAGGTCAAACAGCATTTCAGTATTCGATTTTAGACTCCAATGAGAAAAATATGCTCCTGGCCTCACTCTTTGGTATAGCCTGCAATATTGCACTGGCCCAAGGCTTGGCTAAATATGACAAAGAAGAATTCGTTCAAAACGAATAGAGCCGTCAGTATCGGATATTCTATCCTGAAAATTCTCAACCATCGAAGAGATACCAGTTGACGTTTGCCAAAAAGGGCCTAATCGGATGGCTGTTTGAAATAAAACAAAAGTGAATCCGAACAATGAGTTAACAATATGGCCGCGAATCAGGTCATAATCACTCGTCATTCGGATTTTTCTGTATCTTAACCACTTCAAGAAGTATATAAATATGATTGTTGGCGTATTGAAGGAACCGGCATACGAAACCAGGGTGTCATTGTTAGCGGAAGGAGTAGTTGCCTTAATCAAAAAAGGAGTCGAAGCCTGGGTGGAATCTGGTGCTGGTCTTAAGTCCTTTTGCGGCGATGATGATTATGCGAAGAGTGGTGCAAAATTGAAGACCGCCAAAGAAATTGCACAAACAGTTGACATCATATTGTGTATTAACCGCCCGGACATTGGCGATATGAACGGTCGCCCGGCAGTGTTGATTGGCGCATTTCAACCTCTTTACAATGTCGAAGTCGTTCGACAATGGGCCGGCCAGGGTCTGACTGTCTTTAGCCTCGATATGTTGCCCAGGACAACCAGGGCACAGAGTATGGATGTACTGAGTTCCCAGGCGAACATCGCCGGCTACAAGGCTGTGTTAACCGCGGCCGACCTCTATCCCCGCTATTTTCCGATGTTTATGACTGCTGCCGGCAGCATTCCACCGGCGAAGGTTCTGATTCTTGGTGCGGGCGTCGCGGGGCTCCAGGCAATTGCAACCGCCCGAAGATTAGGTGCTGTAGTCGAAGTATTTGACACGCGGCCCGCAGTCAAGGAAGAGGTAATGAGTCTTGGCGCAAAGTTTATCGAAGTCGAAGGGGCGGCTGACGCCACTAAGGCTGGTGGATATGCAGTGGAACAATCTGAAGAATTCCAACTAAAACAAAAAACCCGTATAGGCGAAAGCGTTAGCAGGGCTGACGTGGTGATTACCACAGCCCAAATTCCGGGTAAGAAGGCTCCAATTCTCATCACGAGCCAAATGATGGAATCAATGAAAAAAGGGTCGATAATTATTGATCTTGCTGCTGCTACCGGCGGGAACACCGATGCAACCAAAAACAATGAGAAGGTCCTACTGAATGGGGTTACGATTGTGGGTGATTCTGCGCTTTCTTCACGTATGCCATATGATGCAAGTAAATTGTATGGGAAGAATGTCCTGAATTTTTTGCAATTGATAATTGATAAAGAAGGAAAGCTTGATCTCAATTTTAACGACGACCTCGTGAAGGGCGCCTGCATGACTAATCAAGGTGCAATAACAAACGAAAAATTGAAAACCCTGTGAAGCTGAAATATTAGCCTCAGGTTTAAAAAATTTGCTTATGGACTCAGTTCTTAATTGGATTTCTACAAATCAGCAAATGATTTACATCGTGATCCTGATGATCTTTCTGGGAATCGAAGTAATCGGCCGGGTACCCAGCGTGCTGCATACGCCCTTAATGAGTGGTGCAAATGCTATCCATGGAGTTGTCATTATCGGGGCGATCATCGTAATGGGAAAAGCAGAAAGTAATAATTATACTGCCTTAATCCTGGGTTTTTTTGCGGTTGTGCTCGGAGCCTTGAACGTCGTTGGAGGGTTTGTCGTCACCGACCGGATGCTGGAAATGTTCAAGAAAAAGAAACAGAAAAATGGGAATTAGTCTTTTGACCTTTTGCTATCTGGTTGCTTCCGTCACTTTTATTCTCGGTCTGAAAATGCTTTCCGATCCTGCTTCGGCCAGGAAAGGGAACCTGATTGCCGCAGGAGGGATGGTGATCGCAATCATTGGAACCATTTTCCTTTACGAAGATAATGGTGAGAACCTGCACAATTACGGCTGGATTTTCGGCGGCATTATCATCGGCGCCCTGGCAGGAGCATTTGCCGCCAGAAAGGTAAAGATGACAGCAATGCCCGAAATGGTTAGCCTGTTCAACGGAATGGGAGGCGCTTGCGCTGCCCTCATTTCTACCAGTGAATTTCACCGTATAGGATTGACCACATCACCCGCGTGGGACGTCAACTCGATGGAAGACGGAGGCGGTTCTCGTCTTCTCGTAATCTTGCTTGGTCTTATTATAGGCTCCGTGTCATTCGCCGGCAGTATGATCGCATGGGGCAAACTAAATGGCCGCATCAGGGATTTCACCTTCCGTGGACAGCATTTATTCAACATAATCCTGCTCCTGGTGGCAATTTCGCTGGCTGGTTACCTGCTCGCCAGTCTTTCGGCAACCAATTTTTATTTATTTTATGTGGTCCTGGCCTTGGCCTTAATATACGGAGCGCTGTTTGTTTTCCCAATTGGCGGCGCGGACATGCCAGTAGTCATTTCCCTGCTAAATTCTTTCACCGGCGTGGCAGCAGCATGCGGCGGCTTTTTGTACGCTAATAAAGCCATGCTTACCGGCGGTATCCTTGTCGGGGCAGCCGGAACCCTTTTGACGATACTGATGTGTAAAGCGATGAACCGTTCACTGGCGAATGTGCTTCTCGGCTCATTTGGTGGCTCCCCGCAAGCGGCCACTGCTTCAAAAGATCAGGGGTCCTACAAGGAAATTTCCATAACTGATGCCGCTATGGTTATGGCCTATGCCCACAAAGTAATGATCGTGCCTGGCTACGGTTTGGCTGTTGCACAGGCCCAACATGCCTGCCATGAATTGGAGAAATTGCTGGTGGAAAAAGGCGTTGAGGTGAAATACGCAATTCACCCGGTTGCAGGAAGAATGCCAGGCCACATGAATGTACTGCTTGCTGAGGCCGACGTTAGTTATGATAATCTGCTCGAGATGGACAAAGCCAACGAGGAGTTTCCGACTACCGATGTGGTATTGGTGCTCGGCGCAAACGATGTCGTCAATCCGGCAGCAAAGAAGGACCCTTCCTCTCCTATTTATGGAATGCCGATACTCGAAGTGGAGCTTGCCAAATCGTGCATCGTAAACAAACGCAGTATGAAACCTGGTTATGCAGGAATTGAAAATGATCTCTTCTTTCAACCGAAAACTTCTATGCTCTTTGGCGACGCAAAAAAAGTATTGCAGGACCTTATCGCTGAAATCAAAAGCCTTTGATGTGGATGATTGAAAAGGCGATAGCCTGATGCCGTTTCGCCTACCTCCGCAAAAATTCGCGGATCACCTGAAAATCCTTTACCTGCTCTTCTATTTGAGGATTGTGTCCCGAATTTTCGAAAATCAGGAATTTTGATTGCGGACAGTATTCTTTGAATTTAATCATCATCCAGGGTACCGCGACCCGATCAAATCTGCCGCCGTAAATTAAGACCGGCATTTTTAAGTTTTTTAATTGCTGCCTGTAGTCAAATTTTCCCACATCGCCGCCAACTTTAAAGTCGCCGTCCCTGCCGACCAGTTGATAATACAATTTGTTATTCCATTCATTGGGATAAGGCTTTCCCTGTGCGGAACGAAAATTTTCGGGATTGTACGCATACAGGAATCCATAAGGCACTTGACCATAAACTTCCTGGCAAATATCATCACTGGAGACAAAACCACGCTTGCGCAGAAGCATCAGAGAGTCCCATATCTCCGGATAATTCTCCCTGATTTCCCTGTTGGAATTGTCATCATTTTCCTGCCACATCAGATAACTGTGAAATGTATTGGCCAGGATCAGGTGCTTTACGTGATCAGGATATTTCAGTGCATAACCTTGTGCAACGATACCGCCGTAAGAATGTCCCAGCACATTGATCTTGTCCAGATGCATGGCTTTCCGAAGGCCTTCGACATCATCGATATCGCGATCGAGTGAATATTCCGAGACGATTTTTGCAGTA
>JAJPJP010000404.1 GCA_021324175.1 Chitinophagia bacterium
ACAGGTAACCTTAACATCACTATTTCAATTTCAGAACAAAATAATAGAAGGCAATAATGATTCAATAGTAAAAATCGGACAATTTGAAAGAAATTGACCCAGGCTTCATGCATTTACCTGGTCGATAAGCTTCCTTCCTGTAAAGCTTTTTATTTCCCGATAAAAATGGCTCATATCATAATAGCCAAAGTCAATTGGCGAAAAATCTTTTTTGACGCTGACGTAGGCCGTAAGGGCAGTGCGAGCCCTTAGAACCGATAAATACCTTTTTGGGGAAACACCGATAACGCGGTTAAAATGGCGATTGATCGTCCTCGTGCTGGCGAATACCTTTTGCGATAATTCGTTCGCTTTAGGTTGCATATCCAGAGCGTCATATTTTTCGATGCAAACCCTTACAATATTAAGGTAGTGACCTGCCCGTTTTTGTTTTGTCAAAGCGGACATGAGATAATCTTCCATTATGGCATGGCGCTTTTCAAAACTGAGGGGTTGCCTGAGTCTTTCCAGCAAGGACCCTGGCAAGATATGTCTCAGGTCGGTGAAACTATTTGCAAAACCCGATTGCCATTGGCTATAGCCAGTGACCGCTTCCAGCCCTCCGGGGTGAAATTTAACGGTAAAAATATTGTCTGCGAGCTTATTAAACCGCTCGACTTTGGAATTTCTCCCGACGAGAATATCCTGTCTTGGACCGATATGATGAATATGCCCACTTATGGAGATCTTGTAAGGACCTCCCAGGTTGATGAAGAAAGTGGGGGTCCAGCTGGGAAACATTTTTACGGAAAAGGTCTTCGCCCCAATATATTTACTGGTCGCGACCGGGCAGGATTCTGCATAGAATTCTATATGGTCAGTAAGTTCCGGACTGGGCTCTATGAAGCAGTACATCTTACGGATATTATCGAATATTTCCACCATCAAACAAATGTCGGCGAAATTTCAGGATTGTTGCAATGGGTATGCTCCCCAATGCATCAGCCTTCCTTCAATGGATTGTTGGCGAATAAAGTGGAGGTTGCCATTTGCAAACAGGCGAAGGCATCAAAGTTGTTTCGAACACGAATTAACAATAGGAGCCCTGTAACCTTTCTTCCGGTCCGATCGTCTACCCTCTAAGTTCATTGACCATCCCGGGCCCCTTACCTAGGGCAGCCCATCCACACACTCGAACCATCATATTATGCTCAAGAATTATTTAAAAATTGCCTTTCGTAATATTACCCGGCAAAAAGCCTTTTCACTGCTGAATATTAGCGGGCTGGCGATCGGCATGACCGCCAGCATTCTTATCCTTCTTTGGGTCCGGGACGAAAACAGTTTTGACCGGTTCAACAAAAATGCAAACGAGATATTCCGGCTCACCGTTGATGCCAACGGGTTCAAGGCAGCAGTGAACCCCGCCGGCATGCCTGGCGGATTGAAGGCACAACTGCCGGCTATATTAAACACAACCAGGCTGAATCATCCGGGTAACGTACTGTTTGCAACGGGAAACCGCAAATTCATCGAAGAAAAAGTTTTCTTTGCTGACCCCAGCTTTCTGGATGTATTCTCCTACCAATTGCTAGAGGGTAATCGCAGCAACGCCTTAGGCAGGATCGATGGAGTAGTGATCACCCGGGCGATGGGGAAAAAATATTTTGGCAGTGAAGATCCAATGGGCAAAGTCTTGCGCAAAGACAACTCAGAAAATGTGGTGATTACAGGTGTGCTCGCAGATATTCCATCCAATTCTCATCTCCAGTTTGATTTCATTTTGCCCATGGCCTCCCTTGCAAGGACAGACGAGGACCTCAAGAATAATATATGGAGCAATTTCGATTTTTACTCTTATCTGCTTTTGGATAAAAAAATTGCCTCAAGTAATACATCGTTGCAGCGCCTGGAGGGTCGAATAGATGAAATTTACCAAAAGCATGTTCCTGAATTTACAGGGGCCAAATTTCATCTGCAACCTCTCAGTCGCATTCATCTTGAACCTGCAATCCAGGTCGATTTGCCCGGGCATGGTAACGCGCTTTACGTAAGAATATTTTTTGTTGTTGCCATCTTGATAATGGTAGTAGCGTGTATCAATTTTATGAACCTCACTACGGCCAGATCCGGTCGCCGCTCAAAAGAAATCGGGCTCAGGAAAGTATCCGGCGCTTACCGCGGTCAGTTGATTGGGCAATTTCTTGGTGAATCAATGCTCATTTCTCTATGTTCTCTGGCATTAGCGATAGGCCTGGTCTGGATCGTGCTGCCATGGTTTAATTCACTTTCTGGAAAAACGCTTCACTTTGATTTGCTCGATATGCGACTTTTGCTCACGCTTTTGGTTATTGCGCTTGCAACAGGTCTTTTGTCAGGCAGCTACCCGGCGATTTTTTTATCTGGCTTTAAACTCGTCAGCGTAGTTAAGGGTTCCACCGGCTCGCCGGGAAAAAGGCCGATTTTCCGCAATGCGTTGGTCGTGGGGCAATTTGTCGCTTCAATTGTGCTTCTGGTGGGCACCGCCACTATATACTATCAGCTTAAGTTCATGCAGGAAAGGGATCCTGGCTTTAAGAAGGACAATCTCCTTTACCTGAAATTTTCAGGCGAGCTTTATAACAAGCAGAAAGCCATGGAGGATGCTTTAGCAAAAAATCCATTGACAAATAATTTTTCCTTCGTTTCAGAACTCCCGATAAATCTCCCCACGGGTGCCATCCAATATGACTGGCAGGGAAAAGATCCAAATATGCGCACTGTTATACCCAGCATGGGGATCGACGAACATTTCATTTCCACTTTCAAGATGAAAATGGTTTCGGGAAGAGCATTTTCAACCTCATCCCGGGCAGACTCTAACAACTATATCATCAACGAGAAACTTGCACGAATCATGGGACGCACACCAGAATCAGCCGTTGGAAAGAGTTTCAGTTATGGATCAATTAAAGGAATGATCGTCGGCGTGGTAGCCGATTTCAATTTCAAACCCGTTCAACAGGCAATTGAACCCCTCGCACTGATGCTTAATAGATGGATTGGCTATGTAGTCATACGAACAAAACCGGAGACTACTGCCCAAACGATTAACGCTCTTTCAAAAATTTGCAGCGAACTCAATCCTTCCTACCCCTTTCAATATGACTTTATTGACCAGGACATTGCAAACGAGTATCGTGGGGAGCAACAGATGAGTAGCATATTCAATCTATTTTCCGCACTCGCTGTTTTCATATCCTGTCTTGGACTCTACGGCCTTTCGGCATTTATTGCCGAGCAAAGGAGGAAAGAGATCGGCGTGCGAAAGGTCCTCGGCGCATCCGTCACCAAGATTGTTTACCTGCTCAGTGGCAATATCATCAGGCTGATCATACTTGCGATTGTCATAGCGTTACCCATAGCATGGTACGGCGCTCATGAGTGGCTCCAGGGATTTGCATTTCATATTGAGATTGGTTGGAGTTTGTTCGTTTTTGCATCTGTGGGTGCGCTGGCGATCGCCTGGCTAACTGTCAGTTTTGAATCATTGCGAGCTGCGACGACTAATCCTGTAAAGAGTTTGCGATCTGAATAGCAGGTAATTTGCCGATTACAGGGCAGCACGAAAATGTCACGCAGCCTTGGGATTATCTTGATCTGTAAAACTTTGTGTTTGACCTTACAAAGAGTCGTTCCGTAAGAAATGTTATTCTGTCGGATCAGACTCTTACTTTTTTTCTAGCCCCCGGGAATACAAAGGATACATCGAGAGTTTAGTATTCAGTTCCCCAAAATTTTCAAAGAAGTTCCTGGCAACAAAATATTCATCACCTGCGTATTTTAGCAGGTAAATGTGCAACATTTGGAAAATGTTTATAAGCTTATTGCATGCAAATTTCAACAAAGCGACTACTGCTGCTGGCCTTCAATTTCTCAATTTCGATAATTCGGATTGAAGCCCAAACCCCTAACGCTCTCCTAATCGGAAAGATAGAGAGTATCGATTCTCATAAACTAAATGAAAAAAGGACGATTTGGATTCATGTACCTGAATCATCTAAAATTGATCCGAAAAAAAAATTTCCGGTTGTTTACTTATTCGATGCTGAGCGAAATTTTTCCAGCGTGGAATCTACGATCAGCTTTTTAAGTTCAGAGAATGGTAACAATTTTTGGCCAGAGTTGATATTGGTTGGACTAGTGAATACCAACCGGACAAGGGATCTTACCCCAACACATGTCTTTAGTGGCCTGTTTGTCGATAGTGTTACGGCCAGCGTTTCAGGTGGAGGTGAAAACCTTATGTCATTTATCGAACAGGAATTAATTCCACATATTGATTCTGCATATCCGACCACCGGATATCGAATTCTGATCGGCCACTCATTGGGCGGATTGATGGTGATAAATGCGTTCCAGCACCACAAAAGCCTTTTTCGTGGTTACGTTGCCATTGATCCAAGCATGTGGTGGGACAATCAGAAGCTGTTGAAGGAAGTCGAGGGGACTTTCAATCGGACATCTTACTCAGGCATATCTTTATTCTTGGCGATGGCGCATACGCAGCCTGGTGACATGGATACTATGACCGTTAAAAAGGACACAACAAGTGGCACCATACATGCCCGCTCAATCCTGTTATTGGCTAATTGCATGATGGCGACTGGTCAAAATGGTTTGCAGGTAAACTTTAAGTATTACGACAATGATACCCACGGTTCCGTTCCGTTGATTGCTACGTATGATGCGCTACATTTCATTTTTAAGGAATATCCACTCGTAATTCGGGACGAATATTATCAAGATGATAACTTCAGTTTTACCAAATTTCTCATATCACACTATGAAGATCTCGCCTCGAGGTATGATATAACGGATAACAAGGGAAAAGCCCTGTTGCCGCCAGAAACCGTGGTTAATAATTTGGCTTACTATCTTTTTAACGAAAAAAAACAATTTGACAGGGCAGAAGAAATGTTTGCCATGAACATAAAAAATTACCCCGCAAGTTTTCTCGCATATGAATTTCTCGGTGATTTGTATAAGGCAAAAGGTGATGAATCGCGTGCAATTGCAAACTATAAGAAGTCACTTTCTATAATGGAAAGACCGGAGGCTAGATTGAAGCTGGAAAAACTGGAGCAAGTGGTCAATCATTAAGTTTGGTTACATGTTTTTCGCGGGTATGATTCCTCCGCCTTTTACATAAATCACTTTAATTGATCCAATTCTTTTTTGATGAGGGAGACATCCTCATTTTGTACGAACCCAACTAATCTTTATCGGTCTCAAATTATTCATCAAAATCAAATTTGTAAAATCAAAACATTATCGTATTATTGCGATTGATATGGGACTGACGAAAACAGAAATATTTTCAGAAAAACAGAATAAACTGGCAGTCATGATGAAAGCGCTTGCGCATCCTGCGAGGATTGCCATTATTCAGCAGTTGTTAAGGGCCAACGCCTGTATTTGTGGGGACCTGGTTGATGAACTTGGACTGGCACAAGCAACAATTTCGCAACATTTAAAAGAGCTCAAAAATGCCGGGCTTATAAGAGGAACTATAGAAGGAACAAGTGTTTGTTATTGCATCGATACTAAAGTCTGGAGACAATACAGAAAAGAGATGGAGAACTTTTTTGTAAGACTTGATGAACAGGAGAATTGTTGTTGATTTTTTTTGTCCAACTCAATCGCTTTATTGCTATAAAACAATTAAATGTAAAAGTATGCCAATCTTAAAACACAAGATCCTATTCGTCTGTATCCACAACTCAGCCCGAAGCCAAATGGCTGAAGCCTTTCTCAAAAAATATGGTGGTGAAAATTTCGAGGGTGAAAGCGCCGGACTGGAGCCAGGCAAACTCAACCCAAATGTTGTGGAAGTGATGAAAGACATAGGGATTGATATCAGCAAAAATGACACACAAAGTGTTTTTGATTTATTTAGGAAAGGAAGGGTATTCAATGCAGTAATTACGGTCTGCGATGAGGCTAGCGCGGAATCCTGCCCGATTTTCCCGGGGAGGGTAAAAAGAATTGCCTGGTCATTTGCGGACCCCTCATCATTTACGGGCAGTAAGGAAGAAATCGTGCCAAGGACGGCGGAGGTAAGAGATGAAATCGAGGAGAAAGTCTTAGAATTCATCAACCAGGCGAAAGAATTGGCTTTCTGGGTATAATTATTCATCCTAAAAAAATATAAAAATGACGGCTACTGAAAGTGAACTAAAAGAAATGGTCAGGCAGAAATACGGCGAGATTGCCCTGCAAGATAAAAAAACAAATCAATCTTCCTGCTGTGGTTCCGGGTGCTGCTCAGAAGTTTACAACATCATGAGCGACGATTACTCTTCACTAAAAGGGTATGACCCCGATGCTGATCTTGGTCTTGGTTGCGGATTGCCAACGCAGTTTGCGAAAATAAAAAAAGAGGATACGGTAATTGACTTGGGAAGCGGCGCCGGAAATGATTGCTTTATTGCAAGGGCCGACACCGGTGAGAGTGGTCGGGTTATCGGGATAGATTTTACCCCCGCAATGATTGAAAGAGCAAGAATCAATGCAGAAAAGCTCGGATTTAATAATGTTGAGTTCAGGCAGGGCGATATAGAAAAAATGCCTGTTTCTTCAAACGTTGCCGACGTCATTGTTAGCAATTGCGTATTGAACCTGGTTCCAAATAAAAACGGAGTATTCCAAGAGATATTCCGCGTGTTGAAACCCGGCGGGCATTTCAGTATCTCCGACATCGTTTTGGTTGGTGAACTTCCGAAAAAAATCCGCAAGACCGCAGAAATGTATTCAGGTTGCGTCACTGGTGCTATTCAAAAGCAGCAATACCTGGAAATAATTCAGCAAACCGGATTTAAAGATTTAGCGATCCAAAAAGAAAAGGCCATTGTTCTTCCGGATGATCTTTTGAGCTCTTATTTATCTCTTCAGGAAATAGACCAATTCAGACAATCGGGCAGCGGGATTTATAGTATTACGGTTTATGCAGCAAAAAAGGATGATCCTTGTTGCGCGCCCGGATGCTGTTCAAACTAAAAATATGCTTAAAAGGTTAACCGGAGAGTTTTTTGGAACATTTGGGCTAGTGTTTTGTGGTACGGGTGCGGTCGTTATAAACCAGGAATCAGGAGGCGCAATAACACATACGGGAGTCGCATTAGTGTTTGGATTAGTCGTGATGGCAATGATACTTTCGTTTGGACATATTTCCGGTGCGCATATTAATCCGGCAGTTACGATTGCCCTTCATGCTGCCGGTCGATTTAAACGAATTGATATGGCTCCCTACATAATCGCGCAGCTTGCCGGGGCTTGTTTTGCAAGCACCATTATCAAATTCTTATTCCCTGCCAATGAATATTTAGGGGCAACAATGCCAAAGGGTTCTGACATCCAATCTTTTGCTCTGGAATTCATTCTTACATTTTTGTTAATGCTGGTTATACTGACAAGTACAAATAAGAAAGATCATTCGTTGTTGATACCTGCATTGGCCATTGGCGGGACAGTCGGGCTAGAAGCGCTATTTGCCGGGCCTATTTGCGGTGCGTCAATGAATCCTGCCCGTTCGATAAGTCCGGCCTTAATTGCCTGGCATTTTGACTCGCTATGGATTTACATTATTGCGCCGGTGACGGGTGCCTTAGTTGCAGTATTTGTATTTGCGATTCTCATCAAAGATTATCATACAAAACAATCAGAAAATTAAAGCTTCCTGTTTCGCGGGGATTGGGATCATGCCCTCTCCACATTTGCCCTCAGTCACTATGGAACAAAGCGTTTCGACTAATCCAAAACTCCTCATTTTGGCTATGATGTAAATGAAGCATTTCGCAACGTTGTGGTGTAATTTTAGAGACACAGTTAATAGGGACAAAAACCAATATCAAAGCAAACAATTAAGTTCAACCAGACCATGCACCTAAAAACCTTGGCAGGCGTGCATTTTAGTGGAAACTGCAAGTTCGTAAAAGAGGACTGGATATCTTCGAATTGATGAGGTTCGAATCCTTCGTTCTCTATCCAAGTTTGATCTTTCAACACTGATGAATCGATACCAGGGTTCTGGTCCCTTCTCCTCCCTCCGCAACGCAATTGGTTGAACCCTTATGGGATAAGAGTTTGCGTGTTTTTGAGGCGGCAGGGTAGTAAGAAGGGTAGTAAATGGGAGCATCGCATACCACCGAACGCAAGAGATTTGCGTTACAAAAAAGCTATCATTACGCGATCACTTCGACAGGGTTCTTTGCCTCCTTATGGGAGAGTCCAAGTTGAAATAATTTTAAATCGCCCATTAATTTTTTGAATGTCAAAAAAATGTTGCATTCCTGGATGCTGCGCATTTTCTTCAACAGCAACGTAGCCAAAAATATAAGAACATTTTTTGTCAACTGTATTAAAATAGGGTTGAAAAATAAAGAGGTCTTCAGGAAGAGAATGTTTGTTCACCTCCCTCACAAGTCTTGGCACAAAAAAGATTTGATATTGCGATTTGTCAAACGATGATTTTGTTATTTTAAAATAAGGCCTGTCATTTTGTTTTGTGCTGTCAAGAATGCAATAGTCGCAATTGAACGGGAAGCGACAAATGTCTGCAAGTTTATTTTTGTCATTGTCGTTTATAGCATCTTTGAATGTTACCCAAAAAGTTTGTAATAAGATTTTGTCAACTTGCAAATTGCTACTATCGCACGTTTGTTGACTATATATGTTACGATAAGTTAAGAGCCCTATAATGAAAATAAGATTTCGTGCCAAATTAGAAGAGGATGTAGCCCTCAAATTTATGATATTGCACACATCCAGAATTCTGCCCGCTTTGCGCTACCGACTCCGCCGCAATCTCCCCACTTAGTTTCCCCTAAGCAAACAACCTGCAAGCGTTCGGCACTATGGCGCATTTCTGCGTTAGAAGGTGTCGTCTTTATACTTTGTCGGATTTGCGAATCAAGTATCGGATAATGGTAACCGTTACTTTGCCATCGGCGAAAAAAAAGGATAATAGGCAAGTAAAAACTGTTCATTTTTGGGCGTGCCACTTGACTAAGGTAGCAGACCCTAACCCTATAAACGTAACATCTCCCGCCAATCCGCGCATAAATGCCATTAAAAGCGAATTTTAGCACTACTTGTTGCGGCGCGCTGTACAATGCGCCCTATTGCAAACCATAGCCAGTGTGAAAGCAGCTGATGACAATTTCCTAAGCGGAAGCACATTGTCGCTAAGTGCCGTGGAATAAAAATACATTGCAAACTAAACCTAATCGTGGGTTTCGTACGGCTTGGGGTTATCCGCAAACCGGCGGCGGCCTCCTCAGGGTAAATATGAAATTTGCCGGGAACCTCTTTCCCTCCCCAGAGATAGCCAGTCGCGCGATTTTGCGATTCTTGCTGGGGTTGGGTATAGGAGCTATTGAGCATTCCCATTGGCAATAAGACATTTTCGCGCATGTACCGGTTATGGGTATCCACCCTAGGGACTAGCTTAACCATTCGTTTGGGTTTCTGAAAGATATTAAATAAGAAAATTGCAATAATGTGTTTGGCGGTAAGAGTCCGTCGGCCCCGGAGTTTTCAGCAAGTTACCACGATTCCCAAAAAAGAAATGACCAGAGGTTGGACGTTACCCAAGGATTAAGATAAACGAATTGGACCCTCTTAATGGAGAGTTCTCATCTTGCAACCAAAGACCCGATCATGAGCTCCAGCATTCGCTGGGCTTTGGGGTTCTGGATCATAAAATCGGAAAAGATAATGCGGCCGTCGCGGTCAATGAGGAAATTAGACGGTTCACCCTTCACATTATAGGCTTTCTCTGCCATCTGGTCCTTGTCACGGAGCGGGGTGAAACTATACCGGCTCGACTTCATGAAGGGTAGCACATAGGGATCCTGGCTCAGCACTACATTAATGCCGAGATAGGCAATATCCTCGCCTTTGTATTTGCTCAACACCTCTTGGAAATGCGGAAATTCGCCGCGGCAGGGCCCGCAACCGGGGAACCAAAAGGTCAGCAGTACCACTTTTCCTCGATAGTCTTTCAAGGAGACCGATTTCCCCGTCTGATAGTCGTATAAGTCAAACACCGGTGCTTCCTTAGCGGCAGCCAACCGACTACCTTTAACAGTCTCCTTCACCCAGGCTTCATCCTTGCCCATTTTCGCCGCATAGTTCACGAGTAGATCGTGACTTTCGTCCGAAGGTTCCTTGACATAAAAGACCAGCAACGAGTCAAATGCAGCCGTTGTATTGCCGGCAGCATCGATTGCTTTCGCCTTCAGGATAGCTATGCTCTCCCGGCTGCCGGACGATTTGCCGGGATGAACAGCCGCGAGCGCAGTTATTGCATCGGCGGGGCGGTTCTGATCCAGCGCCGTGTTGGCGTCGACGACTTTTTGCGCCATGGCCAGATCCAGTTGCCACTCCTTTTTTGAATAATCATCGGTGGCGACCAGCGCCATTTCCCTTGCCAGGGCCACCGCCTGCGCGGGGTCGTTCTCCATCAGCAGATCAAAATAATTGCTCATCGCCGAGGCCGACCACATGAATTTAGCCGGAGAAAATTTCTCCTTCAACATCTTATAAATATTCTCTTTGTCCTTGTGGTCGGTGGATCGGTAGGCCAGCCAATACAGCATCTGCGCTCCGCGGTCGCTATCGGGGAACTTGTTGGCGACATCGAAACTCATTTGCCGGTATTTGGCAAAATCAGTCCGCTCCATCGCGAAGGCGTAATAGGCGGCATAATCGGGATTGGAAGGATCGGCGTCCATGGCCTTTTTTAAATAGGCATCAGACGCGTCGAAATCACCCCAGCGCTGGGCGTCGATCGACAGGTCATGCCAGCCTGCCGCGAACTTCGGATCGAGGGCCACGGCTTTGAGGAGGTAAGGTTTGGCGGCGGGGCTTTCCGCGGTGGCAAAGGCATGGCCGATAGCGAACGGTATGGCTGCAATGCCCGGAGAGCGTTGCATCCATTTATCATACTGTGGTTTAAGCAGGCTCAGGATGGAATCGGTGTTGGTCCAATTGGCACCGGGGATGCTCTTGCGAAACGCGGCAATAAAACGTTCATGCAGCTTAAGATTATCCGGTTGCGCTTCCACCGCGGCACGGAGATCGGCCACCGAATCGATTGGCATGCGGCCAATGGCCGAATACGGGCCGCCATGTTCCCGGGCAAACAGCACGGGCGAGAGCAAGATCATCAAAGCCAGGAGGCAGTTATTTTTCATATCTGTCGTTTTTGTAAAGCTTATTGAAGTACATCCGCTAATTTCTTTTCTAAAGCCGTGCCGTGCAAGTTTTTCGCGATGATCGTGCCGGAAGTTTCGACGAGGAAATTGGCCGGTATGCCCTGGATGCCGTATTGTTGTGACACCCCGTTCTTCCAGCCTTTCAGATCGGAAACCTGGGTCCATGGGATCCCATCTTTTATGATCAGCCAGGTATTTATGGGATAGGGGATCGAGCCTTTGAATTCAAACGACCCGTCCTTTATGGTGGCGGAATCTCTTTTGGGCGTCTCCCCTACGGTTAGTCGGTACAACAGGTAGGCTTTTGCCGGGGTGGAGTAGTACCCAACCTTGCCCGAAAGCGTGAACTCTTGAGCCTTTGCCGCATACATCGTACACACGCCAGCGATTGACAAAAAAATCCATTTCATATATTGCATTTTCTTAGTCCCATCCCGGATTTTGTTGAAGCACCTGACCGGCCGGATATTTAGTTAACTCTGTCAATGGAATGGGGAAGAAGTACATCTTCGGATCAAAATACCGCTGCTGTACCAGCACCCGCTGATATTGGTGGATGTTCCCCACATCCGTCACTTCCATTCCATAGATGGCCGCTCCGATCAGCTGTGGCCCTTCACCCCACCGGCGGATATCTTCGAACCGCTCCCCTTCAAAGGCGAGCTCTACGGTCCGTTCCTGAACATAAGCACTCCAGGTCAACTGACCCACGGGAATATCCGGCATGTTCACGCTGGGCCGCTCCCGCAACAGATTCACATAGGTCCGTGCCACTTCCTCGTTGCCCAATTGCAGCTCGCATTCCGCATAATCGAGATAGATCTCGGCCAGCCGCAGGATGATACAGTTCTGATAGTTGGTGTTGTTGCCATAAAACGCGTAATTGGGGTTCAGGAATTTCCGGAGCATATACCCTGTCGAAGTCTCGTTTCCGATAGGGTTGTAGAACGAGCCGGGCGTCATATCCATGATATTCCCCATCCAGACCGAGGAGTCATACAGGATCGAAGCAGCCAGCCGGGGGTCGCGATTGGCATAAGGATGAGTCGAATCGTATAACGGCGACTGCGTATAAGGGAGGCCGTCGGTCATTTCGTATTGGTCGACCAGGTTTTGCGTGGGGCAATCCTGCGTCCCGGAATAACCGGTAAAAAAGGAGGAGTTCTCGCTAAGGTCCACGAAATTCGTCTGACCGGTCAAGTCTCCACCGAATTCTTTATTGAAGATTACTTCAGAATTATCATCGTTCTGCGGGTAGAACATCCCTTCGTAATCCGGGAATAAGGAATAGATCCCCAGGTTCATCACCGCCTGCGCGGCCGCGGCCGCGGCCGCATACTGTTTCTGATTAAGCAGGAGCCGGCATTCCATGCCTAAAGCCGCGCCTTGCGTCGCCCTGCCAATGTCCTGCGGATCGAAATATTGCTGCGGCAGCACCGAAGCGGCGGCATTATAGTCTGCGAGGATAAAGGCAATACAGGAGTCGTTGGAAGCACGTTGCGCGTACAATCCGTTGTTCCCAATGCCCAGGACCGTGTCGATAATTGGGAACGCGCCAAACAGGGAATAAAGGAACTGATAATTGAAAGCCCGAAGGAACCGCACCTCGCCGGTGAGCTGGATCTTGGTGGCTGGGCTCAAGGGCATCGTGCTTAAATGGGCCAGGAAAACGTTGCAGTTCCGAACGTTCACATACACGCCGCTGGGGTTGCTGCTGCCGGCCCAATAACCGTCAAAGATATTTGAGGCGGGGGTATACTGGCCTGTATTGATGAGGTTGTCGGTGAAGACGGAAGCAGGATTGTTGAGCTTAGATTCATCCGTTATCGACGCGAGCAGCCCGCTTCGCCCTATAAAATCATAATTGCTGATGATATTGCCGTAGATGTTGTCGACGAAGCGGGTGATCAGCGCACTGTCCTGCCAGACGTTGGCGTCGCTGTACTGGGTCAACGGCGCATTGTCCAGGAAATGCTTCTGGCAGGAGCTCGCTGCAAGCAACATGATGATGGAGAAAATTATATAGAGTCGTTTCTTTTGCATATTGAAGAGTTTTACCATTAGAATTGTAGCGTTGCACCCGCGGTAAAAGATTTTAACAAGGGGTTGCTGAGACCGGCCAGTTGGTTATTGATGTTCAGCGACTCCGGGTCGTACCACCTGAATTTGCTAAAGGTCAGGAGGTTGTTCCCCGATAGAGCGATCCGGATGTTCTTGAACGCGCCTTTGATAAGCTTTCGTGGGAAAGTATAGGCCAGTTCGAGGTTTTTCAGCCGCATGTAAGAGCTGTTCACGACCCAGTAATTGGAAACCTGTTGGTTCTCCTGGTAGTTGATCCACAAGCGTGGGAAGGAGGCATTGGTATGGGTAGGTGTCCAGCGGTCGAGGAGCCAGTTCGCGGCGGGGATTAAGTTGTAAGTCGCTGCATAGTTGTAACCCGTCACGTCTGCCGATCCCTGGAGCAATACGTTACACTCCAGGCCCGCGAAGCTGGCGCCGAATCGGATGCCGTACTGGATGGCCGGGAAGTATTTATTTCCGATTACCACCTGGTCGTTGGCCGTGATCGCGCCATCCTTGTCGATATCCACATATTTGATATCCCCCGGCGCGGCGGTGGAGAAAAGCGGTGTCGGCCCGGAGGTCACCTCCTTGTTAGTCTGGTATAGTCCTGCGGATTCATAACCAAGATAAGGGCCGGAAGGGAAATATTGCGGGTACGGACTGTTGTAGAACCCACCCACTGAGGTCCCGGTGATCTTCTGCCACGCGGGAATGCTCTGGGATTCGGGGTAGTAAACGATCTTATTGTGGTTGTAGCTGATATTCGCATTGACAAAGTAAGATACTTTGCCGATCCGGTGATGGTGCCCGATAGCGATCTCGAAGCCGCTGTTGTCGACGATTCCGTCGTTGAAGTCCGGCAGCGTCGCACCGATCACCCCCGGCACCTGCAAGTTGGGCGGGGCGAGGATGTCCTTTGTACGTTTGTGAAAATAGTCAGCTTCCAAAGTGATCAGGTCTTGTTTGAAGTGTGCTTCAATCCCTATATTGGTCATCAACGCCCGTTCCCAGGTAAAGTTGGGATTGGCCAGCACGCCGGGTTGCAGTGTCTGAAAGAAAACCGGGTTGGAACCCCCGAAGGTATAGCCTCCACCCGTGGATGGGGAACCATTCAGCGAATAAGTGTTCAGGAATTGATACGGCGCGACCTGGTCATTGCCGAGCTCGCCCCAGGAACCCCTGAGCTTGAGGAAGTCCAGGTTATTGATTTTAAAGAATGGTTCTTTGGAGATCACCCAGCCGCCCGAGATAGCGGGAAAAAATCCAAATCGGTGTCCCGGTGGGAAGATGTCCGATCCATCATCGCGGAAGCTGAATTCGAGCAGGTAGCGGGAATCGTAGTCATACGTGAGCCGGCCGACGACACCCTGGCGTGTGGACAAGGTGCCGCTCCCGTCATTAGACTCTTGCGTAGGATCGCCCAGGCTAAGCTGTGGCAGCGAGGCCGACGTGAAGTTCTGGCGGCCTGCGGCGAGCAGGTCGGTCGTCGCCTTGGTTTGGGTATACAGGGCCAGCGCCGAAATATGGTTTGCCTTAAATGCGGTTGTATAGCGCAACGAACCTTCCAGCGTGAGCGACGCCGATTGGGTAAAGCTCTCGTTGAGATAGGGCGCCACAGGATAGGAAGGGACGAGCGTATAGTTATTAGAGCTGTCGACCTCGTATTGGTTATAAGGCTTGGCAAAATCTTTGCTAAAAACGTACCCCTTGTCATAGGCTCCCGTGCCGACGACACTCAACCCTTTGATCCACGGTAAATCCCATTGCAGGTTCATCGTCGTGTTCAGGGTGTTGTTCCAGGTCGTGTTGAACCCTGTTAGCCCACGCGATTGGATATACGCATTTCCGCGTTGCTCCGGGACGTAGGCATAGTCGCCATTGGTGAATTGGTTGACCCTAATGGGCGGCGTAGCGAGCGCCTGGCCGAATACATAGTCCAAGCCGTATACCCCTTCGCCGTTGGTGGCACTGAAGACGCCGCCCAGGTTCAGGTTCACTTTCAGGTCGTGCGTAATATTCGCCTCGAGATTGCTCCGGAGGTTCCAGCGCTTGTAATACTCGACAGGCACAAAGCCGCCGTTGGTCACATATCCTCCGGAGATAAAATACCGGATATTCTCTGCACCACCCGAAGCGGACAGGTTGTAGCTGGATTGCAGCAGGTGCGACGCCGCGAGCGTCTTGATCCAGTTGGTGTTCGGATACTGATTCGGGTCGGTGCCGTTCTGGTACAGGTTCAGCTGGGCCTGGGTAAAACCCTGGCCAAACGCCGGGTTGTAGGAGGACTCATTGTTATACGCTTCGTTCTGTAAGGTGGCGTACTCGAAAGAGCTAAACTTTTTGTACATGAACGTGGGCGACTGGCTGATCAGCGTGCTGCTAAAGCTGATCTCTGGCTTGCCGGGCCTTCCTTTGCGGGTGGTCACCAAAATAACGCCGTTGGCCGCTCTTGCACCATAGACGGCGATTGCCGACGCGTCTTTCAGGATAGAAATGGCTTCGATATCTGTTGGGTTGAGGTCGTCGATGGTCCGATCGGGAATGCCGTCGACGACGATAAGTGGATTGGAGTTATTGAAGGTACTTAGACCTCTTATCTTCAGATCCGAGCCAGTTCCGACCGTCCCGTCCGATTTCTGGACAAAGAGACCGGGCAATCTGCCGGCGAGCATGTCCGAAACGGCGGTGCTGGAGTGGTTCTCGTTCAGTTCCTCGGTCTTGACCGTGGAGATCGCGCCCGTGAGGTCTTCTTTTTTCTTCGCACCGTATCCCACGATGACAACCTCCTGAAGGCTCACGGAAGATTGGCTCATCACCACGTTAATCACATTCACGTTTTTGACCGGTACTTCCTGCGACTCGAAGCCGATCGATGAAAAGGCCAAGAAGACGTCCTTGCGGTCGGGCACGCGAAGCCGGAACCGCCCCGCATCATCTGCCGACGTGCTGTTGCCCTCACCGAGGACGGTCACCGTCGCATTCCGGAGGGGATTTCCGTTCTTGTCCGTGACCTGACCGTCGATCACCCTTGTGCGAAGGCTAACCGCCGGAGCTGCCACATTGGTCATATTGACGGCTGAATCAGGCGCGACCGTTGCCGGGTTCCATTGCTCGCGCACCCGTTCCTTTGGAACGATCGTGTAATAGTTCCGTTTGACGTAAAGAAACACCAGCCCGTCTGGGTAGAGGACGCCTTTCAGGACTTCTTCCAACGTCTTATTGCGAATAGTCTGCATATCATAGGTCGTCGTCTTCCCTTTCAGTAGGTCCTGGTCGTAAACAAAATTGGTTCCGAATACGTGATTGATCTGTCGCAGGGCCTCCTGAAGGGGTATTCGTTTTGTGGAGTTGTCTCCCTGGGCCAATGAATGGTTGATTACGACAAAAAGAATCGCTGCGGAAAATAGTGGTCGCAGCATCCATCGCAAATGCAAGTATCCCATGAAGTTAGGTTTTGGTTCGGCTGAGCGGCAGGGCCGTCTACCGTTTTTTGAAAATAATCGTGTCCTTTCGTTGGATAATGGTTGCGTCAAGCACCGTGGACAAAGCGAAGAGGGCATCGTTCACATCGTCCAGCAGGATGACACCGCCGATCTTTTTACCGGCGAAAGTTGGGTCCTCCAGGATAAAGGTCTTATGATAATTATCTTCCAGATAGTGTAAAATGTCGCCTATCGTTGGTTCGACCAGCTTCCTGTCTTTCCAAGAGGTGTAGTTCTGGGGAACGGTGACCGTGTGCGTGATTTCCATCTTCGCCGGGTCATAGATGATCTTATCGCCAGGCTGCATCACGAAGTCTTCATGGAAGCCTTCCGGGAATCGGATCCTTATCTTGCCTGTCTCCAGCACCACTTCCGTCTTTCCGCGCCGGTTTCGGATGTCGAATGTCGTCCCGAGCACTTCCACCGTGAGATCTTTGGTATGGACCCGGAAA
>JAJPJP010000242.1 GCA_021324175.1 Chitinophagia bacterium
CACGCTTTTTTTGCATCCGCCAAAAAACCGCTGACGTCGCTCGTGTTGATTTTGACGATGACCGAACCATAATTACGACCCAGCATCATCATGACGGGCGCGATTTTGAGCTTGGCAGAAGCGTAATTGAAATCCTGGACCACCCCTATAACTGTATAGCGGTGTTGCCCCGAAGAAATAATGATTTTATCAAGTGCATCTTCGTTGCTCTTCCATCCGAGATCCCGGACTGCAGACTCGTTAATTACCACCGAAGAAGAATCTCCCGAGAAATCCCTTGAAAAATTCCTACCTGCGACAATCTTCATTCCCAGGGTCGACAGATAATCATAGTCGACATGGAAAAAATTGGAATGGATTTCCGCATCAGATTCATTCGCGCCCTTATCCTTCGCATATACCTCTGAACCGTCGTAAGTACCGCCAGAGAGATCCACCGGCACGTCGCGGGATATGGTCACGTGGCTGACACGGCTATCGCGTAACAATTGTTGTTTAAATGCATCCTGGTTTGGTCCAAGACCCCATGTGTCCTGGATCTGAAGAACCTGACTCCTATCAAACCCAAGCTTCTTATTCTGCATATAATACAACTGTTTATAAACGATAATAGTTCCGATCATAAGCGCAGTTGAAATCATGAATTGGAATACTACCAGTCCGCTTCTAAGAGCTTGTTTTTTCGATCCGTAGCCTGTGGAAGATCCCTTGAGTACCTGGATGATATGAAAAGACGAAAGAAAGAATGCAGGATAAATTCCCGCCAGTATTCCAACTGCCAGGATCAAGCCGATAAGAATGAGAATCGACCGCGGTTGAAAGAAAAATAAAATTGAAATGTGTTTGCCCGACAACAAGTTGAATGCCGGTAAAAGGAGCCATACAAATCCGAATGCCAGGATCATGGCACAAGCTGTTTGAAATATAGATTCTGTAAGAAATTGCGAGATCAGCTGGTTTTTCAGGGACCCCAGGACCTTCCGGATTCCCACTTCGCGTGAACGCCGGGTGGCCCCCGCCGTCGCCAGATTGGTGAAATTTACACATGCAAGCAGGACGATAAATATGGCCAGCGCCCCAAAAATATAGACGTACTGGAGATCTCCATTTCCTTCGAGTTCATATTTTGTATGAGATTTCAAATGAATGTCCGAAACGGGCATGAGATAAAAATGCCAGCTATTGATCGATTTTTCCGCTTCGGCCTGACTGACTCCCATGTCATGCTGCACTTCCGGTACGATATATTTACGAACCAGTTCGGGAAACCTGGCCTCAAGTTTTTTTGAATCCGTTCCTTTGCGCATCATCAGGTAGGTATAGAAACCAATATTGCTCCACGTATGCGTTTGCGCAATCCATTGATCAGTTTGCGTGCTGATAAAAGCATCAAAATGGAAGTGCCTATTGTCAGGGATATTGTCAAATACGCCCGTAATCTTGTATAGTCTGTTCGGTGCCGAAATCGTCTTGCCAAGTGGGTCTTCCGAGCCAAAATATCTTTTAGCCATTTCCCTGGATATGACCATGCTTAAAGGTGCGACAAGCGCCGTATTCTGATCGCCTTCAATGAGGGGGATGGAAAAAAATTGCAAAAAGTTTGAATCGCAAATAGCAAGGTGTTGTTCCTTGAATCTGCGGACCCCGAGGGAGAGGATTTCAGGTCCTTCATTCTTCAGCCTTGTAAATTGAAGAACTTCTGGATAGGTATTTTTCATTCCCGGGCCGACGGCTACGTCCGGGTCAGGGTAGTCTGCATTCCCGCCGTTCTGTGAAAGCTTTATTCCGACCCGGTAAATATCGCCTGGTTGATCAGGATAGCGGTCATAACTGAGCTCGTCGGTGACAAAAGCAAGTATGAGCAGGCACGAGCAAAGGCCAATGGCCAGGCCGAATATATTGATAAAAGAAAATGTCTTGTTTTTCCTGAGGCTACGGAAGGCCAGCTGAAAATAATTTTTTAGCATAAAAGCGGAGAAGGGATGAATGATAATCTGTCTCCCAACATACGAATATTATCGTGAAAAAGCGTCGCCCAAAGTGATATGTGGCGGCGCTTGCGTATGAACTGTTCAGGATCTTTTTCTAAGGAAGATATCTCCACTGATGGTTTCCAGCTCGATGGCGTTCTCGCCTCCGCCATTGAGCATAGTGGAGACTGAGCTTCCCCCCACATGGCGTAGGTTTTTCTCGCTTGAAAAATCAAAATTGGAATACATTGTTCCTGTTATGGTATTCATTCGTAGATCGGCCTTCGTGTCTGGCTGCAGCGTCAGGTCAATAAAACCGCTGATAGAGTGGGCCCGGATCTCGCCGGTTTTCCCTGTTATGGTAATATCGCCATTGATCGTTTCCACAGAGAAGTCAGCATTTTCGGGTACATACACATCAAAGTAGATCTTGTCGTGACAGTTGCAATTACAGCAGTCACTGGAATCGCCGCAGCAGCTGTTATGATAACGGAATCTCGAATGAACCCTTACCGTGGTTCCCTCGTCGTCAAAATTGACCTCGTATGCGTCATTATTTTGGTTATTGTTGATATTGATTGAGGCCTTTGTATAAACTTGGTTTTTATTCCACGCAATGATGCGGATCGAGTCCGCTATTTCCAGCTTGAGAGAGATCATTTTTTTGCCTGAATAATCAATGTGCTTTTCCACAATCTTTTGAGCGCCGGCGAACTGCATAGCCAGCAGCAACGCCATGACAATCGATATCTGTTTCATAATAGTTTGGTTGTTTATCTAATATTGAAAGCCATCACTACCCTTTTCTTAAGTAAATATTTCCTGAAACATTGGTGATTTTCAGGTCCGCGCCGCCGCCATTCAACTTGGCGGAAATGGAATTACCCCCGACACGGTGCAAATCCTGGTGATCCTGGTTGAATTCAAAATCCGAATACATGTTGCCTGAGACATTGCTCATTTCCAGGTTCACTGGCGCTTTTGCCGGCAGAATGACGTCAACTTCGCCGCTGATTGCCGCTATAGACATCGCTCTGGAGCCGCTTAATTGACCAAATGCGACATCGATGTCACCGCTTATTGAAGACAAGACTACCGGACCGCTGACATTACGCAGCCTTATTCCCTGACAGACATTGACTTCGACTTCATTTTTCATATTGTCAATTTCTACGGAATTATCACGCTCGCATCCGCTTTCAATGCGAAGCGCGACGCTTTCGGGAACCTTAATCCTGTATGACCCCTCGTGATGAGTGATTGGAGCGAGGCATTTTATCTGAATCTCGTTTCCGGACTGCTCTACGCTGACGCCCAATCCCGTGTTATCCGTCCCACCGGGATAAATAGCCTTAAGTCCTTTCGCCCTTTCAGGCGGATTTCCAAATTCGCCTCCCGAAGCTGTGATAACAATCTCATTTCCTGCATAGCCCTCGATGGGCAGTTTGTCATAAAAATCACTAATGATGACGGTCGACTCTTTGGGGTTCTGAACAGCGACGCGGTGCTCCTGCGCCAGCAGTAAATTTGCACATAGTGTCAAAGAGAGCAGGAGTAAAA
>JAJPJP010000295.1 GCA_021324175.1 Chitinophagia bacterium
GGAGCGTGATAGTCTGGTCCGCGCCCGCATTTGCAATTGGATTAGTATTCGAGGAAGCCACAACAGTTATTTGTACAAAGGCTTTGGACGAAGCACCGACATTGTCTGTTACGGTCAGTTGGAAAGTATACCTTCCTGCGACCAGTCCTGATACAGTTGGTGTGGCAGTTGCCTGGCCGGTAAATGTCACGGACGCAGGTCCGGTCGTTTGCGACCAGTTGTAAGATGTAATTGTGCCGTCAGGATCGTAAGACGCGCTGCCATCGAAGACAGTAGAACTTGTTGGCAACTCAATTGTTTGGCTCGGGCCAGCATTCGCCACTGGTGGTTGATGCACGGCCGCATTCACTACAATCGATATTGTATCTGATGCGCTAAGTCCACTATTATCGGTAACTGTTAATTGAAACTCATACGTGCCTTGCACCAGTGCACCGACCTGTGTCGTCGCACCCGAAGCATTGCTAACTGCTGCATTCGTCGGTCCGGAAATCTGGATCCAGGAATAAGACACAATACTTCCATTGGGATCGGTTGAAGCCGATCCGTTCAATAATGCTGAGTCGAGCGGCAATGTTAAAGTTTGATTTGTACCCGCGTTGGCCACTGGAGGTTGGTTCACAAGCGCAGCGACTGTGATCTTCACGGATGCGCTCGAACTTGCGCCCTGGTTATCTGTAACAGTTAGTTGAAAAGTGTACGAACCGGCAACAAGCGCGGACACGATGGTCGTCGCAGAAGTGCCGCTCGCGATGGTTGCCGTGGAAGGTCCTGAAACCTCGGTCCATAAATATGATGCAATCGTCCCGTCTGGATCGTAAGAGGCACTCCCATTCAAGGTCGCGCTGTTAGTCGGAAGCGTTAAGGTTTGACTCGGACCTGCGTTTGTCACCGGCGGTTGGTTGATGGCAGGATTAACGATAACATCAACCGTATCGCCATCGGTGGCCCCATTGTTGTCGGTCACCGTGAGTGCGAATGAATACGTCCCCTGAATCAAGTTAGTCGCCACAGTCATGGAACTGCCCGCAGCTCTAACCGTAGCCGTTGAAGGTCCGGAGACCTGAACCCATTTATACGAAGTAATGGTGCCATCGGCATCCGCAGATGCCACGCCGTTCAACGTGACTGAGTCGAGTGGCAAGGTGATCGTTTGATCCGAACCGGCATTTGCTATGGGAGGCTGATTGGTTGCAGTATTCACCGTTATGGTCACGGTTGAGGTGCTTGTCAACCCGTTATTGTCCGTCGCACTTAACTGAAAAACATAGCTACCTGCGGCCAAATTCTTTACCGCAGTGGTCAAGGAAGACGCAGACGAAATGGTAGCAGTGTTTGGGCCGGACACCTGCGTCCACGTAGTTGAAGTAACCGTTCCCGATACATCAGTCGTTGTTCCCACCAAAGACACGGTGTTTGTCGGCAAGGTGATCGTCTGATTACCTCCCGCGTTCACGGTCGGCGGAGTAGCAGCAGCATTCACGGTAATCTGAATCGTGCTCGAGCAGGAATCATTTGCGGCGTCTTTAATCGATACCTGAAAGGTGTAAGTGCCTGCCAGAAGATTGCTGGCTGTGGCGGTAACTGTATTGGCATTGGACAGCGAAGCTGAGTTGGGACCAGAAACTTGCGTCCAGGCGTATGAACTTATTGTAGAGTTGTTAGCAGATGAGGTCGATGCGTCTAATGTCGCCGTACTCGTCGGGAGCGTGATTGCCTGATTCGTACCAGCATTGCAATTGACGGATGAAATGTTGCCGCTCGTTTGCACAAGAATGTAAGGATCTCCGATCAGTGAAACAGTTCCGCTTACCAATCCCGGCGACGACCCATCATACAAATATTTTTTAAAATTGGTTCCCGAAGGCAATGTAAAGGAACCTGAGGCTGTCTCGGACATATCAAGGCCAGTAATAGCCCAGACCACGTACACCTTATTTCCGGCACTGTCGAAACGCACGCCGTCGACGCCAGATGGAAATGTAGGCTGCGAACCGTCGACCTTATAGTTACCCAGCAATTGCTGCAAGGTTTTGACAGCGATACCCTGGTTGGTCATCACCTCTTTTCCTGGCGTTGCTTTTGTCAAATTCTTATACATTCCCATTGCGTCAATCTCACTGCCCGCACTTCCATCATTCAACCCACTGTCGCCCGTTTCCCCTGTCTGATATAAGTAGAACATGTCAAGGCCACTTTCCATCATTTTTGTAAAAGCCTTGATCGTATAATTCTTTTGAGTGGCGTCACTTCCCCAAGGCTTGTTATTTGGGAATACTTCCAAATTGGCTGACGACACATAGCTCCATCGGGGGATATTTGATTCGGTCATCATCATCGGCTTGTGAGGAGCTCCGAGCTGAGTTTCAATTGCCCGGAAATTTGCCAACTGCCGGGTCATGCAGGAAACTGCGTAATCTGAGTTCCGGTGAAATCCTGCGGGCCCGCATGCTGACCCTGTCCAGGAGCAGGTTGTCCAGCTGAAATAAGGGTAGAAATGAATGCTCAATTCATCAATCCACTGACCTCCGCCTTTCTTCAAAAACCACATATAAAACCATGGGTAACCGAGGCCACCCGTGGCGATCTTTGCATTTGGCTGGTATTTTTTAATCACCTGGTTGGCGATCATACATAACTGTACGTAGTCCTCAACCGAGGCATTCATATTCGGAAGATCTCCCGAAGCAGGCTCAACTTTCTCCCATGAAGTTGATGACTGTGTTGAATCCTCATAAGAATTTATCGAGCCCGTCAGGTCTGGTTCATTCCAAACTTCGAAATAAGTAAAGTATGGACCGATAGACTGCACTACGTCATAGCAGTACTTGGCCCAAAGATTACTGGTATTGATCGAACCATCACTATTGAACGGAGCATTATAAAGTCCACCAGGCAACCATGACTGTGCGCCGTTGCTTGCTGTTGCCGTACTTTGACCAGCATAGGTCGGGCCTCCCGATGCATCAAGAAAAAACGTATTGTTGCGCATTCCCTTTGTTGAATATGGATATTGGAGACGAGCCTCGTATGTGCCCATCCCGTATTGAAGGTAGTATTGAACTGAAACGGTCGAACGGGCCGATCGGGCGCCAGCCGCATACATGAGGTCATAAATTTGCTGGTCCGTATACTGCGAACCATAATAACCGGGATTTTCCCCAAATTGAAATTGCGCCCGGACATTAAATCCAGCCGACAACAAAATCGCAAAGAAGATTAAAAATTTGGGTAATAAAGATGTGCAGAAATAATACGTGCTATTACTTCTAATAGGGTAAAGGATTAGTCTCATAGTTTTGGGCACAGTTTTTCAAGTGATACGATATTGGATGTTCCAACGATATTAACAAAATGCTTGCCAAAAGAAAAAAATAAGCAGTTAGTAAAAAAAGATTAGCAAGAACCTGATGGCTTTTCTTATCGTGGAGAGGAGGAACTCTGAATTTTTCTCTGGAAAAAAAATAATGAGACTTAAGAATTTTCAAATTACTTGCCAAAAGCCGGCATGTTAGTTACTTGTTGATAAACCGTCCTGAATTTGGAAAATTGCCGCGCAGAAATACTTGAATTGCGTAGAACTACTAAAAAATTTGCTTTTTGAGTTGATAATTATCCACGCGTATTTTGCTCTACACAATAGCAGAAGAAAAATCTAAAATGTCCTGAAATGCCCTTGCCGCAGCAACGGGTTTCCTCAAATGTGGAAAACTAATTTCGAGAAGTTTTTGTATCGTGGTGCGGATGGAGCTTAATGTAATCGCTGGCGCGACGCAGCTCCTTCAGGACCCGCATCATGAGGGCTTTAAAAATGCTTCCGTCCTTATCGAGCGTCCGGGTACCCGTCCACACTCTCAGGTCGCGATCCTTTAACTGGATTACTTTACCATACTTCATGAGATCGAAGCACATTCTCCCATCCTCTCCTCTAATATTTCTCATGACGTATCCAACCTTCAATCCATACTCGCGAGGGAATCCCATGCTGAGGCCGACACAGTTCATGTGGGGGCGTTTGAAATGCCTGATATCGGCCATCACATCTTTTATTTTTTCGTAAAAGAATAACTTAGGCCGCGTAGTCTTTTCGTTGCCGATAAAGGAATATCGGCCATATATACACACGACACCCGGATTGCCGAGTCCTTCTGCCATTTTCTCAATCCATTTTGGAGGATAAATGCAATCGGCATCAGCTGTGAGAATGAATTTTCCTCTGGCATTTTCAAGTCCAAGCTGTCGCGCGGGGCCGCATCCCTGCATTGGTTGAAACAGGCTTTTAACATGGAGTTTGTCCAGAATCTCCTGTGTCCGGTCTGTAGAATTGTTATTCACAACGATGATTTCTGTGGAACGTTGAGTTTTATTATCTGCCAACGATCCCAACGTTGCAAGCAATTTTGCCTCCTCATTCCACGCGGCAATGATGATGCTCACTTCGGGAGCGTCCGGCCCTGACAGGACATCAAGTTTTTGATTTATCTGGTCGAAAGTATCTGCGGGAATGTCATCGATATTGGTATACTGGAGTTCATATTTACGAAGCCAGCCCGGATTGCGAAGTGTACTCATAGGAATAAAAAACTTTCTATTCGTTCATTGGCCAAAACTAAGGAATTCCGTTTATTTTGAATAAAAATACCAAATTAGTCGCGAAAAAGTACGCGACGTTCCCCAACAGCTAAAATAGTCGTCGCCTTATCTTGCAAAATGGTAGCTATAGTGGATTTTTCCCAGTATTTGCCGTTGCTTGTCAAAGCAGATCTCCTCCGTACGCAGTCCTTTGTCATCATATTGATAAGCCCAGCGCTGATAATTTGTGCTTCCTTCCGGCACCATTACCATCGAGGCGACCGCATCATGACCATTATAGGTAAAAATATAATCAGGCAGCAAGCGATTGGCAGCCGCATTGAACCGGACAATGTCGGTCAATTGATTTGAGTTATTATAATAATAGTAAATGGTTGGCAAAGGTTCCCCTTCGTGGACTCCGTGTTCTTCGGTAATATCCCCCTTATCGTCCATAACAAAATGAAAATAAGTAGTATCCGTACCATTTTTCACCTTCAACAGTTTTGACGGCCTTCCCGATGGATCATATTGCCACAGGTGTTCTTCAATGTCATTGAAATGGTTATCCGTTTCAGTCGACGTATTGGTGATTTTGAGTAGCCGGCCGACCATGTCAAACTGATATTCTGTGGTGCTATAATATTTTTGGCTGGTATCAACTGTCTTTATAATATAACCCCGGCTATCAAAAAACGTCATCTGATAAGACTCAGGATTAAATCTTGATTTGGTATATGTATCAGTTTCCAGGAAATCCGGAGCCACCTGCTGACGGCAGACAAATCCCTCTTCCGGTCTTTCCTCTGCATCTGTGCTTATAACATCGACGCTTCTGACATTTGAGACTTTATATTGCCGTTGCTTTTCAACAGCTTCTTTTGTGGCAAGAATATCTTTATAATAGTATTGTGCGTTACATAATTGCGTGGGTAATACGAACAGTATGATTTTAATTGATATCTTCATTTTTTGATCGGCTGCGTGTTGATAAATCAACTAAATAACGAAAAAAAAGTTGCTTTTAATGTATTCGGTATTCTAAAAAAATGCAAACCTTTTCTCTAATATCTCCAATTCAGCATTCATTGTGTCGCATTCAAAAGAACGCAAAGAAAAAATTTGCCTAAACTGCAACGCGCAGCTTTTTGGCAGGTATTGCCACTTGTGCGGGCAAGAAAACCTGGAGCCAAAAGAGACGGTGTGGCATTTGGTCTCGCACTTTTTTTATGACATCACGCATTTTGACGGGAAATTTTTTAGCACATCGAAATTGCTGTTGACAAAGCCGGGTTTCCTTTCGAAGGAGTACATGCTGGGAAGGCGCGCTAGTTATTTGAATCCGATTCGAATGTACGTTTTTACATCGGCATTTTTCTTCCTGATATTTTTCTGGCTTAAAAGTGAGGATAGGGTGATGAACTTTAAACCGGCTGATGACACGCCGGCAAACATATCCGGCAAAGGCAAAAATATTTTGGGGTGGGAAAATGAGCAAATTGCCTTGGAGAGCAGACTATCCGCTGAAAAGGACAATGAAACTAAGGGTGAAATCAGGGACAGCATAGCGGAACTAGCGGCGATAATTGCTGAAGCCAAGGCCGAATATGGCGATACTTCAACCCGCCAATTTGATGAGGAGGATGCTGAACTATTGCTGCTCCGCGCAAGAGCGACGAAGGTAGCGCCATCTAAGAATTTTAGCACCGGAAAACAAAAGAAAAGCGATTCCGTCGTAAGTTATTGGGTCAAATATCGGACTATTAGAGAGTACGATTCCGCCCAACAATTGCTACCACCGGATCAGAGGGACGGCTGGTTTGTGAGACTTGCAACCAGAAAACTAGTCATCATCGGCACCGAGCTTCGCCGGGATAAGGAATCTTTTGTTGAGCATATTAAAGAAAACTTTACGCACTCCTTCCCCAAAATACTTTTTTTCTCACTTCCATTCTTCGCGATGATATTACAACTCGTTTATGTCAGACGAAAACAGTTTCTATATACAAATCATGGAATATTCTCAATTCACATCTATTGTGCAACATTTACCCTACTGCTGATCCTGTTGCTTATCGACAA
>JAJPJP010000085.1 GCA_021324175.1 Chitinophagia bacterium
ACAAGGATATCCTTACCACCTTGTTGCTTAAGATTCGCGATTTCGCCAGCCAGTTCCCTTTTGCCAGCAACGTGTTTTTACCAATGGGCCTGGTGAGCGTCTTGGTAAAAATAAATTGGATAACCAACCATTCTTTCAGCAAACGCGAATTCGGGGCTATCAGGTTTTACAGCTTCCCAGTAGTTTACAAATCCTTCGGTCATCTTTCCGCCCAATAAAACAGCGTCACAACTGTCAGTAAGCGATTGAATAAAGGCGATCACCTCGTCGTCAAGTCTCCAGGTCATCCAATTAAGTTTTCCATTCAATCCTGCAACATAACCATCAACAGATATTTGCATCTGCAATTTTAGTTCGAGCATAATTTTACTAATTAAGTCAATGTAACATTAATTGAGCTTTTTTATTTAGGCGCCCCTTGGCCTGGCTAAGGTGGATTTTTGCTTAATCGCTACCGCCCAGCTACTAAACTTTTTTCTTCTTTAGTATAATTTTTGAAGCAGATAATTCTCTATAGCGATATTAATAAGTTTTAAACTGAGAATGACATCATTTTCTTTTTCAGATTCAATTGACCCTTTCAACACGAATTCTCCTATTGACCCGATCCTTTTGCATTCAATTAGAGAATCACTCTCTTTTTTACGTTCAAATCTTCGGGATCAAGCAATGTGACATTCGCATGTCCATTGGCTGGACTTCTTGCCCGCAAAGAATTTGGTCATAATTCGGTTACTCTAGGTTTCACTCAAGGCGAGCACCGGAATGAGTAGCCGGGCATTCATGTTTTTTAATGCTTTTTAGGGGGGCCCCTAAATAAAAAAAACCTTAAGCGGTTGATTTTACGGCGGTTTAATACAATTTGATGGACTTACTAGCGGGCAGAAGGGGACAAATTTCGAACCGTTTCCTAAAGGAATTGGCGGAATTCGAGGAATTCTCCCCTTAAGTTCGCATTGGCCTTCCCTCAAAAGAATTATATTTTTGGTGCCGGCCAAAGAACTTTCATCTGGTTTTTGAATCCGCTGGGTTACCAGTTAAATATGGCCCATGCATTTCCCAACATGAAATGATTTTGGTTCCCGAATATACATTTCCGCAATCACCCTAAAATGCCTATCTCTTATTTACAACTTACATGCATTCACACCCTATTAGCCCAAAAATGATTTTGGCGCCCCCGTATCGGGTTCCGGCAAGGTCAGATTCATCTTCGCCAGGAGCTAATGTATTTCGAATAGTGAAGGAGAATGAAAAAATATTAAATTTAAGAGTCAAAAAAGTTAAAAAAGACAGGCTGGACGTGATATTCGGTGGGAAGCGTTATGCTATATATAAAAAAATTGAATCGTAGCAATCTTAGCAAAAGGGTGATGAAAAACTTGTTCGGTTGAAGGCAAGAGCGTAAATAAACTGTGTCAAAGGTGAAAAATTTAATGACCTTTAATACAGTTTTAGGGAAAAGAAAACAACGAGGCCAAAACCGAGGATGAGTCAGAAACCGGCCTAGAGGAATTTGAAAAAGGCCGGGGAAGAAATATCCGATCGTCATTGATTCGTGGAAGCGCGAATGGGATAAACTCAGCACTTATTTTCAATATTCCGAGGCAATCTGCAAATTGATCAATACGACTAATTCGATCGAACGATTGACATAGTTTGTTTCACTCTACAAGATCTGTAGGCCGACCTGGATCATTGGATGGAGTACTACAACAATGAGCGACCACACAGCGGCAGATACTGCTATGGCAAAACACCTATGCAAACATTCCTGGATGCGTTACCTTTAGCAAAACAAAAACTGCTGGACGAATTACCACCAGCAGCTTAAAAATATCCTGACCCTATAAAACTTTAATCCTTATTTGTCAGATCAAGTATCAACTATTACAAATTACCACCAGCAGCCTAAAAATATCCTGACTCTATAAAACTTTAATCCTTATTTGTCAGATCAAAAATTGACTGCCAAATTTAAATCAAACTTTCTCTTCCTTCTTTCTTTCGTCTTTTCTTTTTTGATTATACCTAGATAATAACCCTGCAATTATTGCAACTGCAAACATCCCCAAACCTATTAAATTTACTATTGGATCGTCAGAATGTGATGTGCTGAGAAAAATGACCATTACTTAGTAAATAAGAATTTACCTAAAAATTCGGCTAAAACGTCGCCACTTCCTTAACTTTGAGGAATTCACATAATATCGATCTCATAGCATTTTCCCTTTGTTTTCATCACAATATTAGCTGCTAAAGAATCCAGGGAAACTTTTCCTCGTCGGTACTTGCAAATATAAGGCATTTATTATTTTCTTCAGAACGGTAGCCACAGATCTTTATATTGTCGTTTCTTTGACATAAAAAAGAAAATACATAAATTAAGCTGAAACGACCAAATCCGAAAGTAAGTCACCGGATCTTCACCAAAATTCTAAGTCAAATTGCAACAAACAAAGAACCAGTGATTTGATTAAGGGGACCTGAATCCCAGCGGGACCATTACGTCTGCAAGGATACTAGATCCTTCGGGTCCAAGTCCGGGCTATCTTGACAATGCCATCTCCGTAAGCGATAGCCAGGGCGGGTCAACATCAGAGGAACTTACATTTCGTATTCGATTCCTGAAAAAAATATTGCTTTCAGTAAATATTCTTGTTCTTGTTATGTACATTAGGGAAAGCTCTTTTTAAAGCTGGTGTAATTTCAGAGTCTCCAAATAAGTGACCAATGTTTCGCAAAAAATAACTCTGGAATGAACGCTGCTGATTTTTTAGCATGATGAAGTAAATTTAGGAAGCAAAAGCGCTTTGCAGCAAGACCCCTAATGTCAATGAAATTTCAATTCCATTTCAGAGTCTGGTTCTTCTGGCTTCTTTAGTTTCAAATTGGGGCTCGACCCCGTATGGAAGAGTATACTCAAGTTATGCCAGAAGGCAAAGCTCATTTGCTTTTTAAAACATAAGCCTATGCAGGAAAAAATCTTGAAAAAAGCGAAAGGCAAAAGTTTTTTGCCTATGGAAGTCGTTAATCCCAATAGTGCAGGTATTGATGTTGGGGATAGCATCCATGCCGTAGCCGTCCCTAAAGATCGGGACAAGCAGTCGGTTCGCAGTTTTGGAACGATGAGCTGTGATCTCCAGGAGATTGCCAATTGGTTGGAAAAATGCGGGGTAGAGACGATAGCCCTGGAAAGCACTGGGGTTTACTGGAAACCCTTATTCAATAATTTGATTGGATATGGTTTTGAGGTCTATCTGGTAAACGCCCGGCATGTAAAAAGTGTTACAGGTAGAAAAAGTGACCAGTGTGATGCCCAATGGCTACAACAATTGCATAGTTGTGGATTGTTAAAAAGCAGTTACCTGCCCGATAATGAACAGGAATCACTGGGAACATTGGTTCGCTATAGGAAAACGCTTACTGAAGAAAGTAGCCGGTTTGTGTTGAGGATGCAGAAGGCGCTTGAACTTATGAATATAAAATTGCATACCGTGATCAGTGATCTGATGGGTAAGACCGGTACCGCCATTCTTGAGGCGATCATTGCAGGAGAAAGGAATGCAGCGAACTTTCTACCGTTAATTAACAGTCGCGTCAAGGCGGATCATCAAACCATTGTGAAATCACTACAAGGCAGCTGGCGTGCAGAACAATTGTTTACCCTCACGGAGAGTTACAAGTGTTACAAATTTTTCAAGGAACGTATTGCAACCTGTGATAAAGAGATAGAGGCCCAGTTACAGCAATATGCAGCGCTTAGAAATGAAGGTGAGGTTCCCATTACGGAGTCTTACAAAGAAGCCCATGGTCAGCTGACATTAAAGAGAAAGAGTAAGTGTACCCCAAAATTTGATGCCCGGTCATTTTTGAAAAGCGTGCTGGGTGTGGACGTGCTGGCCATTTATGGGATGAGTGAACTCGGCGCTTTGACAATACTGGCTGAAACAGGAACAGATATGAGTAAATGGGCTACTGAAAAACATTTTGTTTCCTGGTTGAATTTATGCCCCAATAATAAAATATCAGGAGGAAAATTGATAAGCAGTAAGTTAATGAAAAAGAAACCTAATCCAGCCAGTCAGGCTTTTCGAATGGCCGCCAATGCTGTTCAGCGAAGTGACAACTGGTTAGGGGACTACTTCCGCCATATGAAATCAAAAGGAGGAAATAAATACGCCATAGTAGCCTCGGCAAATAAAATTGCAACCATATATTATAAAATGGTGAACAATCACGTAGAGTTCACTCCGATGGATTTGAAACAATATCAAAAAAAGCGGAAGAATGCCAAAATTGCTTACCTGGAAAAAAAGTTGGAATTGCTAAAAAAGCAGATCGCATAATTTAAGTTATATGGAAGACATTTAGAAATCGCATTTGCAAAAGAATTTAGAACTTAGCAGAATTAGCATGTCGACAGCCTAGGTTATAACCCTTGCTGGGCATGGCTTTCGGCGGAACAAGAACCACTACTGCGAGAAAACCACAAAGCCTAAATTAGCCGTGGGTTCGAATACCTCCCTCTCCGCTGAAAGAGACGAATAGAAATTTTCGACGCGTTCCCCATATTTATCTCTGCTCGAAATGCCTGTCATTTCTGCAATTAGCTCAAAAATGCAAGCAATTTCAG
>JAJPJP010000446.1 GCA_021324175.1 Chitinophagia bacterium
ACGATGATATTGGCTTTTAATGTGTTTTTCACGTTTGGATTGCGAGAAGGAAACGACAGGAATCGTATTTAAATTGCTGTGAACGTCTCGGGTTCTTGTTTTAAACGTTAGCGGATACCCGACGGTTTCCGGGAAATGCCACTGAGTTCGATAGCATGCAACCTTCCCTCTGATCAACCGACTGATTTTTCGTGCTCCAACGCATAGCCAAAAAAACAACTTATTGGCATTCCGGAAGATAAGGACGAGGGATTTCTCTCAGCGAGAATTGCCGCACCAAGCCTCTTAAACATCACCAGCACAGTGCAAAATCACTTAAGGTACGATCGCCGATTTTGAATCGGTCTCCTGGGCGCTGAAAAATCCAAAAGCACCGCCAGCCAGGTTGGTAGCGGGATTTGCGGGAGAGGCGTCCGTATTAAAAGTTCCCGTCGAGATTGCCTGGCGCAATTGGCTGAAATAATTATAGGTGTTTTCGTCCACGCAATTCATCTGTACCAAGACCAAATCGCCTGACTGGATATAGGCACTGTCTGTTCTCAGATTCAGTTGAATATACTTTCCGTCCGACAGGCGGTCGTCAAATACAAAGATTTCCTTTGTGAATTGTACGTTGTTGATAAACAGATTGAACTGGTAGTAGTTCTTCTGGCCAGGGGGATCCTGAAAATTGACCAAAGTGGTTATGGTTTGTCTTCTGAACCCCGAATTCTGGCTGAATGTTACCGAGTCCAGCGGAACGCGCCCGGGCATGGTGGACACGGCGCTATAAACCGTGTCGCCCATGTGCACGGAAAGCGTGTAGGTGTTTCCCGGAATTCCCCGGAGCAGATGGGTGATATAAATGCCGGGGGAATTTTCAGTCAGGCTGTCTGTAAAACCGGTGTTGTCGCTGATCGTGACCTTTGCGTTGAGGACGGACGGGAAAATATTGTCCTGGTAAAAACCAACGGAGCGCGAAATGATCACGGAATTATTTTGCGCCGAGTCATTCACGATGCCTTCAATCACGGTTTCTGGCGCGCTCGTATTCAAATTCAGGTGAACGATCTTTTGACAGGATACCAGCCAAAGCCCAAGCAAAAACAGGTAGAGGAATTTCCGTTTCATCATTAGAATTTAAAGTTGTAAGTGATCGATGGTACCCACCGGAATAGGGCATATTGGACAGCCTGGGTCTTGGCAGGATTTGCGGGGTCCTGTTGGAAGCTGATGCTATAGGGGTTTTCACGGCCATAGGCATTGTAGAGCGAAAAGTTCCAGTTGCTGTCAAACTTCTTTGTCTTTTTACCCTGGAGGGTGGCGCTCAGGTCAAGCCGGTTGTATGGAGGCATCCGGTAGCCATTGCGGCTGCTATACAAAAAGACAGCAGCGCCGTTCACTTCATATTTGCCGTCGGGCCAGGTTACCGCGTTGCCCGTATAATAAACAAAGTCGGCTGAAAGCGTCCATTTCGCACTGAGCTTGTACACTCCTACCAACGCAAGGTCGTGAGTCCGGTCCTGGTTGGCGGGGTACCAGTTGTTGTTATTGACGCCAGGGAACTGCCGCTCTGTCCGTGAAAGCGTGTAACTAAGCCAGCCCGTGAAGGCGCCGAATTTTTTCTTTAAAAACAGCTCGATTCCGTAGGCTCTCCCCTTGCCAAACAAGAGCTGCGATTCCACATTTTCATTGGCGATGAGCTCCGCACCTTTTTTATAATCAATCTGGTTTTGCATGTTCCGATAATACACCTCGGCGGAGAACTCATAGAGGTTTTCATGAAAATTTCGAAAATACCCTGCTGAGACCTGGTCGGCGATCTCCGGTTTCACATTGTTGCTGCTGGGGATCCAGACATCTGTGGGATTCGAGGAGGTGGAGTTTGAAAGCAAATGCAGGTTTTGTGTAGTCCTGGTAAAAGCTATCTTGACCGAGCTTACGTCGTTCAGCCGGTAACTCATGGAGAAGCGGGGTTCCAGGTTGATGTAATTTTTTACCACCTGCCCGGAACTATACTTAAACGTGTCGATGGCATTCCCTGACGAATCATATTTGTAAAAGCTTCCCGGCCCGAGCATGGTAAACATACCCGCGCGAAGTCCATATTCAAGGCTGATTTTTTCTCCGACAGTAAGATCATGCGAAATATAGAGCGCATTTTCCAGCGCATGGCGGTCTTCCAAAGAAAGGCTGATAAAATTGGACGATTCGCTCGCCGTAATAACACCCGGAGAAGTCTTGTGATCGATCAGGTCGAGGCCAATTTTAATCCTGCTCCCCGTTCCGGCGGAATATTCCAGGTCTTCCTTGAAATGCCAGTCCGCGATATACGAGTTCACGGTAATATCATTGTTCCCGGAATTGATACCGATGTTGTAGCTATACTTGCTGTAGATGAGCGAACTGTTGGAGAACAGCCGGTTGCTGAATATATGGTTCCACCGCAAGGTGGCCGTTGAGTTGCCATAGTCCAGGCCGAAGGTATTTCCGAGCCCCAGGTTGTCCTTTCCAAAATACCCGGAGATGTAAATATGATCATTCGCTCCCAGCTTATAATTGGCCTTGGCATTGATGTCGTAAAAATAAAGGCTGCTGCTGCGCGTCGTTGAATCCCTGGAAAGCTTTAAAAAGACATCGGCATATGTTCGGCGGGCGCTGACGATAAACGAACCGTCATCTTTTTCAATAGGGCCCTGCACATTGAGACGGGAAGAAATCAGACCAATTCCGCCACTTGCATGAAAAGTCTCCATGTTGCCGTCGTCCATGATGACGTCCAGCACGCTCGCCAGCCTTCCGCCGAACTCCGCCGGGATCGAGCCTTTGTACAGCGTGACATCCTTTATTGCATCCGAATTAAAGGTGGAGAAAAAGCCCAGCAGGTGAGAGGGATTATACACGGTGGATTCGTCCAGCAGGATCAGGTTCTGATCCACCGAACCGCCGCGAACATAAAAGCTGCTGCTGCCATCACCCCCCGATTGAACACCAGGCAGCAATTGGATGGTTTTCAAAATATCGGCCTCGCCAAAGATGACCGGGATATTTTTTATTTCAGCGACAGAAAGTTTTTGCACGCCCATCTGGGCTTTGGTGACGTTGCTATTGTTATTGCGGGAGCTGATCACGACCTGCTCCATTTGGGCCACTTCCGCCGACATCGAAACGGGTATCGTCTGATTTGTGCTCAGGTTCACGGGTATCGTATCGCTCGAATAGCCGCTAAAGCTCACGACCAACCTGTATTTGCCCGCCGGAGCATTGAGTGAGTAAAAGCCATAAGCATTCGTTTGCACGGCCGACCTGGGATTTTCGAGAAGAAGGACGGTGGCGCCAACCAGCGTTTCCCCGGATCCCTTATCGCGCACTGTGCCACTGACCGCCAGGCGGCGCTGGGCCCAAATACCATTGGCGATAAGACAAAGTAATAGGAATAAAAGTGCGCGGCTGCCCATGATGCTTTTGATTATTAAATGAAAATGTAAGAACGGTTTCAGGACGATTAGCGAGGAGTTTCAAAACTGTGTCTACAATTCAGCGGCAAGTTATCCTGAAGCCGGCAATATACCAAATTGCCGGAAAGTCGCGGTGCGAATATTTTAATTGCGGTCTTTTATGGCTTTCTTAATTTCCCATACTTCGTTTGTTCAACAATCGGAGATCTTTTTTTGCCCGATTTTTTCCATCGAGTTCTTAGAATCAATTTGCGCTGCGGAATAAGCTTCCACTTTCTTTTGTTAGCTCGATGTCATCCAAGGAGACGATAAAAGCGATTCGATATAAAGATTAGGCAGAATCTGTCTTCATGTGGATAAGGTTGGATGTCCTTGCAGACTTTGTATGGCAGCAATACCAACTTGCGACTCAAGAAAAATATGCATATCCTAAAATGGCTAGCCTGTCATTTTCTGATCCCTTGACAGCTCAGTCAACCTGTCAACGAGGATGCCGAAATAGTAGCTGTTCCAAATATGTTCGTTGCTAACATTAAGGGTTGGTATATTCTCCTTCCACGAGTGGAGAGAGCGGAGAAAATCGGTGAGGGCCTGGTCCGGTTCTTGGTGGTTACTGCCGTTGACTTCGATGTATAATTTACCGGGAATCGCGATATCAACAGTTTTCTTTCCATCGGAATATTCCAGCACAACCGCTGCGCCATTTTCCTTTAAGGCAAAATAAAGAGAACGGGCTGTTTCAGACGCCTTCGATTCGCGGAGCCAGTGTTGATGTTTCATGCAAAGTGGGACGCCAAACTCTTCTGTGGAGAAATTAAAAATGCCCGTGGTGATTGAATGCCCGCACTCAAGGCAATGGTGTGTCTCATTCATAGGTGGATTTTATCTGATAACGAAAAGGGGACCAATTTATTATACTTTACCAATTCGCGATCCCGATCGTCACTTTAATTGGGGGCCCTGGTTATTACGCCATACCAACTTGTGCCTGATTGGTCGTATGTTTCTATGTAGGTTAATTGCGTGGAGTTTAATGTCTGAATATTCCATGTGACCGTTGTTGTTATGGAAGATAAATCAACTACCCAGGTGATTTCGGTTTTTGCAGAATTGGAAAAGCTCCAGGTAAAATCCTGTGGCGAGCTCAAGCCATTGGAATAATAAACGCCAGTATTGTTGAGGTTAAATTTTATACTGTCGCCATCAAGCGTTACGGTATTTGAATTCCCGCCACGCACATAGTAAAAAGAAGTGGTTCCCAAAGTACCGCTGTCTTTCATCATTTTCCAGGTACCGATGAGGATAAGATGTTTTTTTTGCATATGTAATGGTCTTTATTTTTAATAATACTACAAGGTGGTGATTAGTTCCTGAAAATTCTTAAACATAGCCGTAATTTTATTGTTTCAAGACAACATTTAATAATCGTTAAATCTTTTTCTATGCCACAGAATGAATTTAAAATTGGTGATGTTGTGGTTTTAAAATCTGGTAGTCAAAATTTTGTGGTTTCTTATGTTGAAAACAATCTTATCATTTGTACTTATTGGGATACTCAAGAACGAAAGATTAGGTATACCGAAAAACTGGATTACGCGCTATTCAATCACGTCCAATAATTCAAGTAATTGTTTTGTTAGTTTAATTAATGAATTTTTATTGTAACTGTATCTAGACGCAATCTCAATGCACGTTTTTTTTACCTCTATTGTTGCAATTTGAAATCTCAATTCACTTTCATTTAATTCATTCCGAAGGCTTGTTCCCTTATTGTATGTAGTTGCCCGCAGGTCGTCCTAACGATCGTTAGTTTTTCTGTCAGTAATCTGCTATTTTTGCGCATCAAAATTTAATAATGGAGTTTCAGCTTAGCGAAGAACATAAGATGATCCAGCAAGCGGCACGCGATTTTGCGCAAATCGAATGTCTTCCCGGTGTGATAGAAAGGGATGAAAAGCAGCAATTTCCGCGTGACCTGATTCTCAGGCTGGCAGACTTGGGATTTATGGGAATGATGGTCGATCAGAGATACGGCGGCGCGGGCCTGGACACGGTCAGTTATGTCCTTGCAATGGAAGAAATCAATAAAATCGACGCCAGCGTTGGCGTTTGCATGAGCGTAAACAATAGCCTCGTTTGCTGGGGTTTGCAGGAATATGGCACTGAAGAGCAAAAAATGAAATACCTGACACCGCTGGCGCAGGGAAAGAAGGACGAACAACTTTTCATCGGGGCATTTCTTCTCAGCGAACCCGAAGCGGGCAGCGATGCTACCTCGCAACGTACAACCGCGGTCGACAGGGGAGATCACTATATTCTGAACGGCGTTAAAAACTGGATAACCAACGGCAATACCGCGAGTGTTTACCTTGTCATGGCCCAGACAGACGCCAGCAAAAAAAGTCATGGCATCAATACGTTTATCGTCGAAAAAAGCTGGAAAGGTGTAACCGTGGGGCCGAAGGAAAATAAGCTGGGCATCCGGGGAAGCGACACGCACAGCATATCCTTTACGGATGTCGTTGTGCCGAAAGAGAACCAGGTCGGTAAAAACGGATTCGGTTTTCCCTTTGCCATGAGGACGCTGGCGGGAGGCAGGATCGGCATTGCATCCCAGGCGCTTGGCATTGCTGCCGGCGCTTATGATCTTTCCGTCAGGTACGCCAAAGAAAGAAAAGCATTCGGCAAGGAAATAGCGCAGCACCAGGCCATCCAGTTTAAGCTGGCTGATATGGCGACGCGCATCGACGCTTCAAGGCTCTTATGCATGCGTGCCGCATGGCAGAAAGACCGCAACATCGATTACGCATTAAGTTCATCGATGGCCAAAGTCTTTGCCAGTGAAACCGCGATGTGGGCAACCACCGAGGCGGTCCAGATCCATGGCGGTTACGGATTTGTCAAAGAATATCATGTCGAACGCCTGATGCGCGATGCAAAAATTACGCAGATCTACGAAGGCACCAGCGAAGTGCAGCGCATCGTTATCAGCCGGTCGATCCTCCGCTAATTTTTATTAATCCAGTCAAGACTGGCATGACATGATCAACCAGGAAGTATATACGAAGATCAGCTCGGAGCTGGCCGCCGCACAGGCAACCCTGGTAGCCGTATCGAAGACCAAGCCTCCGGTGGACATCAAGCAAGTGTTTGAACTGGGGCAGAGGGATTTCGGTGAAAATTACGTTCAGGAACTCGCGGATAAGCATCATGAGCTGCCGGCAGATATCCGGTGGCACTTTATCGGTCATCTCCAGACAAACAAAGTCAAATACATCGCGCCCTTTGTTCATCTCGTACAGAGTGTCGACAGCATGAAACTTTTAACTGAGATCAATAAGCAGGCTGCAAAAAACTCCCGCTCCATTGACTGTCTCCTGCAAATACACATAGCGCAGGAGGAAACGAAATTCGGTTTTGACGAAGCAGAACTGGATGGCGCAATCGGGTTTATTTCTGGTGACTCGCCCGTTCTGAACAATATTCGCATCAAGGGCCTCATGGGCATGGCTTCGATGACCGAGGACATGGATAAAGTAAGGTCGGAGTTCAAAAGGCTAAAAACGCTCTTCGACAAATACCGGCAATTCCAATCATCACGACTTGCGTTCGAAACCCTTTCCATGGGGATGAGCAACGACTACCAGGTGGCATTGGAGGAGGGAAGTACAATGGTCAGGATAGGAAGCATGATCTTCGGCGAACGGGGCTAAATAAAAGTTCCCATCCGGTACAAAACGCAAAAGCAACCAAAATCCTTTTACAAATTCAGGTTGCCCGGTTTCTTCTTGAGGATAACGGTAACGATCACTACGCGCGCGCCCTTTTGTTACTCATCAGGTAAACACAGAAATCCAATGACAGAATAGCAATCAGGGTAAGCAAAGCGGATTTTCCATATATGGATTTCGCAAAGAATTCAAAGCTTATGGTGCCGGCGACGATGATCAGCATCAGCAGCATCAGGGTAAATAAGGTTTTCATGTTTTTACGTTTTGTTGTTTTCAAAGTTTATTTACATTAATGAGACGCCGATCCGAATGCATGGTTTATTAATGAATTGCTAATGAAAAAAATATTCATAGCGATTAAACCTTTCGATTTTCAGCAAGTATACATTGCATAAAAACAAAAATGCCGCAGGTTCGCTGCAGCATTTTTAGCGGGTTCAATGCCAGTTGATTAAGAGTTAATGTCCTTTCCTTCCTGCAAAGTGTTAACGATTTTGTCCAGGTTGGCTTTGTTGGCCGGATTAGGGGCCTCCGCCTGGGCTTTTTGCGCAAATTCAAGCGCCTTCTTGTAATTGCCCATTGCCGAGTAGGCACGCGCCATGCCGAGATTGGTCACGAATTCATTGGGATGTTTGTCGTAGTTCATTTTGAGAACGGCAAAAGCTTCCTGGTTCTTTTTTTCGCGAATCAATTTGCGCCCGTAGCGCTGGAGGTCAAATGCGTTGCCAAAGGGCACTGCTTTTTTCATCGCGGCATCAGCATCTGCAGTCCGCCCCATTTTTTCCAGGACATCAGCCCTGGCATTCCAGGACTGGAATGATTGGTCACCACCAAAATTGATACTGGTCGCGGAATCGGACCAGAGCAATGCCTCATCAAGGTTGGTATTATGCGCTGCACACCAGTTGGCTGCTTCAGTCCAGGCTTCCCATGTAAAACCCCTTTCAGATCGCAATTCGCGTCGGAATGATTCGACCTGCAGATTATTCAGATCGTCTTCGACCTTAAACGGAATAATCAATTTTTCCCATTGGAGTTCTACAACGGCACTGTTTTCCTCCTGCTGGGTAAATTCATATTTAAGCCACTCAACACTTTTGTCGTTTGGCCGCGGTTTCACTTTAACCCTGAGGACGTCCTCTTTGGGATTATAATAAAAACTGCCCCAGGAACTATTGTTCTTTGAAAATATCAGCGTGCATTCCGCCGGATCATACGCGACAAAGAATCCGTATTTCCCTGCGGGAAGGGGTTGGCCTTCCACTTTTACATCCGTCGAAAATTCAATCGTGGTATTTTCGTTGGCACCGGCCCTCCAGGGAGCTTCCTTCGTGTTGCCGAATCCCTGGTCGGAATAACCAACGGGGATGAGCTCGCCCCATATTTTTCCTTCTCTTTTTTTGACGCCGGGTCGATCATAATTGATCGTGACGTCCGTCAGGCCGATGCGTTCGCCGACAACGGCTTTTTTATTATTTCCATTGGGTACTTCGGTAAGCTGTGCGTTTACAAGCTGGAATATTCCCAACGCGCAGACAAAAAAAGGCAATACGCCTCTGAAAATCTTTTTCATGCGGAAATTTTTATAGATGATCAATTTGGGAGGTCAAATGTAGAGTTAGTTTTTGCCGCTCCGACGCAATTTTACACAGGAGTCCGAATCGTCTGGTTGTGGCGCGCGATACGGGGATGAGCGGCTGCGTTGATATTAGATCCTCTCTTTTGCGCCGCTGGCTATGCTGCGGTAAATGGCGTCAACCACTTTCATGTCCTTCAATCCTTCTTCGCCAGCTACGCGTGAAGGTCTGTTTTGAACTACGCAGCGTGCAAAATCGTCCATTTGCAGCGCCTGCTGATTGACATTGGGATCAAATGTCATTGGACCGTTACTGGTTGCGCCTTTCATTCCATTATAACGGTAAGCTTCTGTGAGCTCGAACCATCCTTTAGCGGCAGTTGCCTTGAGATCGTTCCAGTTGGCATTGTAGCTGGAACTACCGTGAGCAACGAGACCGCCTGGAAATTCCAATTCGTAGTGGATGGTCTCGTCGACCTCTTTGAACAAATCAGGTTTTGTCTTCTCTTCGTGGGCAATTACACTTACCGGTTCAACGCCCGTCACGTAGCGTGCAGCCTGTATGGTATAGATGCCCATATCCATCATGCCGCCGCCGCCGGCCATTGATTTTTTAAGCCGCCAGGCGTTGGGATCTCCTCCCCAGACAAACCCATTTGAACATTCAATGGATTGCAATTCGCCAAAAACCTTTTGCTGACCGAGCCTCATCATCTCCATCGTGTAGGGTTCAAAGTGTAACCTGTAGCCAATCGATAGCAGGCGATCAGCCTTGCGGCAGGCCTGTATCATTTCGCTGCAATCGGCCGCGTTCATCGACATCGGTTTTTCGCAAATGACGTGTTTACCCGCTGCAGCGGCGCGCATCGTATATTCTTTATGCATGAAGACGGGCAGCACCACATAAACAATATCGATTGCGGGATTATGCGCGATGGAATCAAAATTCTGGTAATTGTAAATGTTGGCTGCAGGGATATTATATTTTTCACTCCAGGTTTTCTCTTTGGCCGGGGTGCCGGTAACGATCCCCGCGAGGTAGCAGTTCCCGGTAAACTGGAATGCTGGCGCGAGCTCGTATGTACTATAGCTGCCCAGCCCGACAAGCGCGATACCCAGTTTCTTGCCTTTGCCTGCAAAAAAATCAAGGGGTCTCCATGCAGGAGCAAGCATCATGGCACCAGTGCTTGCGGACACCGTGCGGAGAAATTTCCGGCGGGAGAGAGTATGCATAAAATTCAAATTTGGGTGACATTAAAGTTAACCAAAGAAGAGTTAACTTGGTTTGCACAAAAATTCAAGCGTGATCGCCTCCTTACTATACCCGTCGCAATGCATTTTGGGCGAGGGGCCGATGTGGCATACAAAAAGAAAGACCTGTTTTTGGGTCGATATTGAAGGGCAGCGGCTATTTGAAATCCATCCACATACAAAAGAATTGAAGACCTGGGACATTCCTCACCGGCTTTCGCTGATCATCGAAGAGGAAGATTCGCTTCTTCTCGGCGTGCAGGGTGGCCTTGTCCGTTTCTTTCCGGGTACCAGTGAAATCAATTGGCTGCTTGATCTTGACAGGGAAAAAATCAACCATCGCTGCAACGACGGTTCTGTAGATTCACGAGGAAGGCTCTGGATCGGGACCATGGAAAGAAAATTCAAGAGGGGAGCAGGTACACTGTATTGCATCGACAATGGCCTGGTGAAACAATCCAGGGTGAAGAATGTGACCATTTCAAATGGCATGGGGTGGTCATCTGATGATAAGCATTTTTACTACATAGACACGCCGGAACGAACTGTGGCCTGTTACCAGTTCGAACCTGCAAGCGGCGATCTGAAGTTTGAACGCATCGCTGTCACAATTCCCGAAGCGATGGGCTCGCCCGATGGTATGGCCATTGATGCCGAGGGCATGTTATGGATTGCGCACTGGGGTGGGTTCGGCGTTTATCGCTGGAATCCGGAAACGGGTAAACTGCTTGACAAAGTAGACGTGCCTGCACCCCAGGTGAGCTCATGCGCTTTTTTTGGCGAAGACTTAGATCATCTGCTCATAACTACTGCCCGGGAAACGCTGTCGAAAAGTGATTTAAAAAAATATCCGCATAGCGGAGATACATTTGTGGCGAAAATGGCGGTGAGAGGCATGGCAAAAAACAGGCCCCGCCTCTGGAGCAATTAGCCGGGAAACAAAATCAAATCAATGGAACAAGAATTAAGAAGCCGCGACTGGTTTGGGAAAAAAGGCAAGGATGGATTTATTTATCGGGCATGGATGAAGAACCAGGGAATCCCCAATGATGAATTTGCCGGGAAACCCGTCATCGGTATTTGCAATACCTGGTCGGAGCTTACCCCGTGCAATGCGCATTTCCGGGAACTCGCTGAATCCGTTAAGCGCGGCGTTTCAGAGGCCGGCGGTTTCCCCGTTGAGTTTCCCGTGATGTCGCTTGGTGAGACGTTGATCAAGCCAACAGCCATGCTCTATCGAAACCTCGTGAGTATGGATGTCGAAGAGTCGATCAGGGCCAACCCGATGGACGGCGTGGTCCTGCTTTGTGGTTGCGATAAAACAACACCCGCATTGCTCATGGGTGCCTGCAGCGTGAATATTCCTTCCATCGTTGTATCAGGGGGTCCGATGCTTACCGGCAAGTTTCGGGGAAAAGATATCGGCACCAGCGACATCTGGCGATTCAGCGAAGCCGTCCGATCTAGCGCCATGAGCGAGGAAGAACTGAGCGTCGCGGAGGCGTGCATGTGCCGCAGCCGGGGTCACTGCGCCGTGATGGGTACTGCGTCATCGATGGCCTGTATGGTTGAATCCCTCGGAATGAGCTTGCCCGGCAATGCCGCGATTCCCGCTGCTGACTCGAGGCGAAAAGTGCTCGCGCAGGAATCCGGGAGACGCATGGTGGAAATGGTAAAGGAAAATCTTCTTCCTTCCAAGATACTCACCAGGAAGGCATTTGAAAATGCCATTCGCGTCAATTCAGCCATCGGCGGATCGACCAACTTTGTCATCCATTTACTGGCCATCGCAGGTCGCATCGGCATTCCCCTCAAACTCGAAGACTTTGATGCGCTTTCAGCATCAATTCCCTTAATCGCCAACCTGCAACCTTCGGGACAGTATTTTATGGAGGATCTCTATTATGCCGGCGGCCTTCCTGCCGTTATCAAAGAGTTGCTTCCGTTACTGCACCAGGGTTGCCTCACGGCCAACGGCAAAGGCATCGGTGAAAATGTCCGTGATGCAATTTGTTACAACCGGGAAGTGATCGGCAGTACCAGCGCACCTTTCAAGCACGAGTCGGGTCTTGCCATTTTGAAAGGAAATCTCTGCGAAAACGGCGCCGTGATTAAACCTTCGGCGGCGAGCCCGCATCTGATGCGGCACACAGGAAAAGCCGTGGTGTTTGAAGACATTGATGACTACAAAGCACGGATCGACCACGATGACCTGGATGTGGATGTTAACAGCATCCTTGTACTAAAAAATGTGGGTCCGAAGGGATACCCAGGGATGCCCGAAGTCGGTAATATGGGGCTTCCGAAAAAACTGCTGGCCAGCGGCGTCACCGATATGATTAGAATTTCTGACGGCAGAATGAGTGGAACCGGCTTCGGCACAGTCGTTTTGCATGTTTCGCCGGAAGCGGCCGAAGGGGGACATTTTGCACTGGTTCGATCGGGCGACCTGATCAGCCTTGATGTGCAGTCGAGAAAACTGCAGCTCCTGGTGAGCGACGAGGAGCTGGGTAAAAGAAGATCTGCAATGACCGGATCATTCTCGATTGCGTCCCGCGGCTATGTCAGTCTTTATCAACGACACGTCGAGCAGGCGCATCTTGGGGCAGACCTGGATTTTCTGCGCGGCGCGTCCGGCAGCGAAGTGACAAGGGACTCGCATTAGAACGGTCTAAAAGGAAATCAAACGGGTTCACTCTTATTTTTTATATGCAATTCAATCATCAATCCGCGGTCGTTACCGGGGCGGGCGTCGGCATCGGGTTCGAATTATGCAGGCGTCTTGTCCTGGACGGTGCATCTGTCATACTCAATGACATCGATCCGCACCTTGCAGCGAGCGCAGCAAAAAAAATCAATGAGGAAGCTGGCGCAGACCGTTGTATATCGATCGCCGGCGATACTGGCGAAATTGAAATCATCAAGTCGTTGGTCGGGCAGGCTGTCGAACGATTTGGAAAGCTCGACATTGTCATAGCCAATGCCGGCATTACGCTTTTTGGTGATTTTTTAAATTATAAGCCCGAGGCCTTTTACCGTGTGCTCCAGGTGAACCTTGGCGGCAGTTTTTTTCTTACGCAGCAGGCGGCACAGGTCATGAAGGGCCAGGAATCGGGGGGAAGCATCCTCCTGATGTCGTCGGTGACAGGCCACCAGGCGCATCGCAACCTGGCAGCATACGGGATGACCAAGGCTGCGCTGGAAATGCTGGTGAAGAACCTGGTGATCGAACTATCGCCGCTGCGGATCAACATCAATGCAGTGGCCCCGGGTGCTACGCTTAAAGAGCGAACTATTGGCGATGAAGGTTATGAAAAGACCTGGTCAAGGATTACGCCGATGGGCCGGCCCGCTACCACGAAAGATATCGCTGACGCCGCGCTATTCCTTGTCTCCAATAATGCGCGACATATAACCGGTCAGAGCCTCGTCGTAGATGGCGGATGGACTTCGGTCAGCCCCGAACCTTTCTGAAGTTGTTATTTTATTCTTAGCGTGGCTGCCATTTTTTTGAAAGCGTCCAGGTTATTGTCGAAGTCATTTTTGGCAAAGCCCTCGAGCCAAACAAAAAGGTTGCCACGCCCGATTATACAACAGTAAATGATCATCGGCTTGCCGCGAAACTGTCCGTGGATTTCACCCTGGAAAGTATCATATCCGTTCAGGCTATTCATCGAAATGTTTTTCATTTCAGGGCTTGAAAGACCATAGTTCTGCACCTGGCTGAGCAATAAGGTAGCGACAGATTTGGCGTCAGAGTCGGCCTGGTCTCTCGGGACCTGGCTGATAATAACCATCGGCGCATCCTCGCTGCCTTTAATCTCTTTGCCTCCGGGAGTATATAAAAAAACATTCGCGCTGAACTGGCGAAACTTAAATGGCGACATGCTGTCGTTAACCGTAAAGCCTGCGATCGCCGTCGGATCTATTTTTTTAGACGTATCATAATAAATTGAATTCATGGAATGAATGATGTCGGCTGCGGCCTTTTGATCGAGCGCGGGGAAGGCTGCCATGACCATCGTGGAAAATGTGTTGTCGCCGAAAATTAAATCATAAGTCTGTCTCCCGGGTTGCCCCTGCACATGGATAAACCGCCCGGGGAAACCGTCTACGGTGACGTTCTTGTACTCATACACTTTAATGCCCTTGGATTCAAGTTCCTGTTTCGTAAACTGTGCAATATTCGTGTTGTAGTTACCACCCACCATATCGTAAACAGTGATCATCGCAAAATCACCTTTCCGAAAACCAATTAATTCCGGGGAAAACTTAAAACCAGCCGGCGTGGTCATGTACACCCTGGTACCTGGAATATTGACCTGGTTTGCAGTCCTTGTATTCCGAATATTGCTGTCAATGCCCGATTTCGGTTTCTGTGAGCAGGAGAAAAACGAAAAGATGATGATGGAAAGAAAAATTTTCTGCATGGATGGCGGTTGATTCTTATTTCGAATATACGATGACTACGCTTTCCTTTCTTAATCTCGCAATGACCATCCCGGTTAACAAACCTTTCATTATTTTCACAACCTCAAGTCCCTTACATACTGTCAACTTAATCTATGCAGGTCATTCTCGGCGTCATTTTTCATTATATCGGCGGTTTTGCCTCGGGCAGCTTTTACATGCCTTATAAAAAAGTCCGCGCCTGGCACTGGGAAAACTATTGGATCATCGGCGGCCTTTTTTCCTGGCTGATCGTCCCGCCGCTTGCAGCCTGGTTTACAGTTCCGGGATTTGCTGAAATCATTAGCCACGCATCGGCATCAACGATCCACTACACCCTGTTGTTTGGCCTCCTGTGGGGTTTCGGCGGCCTGACCTACGGCCTCGGCGTACGTTATCTTGGGATGTCTCTTGGCAACTCTGTTGTTTTGGGTTTTTGTTCTGCGTTTGGTGCGCTGGTACCTTCCATCTATTATAATTTCAACCCAACGCCTGGCAAAACGACCTTTCACGATCTGTTATCGACTTCCTGGGGAAGGATTGTCCTGGGGGGCGTTATGGTCTGCCTGCTGGGCATTTATAT